>CALFYE010000321.1 GCA_937952145.1 uncultured Myxococcales bacterium
CTCGCGCAGTCGCTTGGCCTCGCGCTCGTGAATCGTTGCACCGACGCTGTGGCGGGCGCAGTAGTGATCGAGCAGCGTCGCCAAGTGGAAGGCCCGGCTGGTCTCTTCGACGCCGCGCAGGATGGTGAAGCCGACGAACAGCCGACGCAGGCGTCCGGTCTTACGCAGCACCGTCAAGAAGCCGCCGACCATGGTCAGCATCGACAGGCGGTGCACCTTGTCGTTTTCGGCCAGCAGGGCCTCGATCGCCGCATCATCGATATCGAGGTGCCACAGACCGCTTACGTGCTGCATCAGCCCGCGCTTGAGCGCCGGCACCAAGAAATCTCCCACCGCAGGCGCCGCCGTCGCCGCACCAATGAGGACGCTGCGCAGCAAGATGACGCTGCGATGCGCATCGAGATGGCTCGTCGGGTTGGGGTCCGAGCCGGTCTCGCTCTGCCCTGGGCTGCCGCTTTGACTAGGATTGTCTGACACGATCCTGCCTCCCTGCCACGCAGCGTGATCCTGCGCGGCTGGCTACGGCCTTCCGGCGCTATGGCCGCCGGTCAAGCCGCTGAGAAGTTCCTGTTTATCCAAGGCGGGCCGGGGCCGCATCGGCGGATCGATCCACTCGCTCGGCGGACTGATCGCCTCGGCTCGCTTGCCGATAGAGACGACGTGAAGCTCGTGCTGCGCCTCGACCTGAACGCGCTCGCCTTCGACGCTGGGAGTACCGGCCGGAACCGGTCCCCGCGGTGCCGAGAAGCGCACGCTGAGCTTTAGCTCCAGCAGCGTGCCGCGCTGTCGATCGACGACAGCTTGCCCCTCGATGGCTTCGACCAAGACCTGTTCGCGCCAGGCCTTGCCGGGAACTGCTGGGCTCGTCCCCCGACGCGAGCCTTCGCCCTCTTGTCGCGAAAGCGCCACCGCCCAGGCCGGTCGGCCCAAGCGACTGGTCTCGCTCGGCGGGCTTAGATATAGCGCGTGGGCGACGGTCTCTAGCAGCGACGACCCTGACTCATAGCCGAGGGCGCGCAGACGCTCGACCTCGTCTCCCTCAGGCACACGACGGACAAACGGGGCGTGCTGCATCCGCATGTACAGATAGTGTCCATCGACCACCGCCTCGATGCCATAGCCGTGGTCGTTCTGGTTGCTCAGTCGCAGCCGCCCGCCCTCGTCTAGCTCGATGACCCGCTTCTCCTCGAGTGAGGAGGCGACGCTTTCCCAGGCGCCGGGGCCTTCATAGGGCTGAACCGGGGTATCGGCGCGGAAGCCCGCCACAACGTCGGGGCCGGCCTTCGGCGAGGATAAAGGCGTCACGGTGTAGCGCGTCACCGACTCGATGCGATGCGGTCCCAGCCGAGCCGCCACTTCACTATGCGAGCCCGACACCAGCTGCAGCATCACCTCGCTGCGCGTGAGCTGACGCCCATCCGACAGCAAGCCGCCCCGCGTCGCCGGTTCGCTGTGCCCAGCCCGCTGGCACGAGGCCAAAGACAGCATGGCCAAGAGCGGCAGCCGGCGAACAAGCCAACGACGTGCGGGAGAGGGCCGATACGGCATAGCGGCGCGAGTAACGTTGTTTGCGCGTGCTGTCAATAACATCAGACCGAGCCGGCGCAATTTCAGCAGATTCCTGCTCAACGTGGACGCTTACCCGTGGGACCCGGCTTGGTCTTGCCACCGCCAGCCGCCGGAGCCACCGCGCTGCTGGTCACCGCGCAGCCGGCGATTGAGAAGCTGGCCCGACTGACGACACAGCTCGCCTTGGCGGGTGAGCCGGCGCAGCCCTTATACGGCGACGTGAAGTTATCGCAGACAAAGGTACCGGTGATCGTGGCGCCGCCGGTGCCGTACTGCAGTCCGCCATCCTGCCCAACTTCAATGGTACAGCTAGCGTCGGGGTGCGGCCCCGCGGCGCCATTCCAGTCCATGCACAGGCTGCCTTCCCACTTGCAGATCGGCTGACGCAGCTTCGCCGTGCCCAGGCTGATCTTGCCCAGGGCCGAGGTGTTGTAGGTGCCTGGCCCCTTGTAGTCGGTGATCGTCAGGAGGAAGGTCGGGCACTCCGTCGCTGAGCCGTTCGAGAGTACCAGCGTCTTTTCTTTGGGGTTGAACTCGCACTTCGAGGCTTCGACGTTCAGCACGTCCTTGCCATCGACCCCTTGGCTGTGCGGAGCGCCGCAGTTGTAGGTGATGCGGGCCTGGTTGCTGCCGGCCTGCACAGCGTCGGCAATCACGTCCTGCCGCTCACCCGTCGAATCGATCAGCTGATTGACGCGCGGAACTTCCTTGGGTGGCAACTTGGGCGGCGGCGGCTTGGGACAGCCAGCCCCCGCGAGCCAAAGGGAAGACACGGCCAGCACCTGGAGAGTCGAGCGCAGCAGAGTTCGCAGATCAGCCATGGGGACGATGGTAAAGCAATTTGCCCTCGCTAACTATGGCGATTCACCGCCCAAAGCGAAACACCGAGCGCCGCTCGCTGCCCAAGCTCGATTCGCTCGTGCGGGCCGCGCCTTGACCGACGGGGATGGCCGTGGTGCCGGGAGCAACCACAGCGGGCTCGCGCGGCCGCTGTGCAGACCCCTCATGCCCGAAGTCTACTCGTCCGCGTCTTCGTCCACGGCAACCTGGCTCTCGCTGCCCCAGCGGCTGTGGAACGCGGCGCGGGCCGCTGATTCAGTATCGTCGACCGGACCATCGCTCTCGGGATTCGACTCGTCGCGGTCGTCCCAGACGGCGCCAAAGGGCATGAACTGCGGCGTATGAAAGCGCGGCGCGTCGTCGGGGCGATACGGCAGCCAGGGTCGCTTGAGGAAGCGGCGACGCCGGCGCCCCTCAGTCATCATCAGCGCGACGCTCGACTCGATCTGCGGCAGAGGCTCGCGCTTGAGTCCCGCCTTGGCCTCGGCATAAGCCCGCTGTCCCGCCGGATCCAGCTCGATCTCATGCACCGTGCGCTCGATAAACTTTTCGCGATGAACCGGTCGATAGATATCGCGCAGGATGGCTTGCGGTGCACGCTCGGCCAGATCTTGCCGTAGCTCGTGCGGCACCTCTTCCAGCTCGCGCACCGCCAGATAGCCCACGTGCCAGTCTTTGAGCACGTTGTCGAAGTGGGTGCACTGTGGTCGCAACGCCTGCGGCAGCTCCCGCGAGGGCAACATGCGCGCGTGGAGCCAACGATCGACCCGCGAAAGAACACGCGGGTCAGCATCGCGACGGATGCGCGCGTTGAACTGCTCCTGGGCGGCTGCTTCTTCTCTAGTTAGCGCGCGGAGCTCGCCGAAAAACATCGCAGGGCCTCGACCGCTCTCGCCCGAGGGAGCTGGGGCTTAGGGGTTAAGTGAAAAGGACGTGCAACAGCATGCCTAGCGATACACCGATGAGTGCCCAGCCCACCCAGAACAGGGGCTTGGGTCCCGCGCTCCCGCCGCGCTTCCTCGGCGCCGTGGCCTGCTGGCGAGCGATGATGGCCTGCGGCGAGAGGGCCGTGCCGCCCGCTCCGCCGCCCGGCATAAAGACCGTGCTGCTGATCCCTCCGCCCGAGGCATCGATGGCCTGGGTCCGATTCGCAGCGCCTGCCGGAGGGGCGGAAGGCGGCAAGTTCGGGGCCGCCTGTCCGTACACCGTTTTCTGTTCGGGCGAGGCCTGCGGTGCGGCAGCCGGAGGTGGACCGGCAGCCGGGGGAGTGGCTCCGGTGGGTGGTGGGGCCGCAGGTGGCGGCAGTCCCATGGGCGGCGGGCCAGCGGGAGGCGGACCAGCGGCCGGAGGAGGAGCCATCGGTGGTGCACCAGACGACGACGGCACGCTCTGCACCGGCTGCGGCCCCGACACTGGACCCATCCTCGTCGCCGGTTCGACAGCGGGCAAGCCCGCGCTCGGCGTCTGTCCCGGGAAGAGCTGATCCAGCACCTGCAGGCACTCGCGATGCATCTCGTCGGCGCTCTGCTGGCGGCGATCGAGGGTCTTCTCCAGCGCCTTCATGACCAAGCGCGCCACCGGCTCGGGAAAGCCGACGAGCGGCGCCGGTTTTTGGCGCAGGTGCATCATGACCACTTCCATCGGCAGCGCGGCCTCAAACGGCGGCTTGCCGGTCAGCATCTCGTAGGCGACGATGCCGCAGGCATAGATGTCTGAGTGCGGTGTGAGCTTTACGCCCCGCGCTTGCTCTGGGCTCATGTACGCTGGAGTGCCAAACACCGTGCCGGCTCGCGTCTGTTGCGCGTTGTCTTCCATCTTGGCGACGGAAAAATCGAGCACCTTGACGAAATCGCCACCGCCCTTCATCTCCACGAGGAAGACGTTGTCCGGCTTGATGTCGCGGTGGATGATGCCCTGCCCGTGGGCTTCTTGCAGCGACTGACAGACCTGCGACAGGATGCGCAGCGCACGCTGCACCGGCAGCTTGCCCAAGCGGACAATCTCGTCGGAGAGCGCCCGGCCATGGAGGAATTCCATGGCAATGAACAGCAGGCCCTCTTTCGTCTCGCCAAAGTCGATCAGGCGCACCGTGTTCGGGTGGTCGAGACGAGCCGCTGCTCGTGCCTCATTATGGAAGCGCTTGACCCACGTCGGGTCGGACGAGACATGGGCGCCCAAGACCTTGATCGCGACGGTGCGGTCGACCGTGATCTGCTTGGCCTTGTAGACAACGCCCGTGCCGCCCTCGCCGATACGACTTAGGATCTCGAAGCGATCCGCGAGGACTTTCCCGACCAGGGGATCGTTCTGACCCGGCGTGGACATTCAGCCTTCTCCTTCAAGCAAAAATAGCCAGCGCTTGGGTGTAGCGACTGGCTAAGCGCATCGTTCCGCGGCGGCCCCGGCCCCGACAGCGGCCTGCTTGAGGGCTGCCCGCTCCCCTACTTCAGGAACAGCACGGCGCGGTTGTTCTTGCCGATCGATTTGACATTCGACTCGGCCTGCGACTTCGAGTCATCGATCACCTTGGTGACACGGAAGGTGCCGCCAGCCAGCGGCTCACGGCCGGACTTGCCAGCCAGCACGGTGCCTTCTGTGCCTGTACGCACCCCGGCATTGCTGCCTTTGTCGATGACCAGCACCGCCTTGTCGCCTTCGCGCGAGAACTGGATGATGCGGCCTTCCGTACCCTTCTCGGCCTTCTCCTCCAGCGTCTCTTCCTTCGGGGCGGGCGCATCCGGCTTGCCCGGACGCGGCGGACGCGGCGGACGCGGGCCCGGCGTCGGCGTCGGCGGCTCGACCTTTTCTTCCCAGGCGCACAGGGCCGAGAAGTCCGACTCATCCTTCGGCTGCGCCGCTTGGATGCGGACGAAGTAGGTGCCTAGCTCGTCGATCTGCACCGCCAGCTTCTTTAGCTTGTTCGGCGCTGGCCCCGGCGAGAAGCCGATCTGCGTACCCAGGCTGTTGAACACGTCGATGTTCAGATCGGCGCCGGTGTTATCGATGCGCAGCTCGCAGTCGAGGATGTTCTGCGTGCCGGGCACCGTGATGTCGATGCGCTTCCACTTGGTGCGCAAAAGCTTCGGCCAGCTCACCGAGTCGGTCTCTGGCTTGTTGATGTACATCAGCTTGGCACCGCCACGCTTGGCGTCCGGGCCACTGTTGGTGTCTGGGTCTGGTCCCGGCTTCCCGCCCCCAGTGTTCTTGGGGCAGCCCGCGTTCGCGCCGATCAGGACCACGGCCGCAATCACCATCCGCAGAAGTTTCGCTCGCAGCGCCATCTCAGTTTTCGCCTCGGCTCAGAGTAGAAATTCGGTCAGTTCGAGCAGGCAGATCGCCGCCCTACTTTTTGTCTTTCGCGATGTAGAAGCGGTTGTTCTTGCCGAGCGGCTTGCTCAGCTTGGTGGTGGCCACCGACTGTGCATCACCAGTCACTTTGGTGATGGTGAACGTGCCGCCCTCTAGCTTCTCGCCGCCCTCACCGCCGACCAGGATGAAGCCGGTCATGCCGACCTTCACCTTCGCTTTGGTGCCCTGGTTTAGGTACAGCGTCAGCCCGGTGTCCTCGCGGATCGACTGAACGATCTTGCCTTGGATGGCGCCTGTCGGGATTCCACCCGCCCCGCCTTCATCCTTGGTGGCCGCCGGGGCTGCCGGAGCCGCAGGAGGTGCCGCAGGCGCTGCGCCCGGATAGGCACCCGGCGGTGGATAGCCACCCGGTGCCCCGGGGAACGCGCCCGGCGGCGGATAGCCACCCGGTGCCCCAGGGAACGCGCCCGGCGGCGGATAGCCACCTGGGGCTGCTCCCGGAGGTGCCCCACCCGGCGCTCCACCTGGCGCGGCACCTGGTGCTCCGCCAGCTGCCGGCGCACCGCCTGCAGCCGCGCCTCCGCCTTCGTCTTTCTTGCCCTTGGCGAGCACGGCGATCGGCGCCGCCAGAGGTCCATCCTTGGTACGCAGCGTCACGGTATAGACGGTCTTGTCGGTCTTCCCAAGGGCGTAAATCTTGGCGTAATAGATGCCCGGGGTCTCGACCTTCAGCTGCACTTTCTTGCGCGGCTCACCGCTACGTCCCGGCGAACGCACCACCTGATTGCCCGTCTGATCGTAGACATCCAGGTTCAGCTCGACGGCGACCTCGTCCCAGTTCAGCTCGAAGGCGACCCACTTGCCGACCGCGATCTTGCCAAGGTTATAGGCCTTCCAGTCAACGAGATCGTTTTCGGTCTGGTCGATCTCATCGTTCACCGGCTGGTTGATGTCGGTCTTCTTGGCCTGCAGGCGCTTGCCGTCGTCGTCTTCCTTCTTTTCGCCGCTGCCGCCGCCAGCCTTGGCATCACCGCCCTTACCCAGGGCCTTGTCGGCTTCAGATTTCAGATCGCCGCCAATCTGCTTTGAGCCGTCTACCGAGCTCTTGGTGCCACTGACGGTCGAGTTGGCACTATCAATGCCCCCTTTGACCGCGTTCGATGCCGCGCATCCGAGCGCGAACAGTGCGACACCAGCCAAGCCAACGGCCGCTCCAGAACGAGAGGAAAAAGACCGGTAGGTTGCAGTTCGGTGTGCGTGCGACATGCCGTTCCTGTCTTGTGGGCTCTGGTTGTTGCTGACTAGCCTAAGAACCTCGCCTAGTTGCCAGCCAAGGGACCGCTGGTCGTAATCATACGCTAGTCGCTTTTTCGTGGCAATCACCCCGTTTCGGGAAGCTATCTACGCCAGCCGAGCCCACAAATTGGATACGCAGTCCGAGGCAAGCCGGAGCCACCTCGTGCGAATGAGGCCAGCGCAGAAAACAAAACGCAGCGCCTATCGGAATCGATCTGAGCGCGGTCTGTGATCGGGCTACAGCGACCCGCCCTCGTGTTGCCAAGCGGACCTGAGGCCTCGCCGCGGTCGTCCAGCATCTACCGTATAGGCGTATAGGGCCCCCTCTGCCCTCCCTCCACAGAGCTGATCGCGGACTTAGCTGAGTCTCGCCGGATTGACGACGGCCCGACCGCTTCTACACCCAAAGCTCTGCTCACCGGCTGAGAGTCTCCCCCCCCTTGTGCCTCTTGCGTCTATAACGCCCAGCCCGGCTCGCCCTTACACACAACTTTGTCGGCCAGCCAAACACAGCGAGCAGACCCCACAGCTAGGCGCAGCCAGCCGGTTACTGGTAACCGGTTACCTGAGCTCTCTGAGACGTGCGGCAACTTGTTGCCTTCGGGCATTCGGGCGTGATAAGGGTTTCCAGCCTTTAGGAAATTAACTTCACACGCCTTGTTGCGCGGTCGTGGGCATGGCGCTGGAAGAGCTCAGGTGGCAGCCGCCGCCGGCTTCTACAGCGTTGGCTGAGGTAGCGCCGGTTCGAGGTCTTCTTTGAACCAGACAGGGCGGAGGCAAAACGACCCAACGCAGTACAGAAGACGGCAGGCCTGCGGGCCGAGCCCAGGAGAGCGAGTTCATGGAAACGATGCAAGAAGCGATGCAGAGCGGAGCGGGAGCCGAGACGCCGATCACGATGCGCCAGCTCCTTGAGGCCGGTGTTCACTTCGGCCACCAGACCAAGCGCTGGAACCCCAAGATGAAGCCCTACATCTTCGGGTCGCGAAACGGCATCCACATCATCGACCTGCAGCACACGGTTCGTCTGTTCAACCGCGCCTACAACTTCATCGTCAATACGATTGCCAACGGCGGCACGCTGCTGTTCGTCGGCACCAAGAAGCAGGCGCAGGAAGTCATTCAGCAAGAGTCGATGCGGGCTGGGCAGTACTTCGTGACCCACCGCTGGCTGGGTGGCACGCTGACCAACTTCCGCACCGTCAAGGGCTCGATCGAGCGCCTGCGCACGCTGGAGAAGATGGCCGAAGACGGCACCTTCGATCGCCTGGGCAAGAAGGAAGTCCTGACGCGCATGCGCGAGCGCGAGAAGCTGGAGAAAGCGCTCGGCGGTATCAAGAACCTGTCGGATGTGCCCTCGGCGATCTACGTCATCGACGCCAAGAAAGAGCACATCGCGATCTCCGAAGCCCGCAAGCTGGAGATCCCGGTCATCGCAATCGCCGATACCAACTGCGATCCCGACGTGCTGGACTATGTGATCCCCGGCAACGACGATGCCATCCGCGCCATCAAGCTGTTTACCGGCAAGATCGCTGATGCCTGCGTCGTCGGCAGCCGCATTGGGCGCGAGCGAGCGGCGACGCAGCGACACGAGCCCAGCGATGAAGGGCGTGGCCATGGCCAGGCGCAGGCTCCGAGCCAGGCGCAGGCCGAGCGCGCGGCTGCCGCCCCTGGTGACGGTCCCAAGGTTGAGACCCGCCGCCGTGGCAGCCTGCGGGGCCAGCCAGCCGCTGCTGCGACGCCGCACTCGGTCACCGTCAGCGGTGGCGAAGAGGACGAGGGATAGTCATCGCGCCACGCGACGAACCCCTCCGAATCTGAACCCCTGTCCGCTCCTCATTCCCCTGTCCGTCCTCTAGCTACCTCGCTAGGTCCGGCAGGGGTCACGGGAGCGCCAGCAGATCCCTTCACACGAGTTTCTAGGAGAGATAGACAAATGGCCCAGATCACTGCGGCAATGGTGAAAGAGCTGCGTGACCGCTCGATGGCGGGCATGTCGGACTGCAAGAAAGCCCTCGAAGAGACGGGCGGCGACCTGGAGAAGGCGGCGGACTGGCTGCGCAAGAAAGGCATCACCAAGGCCGGCCAGGCCCAGACCCGCGTCGCCACCGAGGGCGCGATTCAGTCGTACATCCACCTCGGGGGCAAGATCGGCGTACTGCTCGAAGTCAACTGCCAGACCGACTTCGTGGCCCGCACCGACGACTTCAAGAACTTCTGCAAAGACATCGCGATGCATATCGCGGGTCGCGATCCCTTCCCGCTTTTCGTCTCGGATGATGAGATCCCGGCGGCAGCGGTCGAAAAAGAGCGCGCCTTTCACATGGAAAAAGCGCGTGAGAACCAGAAGGGCAAGCCCGAGAACATCATCGCCAACATCGTCGAAGGCCAGATCAAGAAGTGGAAGAAGGACATCTGCTTGCTCGATCAGGAGTTCGTCAAGGATCCGACGAAGGACATCCGCTCGCTGATGCTCGAGCTGTCGGCGAAGACCGGCGAGAAGATCTCAATTCGTCGCTTCGTGCGCTACGCGCTTGGCGAAGGAATGCAGAAGAAGAGCGAAGACTTCGCCAGTGAAGTCGCGGCGCAGGTCGAAAAGGCCGCGCACTAAGCCGCCGAGATCCGGCCTCGGCCAGCGCCGGTGCCGCCCACCCCTACCCCCCACCGGCACATGAACCCGCCTCCCTCTAAGTCAGAAAGCGCCCCCGTAAAAGAGAGTTCCGATCGCAAGTCGAAGTTCCAGCGCGTCTTGCTGAAGCTCTCGGGCGAAGCGCTGATGGGGCGCGAGAAGTTCGGCATTGATCCCGCGATCCTGCATCGCATGGCCGAGGAGGTGAAGAGCGTCCACGGCATGGGGGTGCAGGTCGCGCTGGTAATCGGCGGCGGCAACATCTTTCGCGGAGTCGCCGCTTCGACGCAGCACGGCATGGATCGCGCATCCGCCGACTACATGGGGATGATGGCCACCGTGATGAATGCGCTGGCGATGCAAGACGCGATCGAGCGCACCGGCCTGCCGACGCGCGTGCTGTCCGCGATCGAGATGCGCGAGCTCTGCGAGCCGTACATCCGCCGCCGCGCCATCCGCCACCTCGAAAAAGGCCGGGTGGTGATCTTCGCTGCCGGCACCGGCAATCCCTACTTCACGACGGATACCGCCGCCGCGCTGCGAGCGATGGAGATCCACGCTGACGTGCTGCTGAAGGCCACCAAGGTCGATGGCATCTACGACAAGGATCCCCTGAAGCACAGCGATGCCGTTCGCTTCTCGCACCTGACCTATCTTGAGGTCCTGCAGCGCAACCTGAAGGTCATGGACTCGACGGCGATCGCCCTGTGCCGTGACAACAAGCTGCCGGTGATCGTCTTCGATCTGCACCAGGCCGGGAACATCGCTCGCGTTGCAAGCGGCGATGACTCGATCGGCACGCGCGTTGACTAGGCCTAGACCGCGCCCCTAAACCCCACGAACCAAGTCCCAGGCGCCCCCGTATTCGACGGAACCGCGCTGAACTTGACTGAATTTTTCCCGCAAGAGAGGATGCAAAACGATGGTTAACGATGTCCTCAAGTCCCTTGACGCCGACATCGCCAAGGCCATGGAAGCCCTTAACCGGGATCTTTCCAAGGTCCGTACCGGACGCGCCAATGCCACGATGCTGGATGGCATCCGAGTCGACTACTACGGCACGCCGACGCCCCTAAATCAGGTGGCCAACGTCAGCGTGCCTGAGCCGCGCCTCCTAGTCGTCAAGCCCTGGGAAAAACGCCTGATTCCCGAGATCGAAAAGGCCATCCGCGCCGCCAGCTTGGGGATCAATCCGCAACCGGACTCTGAGCTGGTGCGCCTGCCGATCCCGGCCCTGACTGCCGATCGCCGAAAAGAGCTGGTCAAGCAGGTCAAGAAGCACGCCGAGGACGCCAAGGTCGCGGTGCGCAAGTGCCGTCAGACGGCGCGCGAGACACTGGAAGGTGCCGGCAAGGCCGGCAAGGTACCGGAAGACGACGTAAAAAAGGGTGTGGAGAAGATCCAGACCAAGATCGACGACGCGACCAAGCAAGTCGATGTGATCAGCGACAAGAAGCAAGCGGAGATCATGGAGGTCTAGCTCCTGGAGCAGCTGTTATCACCGAAGTTTGGGAAGTACGAGCTCCTGGCGCACTTGGCCACGGGCGGGATGGCCGAGATCTATCTGGCCCGCATGGCGGGCACGGATGGCTTCTCGAAGCTCGTCGTCGTCAAGCGCCTGCTGCAGAACTTGGTCGGTGATAAAGAGTTCGTTCAGATGTTCCTGGACGAGGCGCGCATCAATGCGCGGCTCTCGCACTCGAACGTCGTCCAGGTCCTGGATCTTGGCGAGGCCGATGGCCAGTACTTTATGGCCATGGAGTACGTGACGGGCCTCTCGGTGGCGCAGGTAGGACGCATGGCGGCGCAGCGCCTGGGGGAAGTGCCGCAAGGAGTCGCCTGCGGCATCGTGGCCCAAGCCTGCGCCGGCCTGCACAGCGCGCATGAGACCAAGCTGCCCGACGGCAGCGACATGGGCATCATCCACCGCGATGTGTCGCCGCAGAACCTGCTTTTGACCTACGAAGGCTTCGTCAAGGTGCTGGACTTCGGCATCGCCAAGGCGGAAGGCCGCGCGACGCAGACCAAGGCCGGAACGGTTAAAGGCAAGTTCGCCTATATGAGCCCCGAGCAGTGCACCGGGGAAGGCATCGATCGCCGCACCGATATCTACGCGCTCGGCATCATCCTGTTCGAGCTGTGTACATCGCGTCGCTTGTTCAAACGCCAGAACGCGTTTGAAACCTACGAAGCGATCATCAAGAGCGAGATTCCCGATCCCGCTTCGGTCTCGCCGGCGGTGACGCCGCAGATCTCGGCCGTGATCATGAAGGCGCTGGCGCGCAAGAAGGAAGATCGCTTCCCGACGGCGGAAGCGATGCAAGAAGCGCTTGAGCACGCCATGCGCAAGAGCCAGGTCCGCGGCAAATCGACGGACCTCGCGCGATTTTTAGAGAGCAACTTTGCCGATCAGATCAAAGAGCAGGAAGAGCTGATCCGGCGCATCGAGAGCGGTGCCTTCAACCAGCCCGACGCCGAGCAGAGCGAAGCCAGCCAGCTCGCTGAAAACTACGGCGCGCTGGTTGAAGAAGAGATCGAAGAGATCGACGACGGCCCGACTGAGACGGAAGAAAAAAAGAATCAGACGAGCAAGTCGCTGACGCCACCGCCGCCTCCGGTGCGCGGCATCAACCAAGAGAACGCCCCGCTGGCCAACCTGCCGGTGTCGATGGCGCTACCGATCATCGATCCGAAGCAGTTTGTGGCCGACATGGCCGCCGGCCGGCAGCCGAGCTTTGGTGAGCCAGCGCCGAATAAAACGCCGCAGCCGACAAGCCGTGGGTCAAGCACCGGCCAGGGCAGCGCGCCCCGGCAGCCAGTACCCACCCCGTCAGGGCAGCAGGCCTTTGCGCCTCCCGGGCAGGCTGCAAGCTCTAGCTCGCTAAATCCGATCGCCTCGCAGGCCGTGCCAGGAGGGCAGCCGGCCGCAGGTGGGGCGCAACCCGCCGCGCCGATGGGATTCCTCGATCGCATGGCGAACCTGCCGTTGATATATCTTGTGCTGATCGGGATCGTTTTGGCGCTGGCCAGCGCCGGCGTGACAGCGCTGATCGTCTTTTAGACGCTGGAAGCGATCGGCGGCCAAACGCGTGGGGAGGCAGGGCTAGGTCGGGGTCCGTTTGGGGGGATCTCTCCGACTCACAATTGTTCGGTTCTTGACAGAAATTTGTCAGCGTGGAAAGTGACATACTGTGCCAGAGAAAGCTGCCGATATCTTTCTTCGTACAGGGGTACTCACCAAGCAGGGCCTACAGGCCGCTCAGGCTCTTAAGCAGCGCGATGGGGGAACGATCAGTGAAGCCATCGTGCGCCTGGGGTTGCTAGACGAGGAACACCTCGTCGCAGCCTTTCAGAAGAACCTGAACATTGCGCGGGTCTCCGCCGCCGCCTTGGCTCGTGTGCCCAGGGACGTGCTGTCCAACGTGCCGCCGCATATGGCGGCCGAGCTGCGGGTTATCCCGACAGACCTGGACAGCACGGGAAACCTGACGCTCGCCATGGTCGATCCGACGGATGACCGGGCGGCGGACGAGGTCGCTGCCTACACGCAGCGGCAGGTCCAGCGAGCGGTGGCCTCACCGACAGCCATGCGCGAAGCGCTGCGGACCCACTACGGTGTCCAGCTGGGCAAGCCTGGGGCCGGAGGGGGAGCGCCCGCAGCCAAAGCAGCGGCCAAACCCGCAGCGGCTCCCGCGGCCACCAAGCCCGCAGCAGCCCCAGCAGCGGCAGCTCCGCCGGCGTCGGCTCCCGCGGCGGCAGCCCCAGCGGCGACCAAGCCCGCGGCGGCTCCCGCGGCGGCAGCTCCAGCGCCGACCAAGCCCGCGGCGGCTCCCGCAGCAGCAGCTCCGGCGGCCACCAAGCCCGCGGCAGCTCCAGCGGCAACCAAACCCGCAGCAGCTCCGGCGGCAGCTCCAGCAGCGGCAGCTCCAGCGGCGACCAAGCCCGCGGCGGCGGCAGCTCCAGCGGCGGCCAAGCCCGCGGCGGCAGCGGCTCCGGCGGCAACCAAGCCCGCGGCGGCTCCGGCGGCAGCAGCTCCGGCGGCGACCAAGCCGGCGGCAGCTCCCGCGGCGGCAGCCCCAGCAGCGGCAGTCCCGGCGGCCACCAAACCCGCAGCGGCAGCAGCCCCAGCAGCAGCGGCTCCGGCGGCGACCAAGCCGGCGGCAGCTCCGGCGGCGGCGGCTCCGGCAGCGACCAAGCCGGCAGCAGCGGCTCCGGCAGCAGCGAAGCCAGCGGTAGCTCCGGCGGCGACCAAGCCCGCGGCGACCCCGGCGGCGGCCAAGCCGGTGGTGGCTCCAGTGGCGACCAAACCCGCGGCAGCGGCCCCAGTAGTCGCCAAGCCAGCGGTTGTGGCCACGCCGCAGCCGGCGCCAGCCAAGCCCGCGGCAGCCCCGGCGGCGATGAGCCCGGCCAAGCCCGCAGCCGAGAGCCCGGGTGCAGCCGCAGCCGGCGGCGATGTCGACCCGCAAGCGCTAAAGGCCCTGGCCCGCGCGTTGAATCCCGGTGGGGCGCCTGCTCCCGCCGCGGCTAGCGATGGCCCGCCGAAAGAAGCGGCGCGCTTTGCCAAGTACATCGATCGCGTCCGCGCGGCCTCTGAGCGCGATCAGGTGGTCAGCACCCTGCTCGACTGTGCCGGTGAGCTGGGCGATGCCGCAGCGCTGTTTGTGCAGCAGCAAAAACAGCTGGCCTGCCTCGATGGCCGCGGGCCGGATCACATCGTGATGAGCCTGAAGTGGTTCTCGATTGCCACGGATGAGCCCTCGCCCTTCGCTGACGTCATGAGCGCGCGCCAGGCCTTCCTGGGTCCTCTGGCCGATACGCCGGCCAACCAGTCGCTCAAGACCTCGCTCGGCAGCACCGATGGCAGCCAGCTGTATCTACCGCTGACCGTCGGAAACCGCAGCATTGGCGTGCTCTACGTCGATGAGCTCAAGGGCGATCTGCGCCCCCTCCTGCCTGGTCTGCAGTACCTCGCCCAAGAAGCGGGCGGCGCCTTCGCCCGCATCATCCTGGCCGCCAAGAAGAAGAGCTAGCTCTACGGCTCGGCGTCGGGCTTTACCAGCACCGCACGATAGGTTGTCAGCGCTCGCTGGAAGTCGGCGAGGGCATCGATCTCGCGCAGCGCGGCTTCGAAGGTCGCCTGTTCGCGCAGGTTGACGACGAAGAGCGTGCTGTCGCCAAGAGCAAATTTTTCGCGCTCAGCGACTTCGACCTCGCGGGCGGTGCGTACTTCGTCCGCCGCTAAGCGGACGCGCTCCGCCGCTGCCGACAGGGCCGAGAGCATGTCACGGACCTCGGCGCCGATGCGATCGCGCTGCAGGCGTAGCTGCGCATCGACGCGGGCCATCGCGGCCTGCGCCGCGGCGACGCGTCCACGCGCGGCCCGATTGATGGTTGGGATGTCGATGACCAGAGATCCTTCCAGCACCGTCGGAGACCGAGTGTCAGAGCCGGGCCCGAAGTCCTGCGACACCGCCATCTGGGCATCGATCGCCGGGGCCTGCTGATTCCTGGCCCAGTCCCGCTCGACGCGCTGCTGTTCGCGAGCCAGACGCAGGCGCTCGATCTCGGGGCGCTTCTGCAGGGCCCATTCAACATCGCGGTCGATACGGGCGGGGCTGGTGTCGATCCCGCCGTTCGGCGGGCGCGGGAAATCCCCCGGCAGGCGTACCGGCTCGACGACCTGCGGCGTACCGTCGCTGCCCCGCAGGTAGAGCGAGAGCTCGATGGCGGCCTGCTTCTGACCGCGCTCGGCCAGCACCGCCAGCCCGCGGCGCTGCAAGAGGGCCCGGCGGTTGTCGGTGCGCTCGATGTTCGCCAGATCGCCACGCTGCACGCGGACTGCCATCTGCTCATCGCGGGTCGTCGCGAGGGTCAGGAGCGAGTTGGCCGTCCGATAGCGCAGCCCGGCGGCGAGCCAGTCCCAATAACGAAGCGAACCGATGCGCAGGGACTCGATGCGCTGCTGCGTCACACCGGCGCTGGCCGAGCCGCGCCCGATCTCGGCACGGGCGATGTTGGCTCGCCGACGATCAATCGGACCGTTTCGCCACAGCGGCACCTGGACCCCACCGCGCAGCTCGCCGTACTGGTTGGTTTCGAGCTTGCCGTCGTAGTCGGCGAACTTGCCGAAAGAAGCTCGGTAGCCGCCGAAGAAGGTCGTGCCCCACCAGGGGGTCGGGGTCTCGACATAGAGATCGACGCGACCGCTCTGGTAGTAACCGAGCGGGGCGCCATCCCCTCGCGCCCGCACCACGGGGTCAAATGCTCCGCGCGCGGTCTGCAGCTCTCCCTCGGCAACTTGCAGATCGCGCTGCGCGGCTTCGATGAGGGGATAGAAGCTCTCGATCGACTGAGCGACCTCAGCCAACAGCAGCGGGCCCCCACCCGCAGCGACGGACTGGGTGGCGGCGACTGGGGCTTCGCCAGCAGCGACCAGAGACGGCAGGGACGGTATCAGACCGACCAGACCGAGGACTCCCAGCCCCCACAGCCCGATCCGCAGGGCGCGGGGCCGACGCGCGACTTTTTGGGGTAAAGCGGCGACAGTTGGGCTGCGATCGGGGGCAGCGCACGGGGCATAGATGTGATCCGGACAAGGCAGCGGCGTGTACATCACTTGGACTCCGTTGTCTTGGCTTTGGCTTTGTCTCCCAGGCCGGGCTCTTCGGTGGCGATCACCGGTGGAAATCCGTTGAACTGGCGCCACAGCTCGTAGCCGAGGCGCACGCGACCCAGCAGCACCCACGCGTTGACGCGCACGCCCTGACGCAGGTATCGCCCCGAGGGCCAGTGGCCTACGCCCCCTGCCGATTCGTCGGGCACCACCAGGATGCGAAACTTACCTTTGCCGTTGTCAGCGGCGTCGATGAGGGCAATGCGACCGGGGAAGGTGCCGATCGCCACCGAGGGCCAGCCGACGAACTGCACGGCGGGCCAGCCTTCAAACTGCAGCCGCACCTGCCGTCCGTCGGCCAAAAGCGGCATGTCGTTGCCATCAATCCACACCTCGGCGGCGCGGGCCTCGGTATCGGGTACCAAGACCGCCAGCGGATCACCGGCCTTGACCATCTCGCCGCCCAACCCACCGACCAGACGCAGGATGGTGCCGGTCATCGTCGCCTTGACGATCTGCGTCGACTGACGGGCCACGCGAACCTCGGTTCGCGCCAGCTCGGCGGTGGCATTGGCAACCTCGGACAGCGCGGCGGCGCGAGAGGCGCGGGCATCTTCCAGCAGCGCATGCGCATCGGTCGTCACGCGAGCTTGGTCCGATCGCAGCGCCGAGAGCTCACTACGTGCAGCGGACAGCGCGGCCCGCGCCCGATCGACCTCGGTGCGGGTGCGGACAGCCTCTAGGTCGGCGAGCTCCAGGGCCCGCGTCGAGCTGAGCCCTTTTTCGTACAGCTGCTGCTGGCGATCCAGGTTGAGCTGAGACGTGCGCTGCGTCGCTTCGGCCGCGGACAGGGCCTGGCTTGCCGCCTCTAGCCGATCGCGAGCCATGCGCGAGCGCGAGGAAGCCGCACCGATCGCGGCATTGCGTGACCCTGACAGCGAAGCGATACGGTCCTCAAGTGAGCTGACGCGGGCCCGCGCGGCTTCGAGGCGCTCGCGCACGGCATCCCGCTCTTCGCGCAGGCGCACCATAAGCGAGGGATCGTTGTCCGAGAGCTCGACGATGAGGTCGCCGGCTTGCACCCGCGACCCCTCGCGCACCCCCCACTTGACGACGCGGCCATCGATCGGTGCCTCGATGTTCTGCTGCCTTTCGGTGGGGGTATAGGCGACGATGCGGCCGGTGCCCGGAACGTTCTGCTGCCAGGGCACTAGCAAGAGCGCAATCGCCAAGCTGACCAAGAGCGCGATCAGCGCCCAAGCGACGGCGCGCACACTGCGCGGCGACTGCACCAGCGCTAAAGCCGAGAGCTCTCGGCCGATGGAGTGGGGGCTAGTGGCTGCGGCCGGCATCGGCTCCTCCTTGGGCGGGCAGGCTGGCCGCATCGGACAGCGGCAGCACCTGGCCTTGAGTGAGGGTGAAGGCGCGCTGACTGCTGGCAATCAGCGGGCTGCCGGGTGCAACAAAGAGGATCACCGTTGGTCGCCCCGGCCCCCGCTGCAGCTGCCGCAGCCAGTCGGGCTCGCGCTCGACGTGAGCCAGCGCCGCGCCATCGATCAACAAAAGCCGCGGCTGCATCAGCAGGGCCCGAGCCGCAAGTAAGCGCTGCCGCTGCTGCTGCGACAGGGTTGCGCCGCCGCTCTGAATCAGACGCCGCAGCCCTTGGGGATCGGCCTGCAGCTCATGCCACAGACCCACGGCCTGAAGCGCCTCACGCAGCTCGCCCGGTGAAACATCGCCACGACCGCAGAGGATGTTTTCTTCGAGCGTGCCGGTAAAGATCTCGCTGGCCTCGCCGCGCAAGAGCACGACGTGCTGACGCATCGCCGGCAGATAGACATCCCGCAGCGACATGCCATCCAGCTCGATGAGGCCATGATGAGCCGGCAGGAGGCCATACAGCGCCGCGCTGAGCAGGCTCTTGCCGCCACCCGCGGCTGCGATCACGGCGACCTGTTCCCCGGGCTCGATGCAGAGGTGAATGTTCTCAAGCAGCGTGGGCTGACCGGGATATCCCAGGCTGACGCCGTGAAAGACCACGCGCATGCCGGGCTCGCCGCTACTAAGGACGCGACGCGGCGGGCGCACCGGGTTATCGAGCGGCTCTAGCTCGATATCCAGCAGGTGTCCCAGCTTGTCGAGCGAGGCCAACAGATCGTAGAGGCTGTCGAGGTGCTTGCCGAACTTGGCGAGCGCCGCCACGACGCCGCTGACGATGATCTCGGAGGCGACGAGCTGGCCGATGGTTAGCTGACGCCCGATCACCAGGGCACCGCCGATGCCCAGCAGAGCAGCGCTGGCCAAGGCCTGAATAAAGAGCAGGCCGCCAATCTGACGCAGCAGGATGCGGAAGTGGGCGCGACGGGCCCGCACGTATTCATGAAGAAGCTGATCGGCTCGCTGGTGGGCCAGCACAGGGCCACGCCCCCCCTTGAAAGCCAGCGGCTGATACATCACCTGGACCAGCCAATCCGACACCGCGTACTTGGCCCGCGACTCGCGAATCGCCGTCGTCAGCGCACCCCGCCCCAGCAAAAAAATCACCACCGCCGCCGCCACCAAAAGCGCGACGGCAAACGCGAATAGCAGCGGGTGATAGAAGGCGAGGATGAACAGGCCGATCAAGACCTGCAGGACCACGCCCAGACCGTCGAGCAGCAGGCTTGCCGCCGCCTTCTGCACGGTGGTGATGTCAAAGAGGCGGGTGATCACCTCACGCCCATCGTTTTCGTCGAGCGCGTGATAGCTGCGATGGGTCAGTCGCGCCACCAGATCGGTGCCCAGGCGCACAAACAGGCGAGCCTGCAAGACCTCGACGACGCTGGTCTGCAGGAGGTGGAGCACCCCAACCACCAGCAGGCCTATCAGCAGCATCAGGGTCAAGATGACGACCGGCTGCAGGAGCACACCGAACGACACCTGGTTGATCAGCGACTGCACGGCGATCGGCGTGGCCAGTGAAAGCAGGCCGATGGTGATGGCGTAGATGAGCACGATCCAGATGTCGGTGGCCTCCAGCGACAGCAGGTTGAACAACCGCTTTCGGGGGCTGAGGTGCCCGTGGGCGTCTCCGTGGCCAGCCCCATGTCCACCACCGCTGCCACCGCCGTGCCCCGGCTCGTGGGCGTGGACAGGATCGCCGACGACGTGACTAGACCCCGAGGCGGCCGACGCGATGGCGGAGCGCGAATCGGCGGTCGCGCGGGGCGAGACACTGCTGGGTGGCACCCCGCTTCCGAGGCTGACCGGTGGGAGATTGCTGGCCGAAGCCAGGGCCGAGAGCGGAAGCTCGGCCGAGCTGATGCGCTCGGGGCCGCTCGGGGGCGAAGCGTTGGCTGGCGCGCCGACACCGCGGCTCGACGAACCAGCGGCGGCTTCCTCGGGGCCCTGCGGTGGCTTACTGGGAGGGGGGGAATTCGACATTCTCTCTCTCTCTTTTTGCGCCGGACTAAAGCGCGCTGGGGTCCTTACGGTCGATGCCGAAGCACCTCGGGCTGATTCAACGAAGCGAAGGGGAAGCTGAAAAGGGCCGATGCCGCCCCGCGACCATCGCCGGTGTTGGAGATGTTACGGCTAGCTACGCGGCCCCTCTTGCTTGCGCGAAGTTCCTAGCGTATGTCCGGCCGCGAGATCGCGCCAGATGGCACTCACGTCGCCGATGCAATTCGATTCTTCGCAGCCCAGGCCGGCGATGCCGCCCGCGCTGCCGACCGGCGTTCTGCGAGGCGCCGAGCTTGTTCGACCGCTGGTCCTTACGACCGATGTCGTGGTGATCGGCAGCGGCGCTGGCGGGGCGAGCCTGGCTTCGGCCGTCAGTCGAGCGGGCCGCCAGGTCATCGTTTTGGAAGAGGGCGAATACCACCGCGCAAGCGACTTCAATCAGCGCGAAGGCGACATGCTGCCGCGGCTGTTTCAGGACGGCGGCGGCCGGCAGACCACAGATGGCGCGGTCACCATCCTCAGCGGGCGCGGCGCCGGTGGATCGACGACCCACAACACCAACCTGTGCAAGCGCGCCCCGGCCGAGATCCTCGATCGCTGGGTACACGAGCACGGCGCCGAGGGCTTTTCAGCCAGCGCGCTGGATGCCGACTATGCCGCCATCGAGTCCGAGCTCGGCGTGACGCCGATCGTCGAGGACGAGGTCAATGCCCACAACGCGCTGATCCGCCGCGGCGCGCAGGCCCTCGGCTTTGCAGGGGGCCTGCTGCAGCATAACCGGCGAGGCTGCGCGCGCTCGGGCTTCTGCGAGCTGGGCTGCGCCTTCGATGCCAAGCAGAACGCGCTCAAGGTGCTGCTGCCGGAGGTGCTGGCCCGTGGGGGCACACTGGCTTGCGGAATGCACGCCACGGCGATCGTCGTGCAGCGCGGGCGAGCGGTGGCAGTGCGCGGCTATGCAGTTCGCCCGTCGGGTGAGCGCGGGGTCGAGTTCACCGTCTCGGCACGGGCGGTGGTGCTGGCGGGCAGCGCTATTGGCTCGGCGGTCCTGCTCGATCGCAGTGGCCTTCCCGATCCGCACCACACTGCGGGTCGCAGCCTGCGCCTGCATCCCTCGCTGGCGGTGGCTGGCATCTTTGAGGGGCGGGTGGAAGCCTGGCGCGGCATCCCGCAGAGCTTCGAGTGCACCGAGAGGCTGTCGTTCGCCCCTGGCGCCGTCGATCGCACCTGGCTGATCCCGGCGTTTGCCCACCCCGCCGGCTTTGCTGGACTGCTGCCGGGGTTTGGTCGTGGGCATGCGCAGGCCATGCGGGACTACGCCCACGTCGCCGCGCTGGCCGCCATGCTGCACGACGAGACGCGGGGCGAGGTCACGGCCGATCGCCATGGCCGCCCCCGCATCCGCTACGCGCTGTCACCGGCCGATGCGACGGCGCTTTTCCGCGGGGTACAAGCCGCTGGCGAGGTGCTGTTTGCCGCCGGGGCCCGCCGGGTCCTTTTGCCGCTCGCCACGCCGCTTGTCGCGAACACGCCGGCCGAACTGCGTCGGATCGTCGAGCATCGCTATCGCCCCCTCGATCCGGCCCTGACCTCGGTGCATCCGATGGGCAGCCTGCCGCTGGGCCGCGATCCCCGACGCTCGGTCGTCAATCCCGGGGGCCGCCATCACCACGTCGCGGGACTTTATGTCGCCGATGGCAGCTTGTTTCCCACTTCAATCGGCGGTCCGCCGCAGCTCACGATCTATGCTGCGGCCCGCAAGATCGCTCGCCACCTCTTGGCCGAGCTTCCGGCTTAAATCCGAACCGTCATGCCTGCTCTCTCTCTCATCCATTGGCTGCGTCGCGTCCCCGCGTGCGTGCAGCCCGTCCTGCTAGTCGCCGCGCTCTTGGGCGCGCCGGGCTGTGCCGCCTGGCACGATCTGTTTCAGCGCGATCGCGAAAACCCCGCCGCCCTGGCCGAGGCCCTGCACGAACCGACACCGCCGCGCACCGATGTCGCGGTGGTGCTCGGCTGTCCCAGCGAAGACGACGGGCGCCCCTCGCTGTGCCTGCAGTGCCGGGTGCGCGCGGCGCAGCACGCCTTGTCGCAGGGACGGGTGCAGGCGCTGATCGTCTCGGGCGGGGCGGCCCACAATCGCCATGTCGAAGCCGAGGTGATGGCCGGCCTGCTCGGGCGGGGCGGCATCGATCAGGGGCGCATCCTTTTGGAAGGGCAGTCGCTGACCACCTGGCAGAACCTGCGCTTTGTGCAGCGGCTGATGCGGCAGCATGGCTATCAGACGGCGCTCCTGATCTCGGCCCGCGATCACCTGCCGCGCGCCCGCCGCTTTGCCGCCTACTACGGCATTCCGGTGGCGCTCATGGCCTGCGAGGACGTGCCCGCCCCCGCTCCGCCGCTGTCGTCGCAAAAAAGCCCGCCGGGTGGGGCTAGCGCGACGAGCGGCTAAGGAACTTGCGCACCGACTCCATCAGCGACTGCCGCGTCAGGCGCGTCTCGCTGCTGGGGGTGCTGGTCATCTGGTCGCGCAGGATCCAGACGTTGCCCGCCTGGTCGCCGGCGAGCAGCCAGTCGGCCCCGGCCGCCAGGCAGAGGTAGGCGCTGCTGCCGTAGATCGTCTCGATGCACATGCCGGACATCAGGTCCCAGATGCGCAGCGTGTAGTCCAGCGAGGCCGAGATCGCGCGGCGCCCGTCGTCGGTGATCAGGCAGGCGGTGACCGGGGCAGAGTGGCCGCTCAAGCGAATCAGCTCGGCTCCGCTCGCCAGATCCCACAGCCGCAGCGTCTTGTCGTGGCTGCCCGACAGCGCGCGCCGACCGTCGGCCGACACCACACAGGTATTTACCGATCCCGCGTGGCCGGTCATCCGTAGAACTTCGCTGCCGTTCTCTAGCTGCCACAGGATGAGCAGGCGATCGCTCGATGCCGACAGCAGGCGCTTGCCATCGGGCAGCACCGCGCACGAGTTCACCGCACCGCTGTGCCCCGCAAAGCGCAAGAGCTCAGCCCCGGTGTTGAGGTCCCACAGGCGCAGCAGGCGATCGCCGGCGCCGGTGATCAGGTAGCGGCTGTCGCGGGTCAGGGCGCAGCTCCGCACCCGGCCGACCATGGCGCTCTCGGCGCGTTTCGAGTTGTCGAGCGGCATGCCCCACAGCTCGATCATGTGATCGTCAGATGGAATCGCCAGGTGAGCGCTGCTTGGCTGGCTACCGCGATCGGCGCGGGCCTGCGGGTTGTGGACGATGCGCAGCGTCTCGTGCCCGGCGATCAGATCCCAGACCACCGTCGTGCCGTCGGGCGAGGTCGAGACCAGGCGCTTGCCGTCGGCAAACAGAGCGCAGGCGCTGACCGCCTCGCTATGACCGATCAGCGTGCGCTGCACCGTCCCGGTGTACGGATCCCAGAGCTTGATCGTCTGGTCTTCCGACGCGGTGATCAGCGGCGAGCCGCCTTCGCTGACAAAGCAGGCCGTGACCGCGCCCATGTGCCCGTCCGAGTGCCCCGCGTCGTAGTTCGGGCTGAGATCCCACAGCTTCAGCGTCTTGTCTTCCGAGGCGGACAGCAGCTGTCGGCCATCCGGCGTGATCGCACCCGCTAGTGCCGGACCCAGGTGACCGTCGAAGATGCGCAGCTGGGCACCCGTCGACAGATCCCACTGCCGCAGCGTCCAGTCTTCCGAGATCGAGATCACCGAGCGACTGTCCGGCGAGAGCAGGCAGCCCTTGACGCCGGCCTGATGACCGATCAGCGTGCGCACCTCGCGACCGGCATCGGTGTCCCACACCTTCAGCATGCGATCGTCAGAAGCCGAGATCAAAAAGCGCCCATCGGCCGTCGCCAGCACGGCGTTAATCGGCGCGCTGTGCCCCGACAGCTGACAGCGCCGCGCACCACTGCCCAGGTGCCAGATGATGAGCGAGTGATCCCAGGATGCCGAGACCACGTGCTGCTCGTCGGGCAGGAGGTAGAGCGCGCTGACCGCTCCCTGGTGACCATGCAGCGCGTGCAGCAGCCGACCCGTCGCCAGATCCCAGATGCGCACGCTGTGATCCCAGCCAGCCGAGACAGCGCGCCGACCGTCCTTGGTGATCAGGCAGGCGGTGATCGCGCCGGTGTGTCCCGACAGCGTCTGCAGCTCTTCGCCGGTCTGCAGGTTCCACAGCTTGAGCTTGTGATCCCGCGCCGCAGTCAGCACTCGCTTGCCGTCGGGATGCAGGGCGCAGGCAGTAATCGCCGCGCTGTGTCCACGCAGCCGACGCAGCTGCGCGCCCGAGCTGAGATCGTAGACCGACAGCGAGTGATCCGTGGTCGGGTAAAGCAGCTGTTGGCCATCCAGCGATAGCGCAATCGCCGTCGGTGCGCCCGCGTGGCCATAGAAGTGCATAAGCTGCGCGCCGCTGTTCAGATCCCACAGCCGCAGCGTGTGATCTAGACCGACCGACAGCATGCACTTGCCATCGCGCGTCAGCTCGCAGGCGACGACCGAGTCCCAGTGACCGGCGAAGCTGTGCACGCTGGTGTCGCGACGCTGCAGCGGATGCACCAAGCGGAAGCGCAGCCGCATCGGCGGGAAGTTCAGCACCCGCTCGATCGTCGAGGCCGTCCAGTTGGCACAGCGCAAGAGGTTGTAAAGCAGGCCGGGCAGCGCGCCGGGATCGTGGGCCAGCCAGTGCGCCCCGATGCGCAGCGCCTGCGCCAGATCCGAAAAAGTTCGCGCCGTCTCGGGCTGCGTCGAACGCGCCGCCGCGTGTTCCAGGTCTTCGGCCAGCGCCGCGCTGCCGTGTTCCTGACAGCGCGCGACCAGGAAGTCGATGTTCGAAATAACCTGCGAGGCGTGCGATTCCGACTCGGCGTCGATGTACTGCGTGATGGCGTGACGCAGCGCATAGCTGCGCCGGAAGGCGTAGAGGTTGTCTTCAAGCGGCGGCCAGCTGCACAGCGCCGACGCGAGCAGGCGCTGGCTCTGGTGCAGCGCCGTCGGGCCCAGCACCGAGGCGACAAAGCTAGCGAGCGCGCCATGGGCGAAGGCCACGCAGTCGCTGTTCATCGCGGTGATGCCGACGCTGGACGCCGTCTCCAGGTGCAGGAAGGCGCGGGCCGATGCGACGTGCTGCATCGCTTCGCCATCTTCCAAGCCCAGAAGATCGTCGAGAAGCGGCATCGGCAGGGCCTGTCGCGCCGCGCAGAGCAGCCCCAGCGCCGCCCGCGCCTCGTTCGACAGGGCCAGCCACAGGCGACTGAGCAGCGGCTCCAGCCCAATCGACATCTCGCGCAGGGCTCGCTCGATCGGCATGCCGCGTGCCGTCTGGTCGTAGAGCACTTCCAAGAGCTTGGTCGCGCACAGCAGGTTGCCGGCCGACGCCATCGCCACCTGTTCGCACTGGGTTTCTTTCAGGCCCAGCATCGGCGCGTGATACGTGAACAGCGCCAGGCAGGCTGCCTCCGTCGAGGCTCGGCCGACGTTACCGTCTAGATCGATGTGTCCGCCGAGCTGCTGCTCGGCATGATCAATCAGCCAGCCGTAGTGCGGGCAGCTAGGATCGATCGAGCAGACCAGGGTCACGCCCGGCGGCAGCTCCGGCGGCAGGAAGCGGGGCAGCGGATTCGAGCGCCCCTCGCTCTCGGCCTCGTCGAGCCCGTCGACGATCAGCACCAGATCCTCGCCGCCCTCTAGACCCTGGCGCGACACCCGCGACAGCAGCTGAACCAAGCGCAGCTCGGGTGGCGCATCGGTGTCGACCAGGTGGGGAAACAGCGCCTCGATCTGCGCTGACAGCGCCCGCAGCACCACGCCCGGTCGCGCCGAGTCGGCCGTGCTGTGACGCAGGAAGTGATGCGGCACCGGCCGCCCGCGCAGGCTCTCAAGCCCGTTTAACAGCTGCACCAAGAGCGCCGTCTTGCCGACGCCGGCTCGCCCACTGACCACCACCCAGCCACCGCGCTCGATGGCCTGGGCAAGGACGTCCAGCACCGGCTGCCGACCGAAGACCTCGGCGTGGCGCTTGCGCTCGCTGCTCCAGTTAAAGACCTCGCTGGCTCGTCGCTTGCGTCCGTGCAGGCCGCGCTCGCGCAGCCTTCGCACCAGCTCTCCCGGCTCGGCGTGCTCTAGCAAAAGATCGAGCTTAGCGACGCGCAGGAGCCCCGGATGATAGTGCGCCAGCACCGCCGGATAGTGGTCATAGACGAAGCCATTCAGGTCGCTATCACCCGGCAAGAGCGCATCCAACAAGCGACGCAGCTCAGGTCGCGTCGGAATGCCTTCGTGCGGCGGTTCTACCAGACTCACGCAGGATTCATTGTAATGCATATCGCATAACTGCATTCCAGCTTCTGTCGCGGGGAGGCCTACCATAAAGTGCCGCCCATGGCGCCCGCCTCGCACTCTTCCCGCGCTTCGCTGCACGGCCTCGACGTGGCGGCGATTGCGGCCTATCTCGTGGTCTGCGTCGGGCTGGCGGTGTGGATTGGCTGGCGCTTTAGCCGGGGCGCCGGCCGCAGCGGCGTCGGCTATGCCCTGGCCGATCGCAAGCTGCCGTGGTGGCTGATTGGGATCGCCGATGTCGCAACCGGCGACGGCGCGGATGCCTTTTGGGTGCATATCTTCTTCGTCGGCGGCTTTATCGGCTTTCATCGCTTCTACTGGGTGGCGGCGATCTTCAGCCTGCCGCTCGCCGTCTACTGGGCCCGCTGCTTCCGTCGCCTGGCGCTAGAGAGCCCCGGCCACCTGTTCGAGGTCCGCTACGGCGGCGCCCCGGCCCGCGGCTTCCGCGTCTTTTCGGCGCTTTACGGCGTGCTGTGCGGTCAGGCCATCCTCATCGGCTACGTGCTGCGCGGCTTCGCCCAGAGCCTGTCGCCGCTCCTCGGCTGGTCGCCGTCGCAGCTTCTTTTCATCTTCGGCGGGCTCACCCTCGCATATACGTTACTCTCCGGACTCTGGGCGGTCGCCTACATAGATCTCCTGCAGTTCGCGCTGGTGATGACCGGGCGCCTGGCGCTCGCCGGGCTGCTCTTGCACGTCGCGGGCGGGCTGCCGGCGGTGCTGGCCACCATCGAGCGCGTGCGCGGCGCCGCCTTCCTCAGCCCCTTTCCCCCATCGCCAGCCGCCGAAGCCGCGCGCTTTGGCGAGTTCGCGCTGGATCCGATGTCGCTGTTCGCGCTGGCCCTGTTTGGCCTGTGGTCGGCGGCCAATCATCAGCTTCCCGCCGTGCAAAAGACCCTCGCCGCCCGCGACGAGCGCCACGCGGCCCTGGGCCAGCTGTTTAACACCGTGCTGTCGCTGGCCGTGCGCACCCTGCCGCTGTGCCTGATTGGCCTGTGCGCCGTCGCGCTGGTCCCCAAGCAAGCTGGCGACACCGACCAGTGGGCGACGCTGGTGCAGAAGCATGCGCCCCCCGGCCTGTACGGCTTCCTGCTCATCGGCATCATCGCTGGCTACACCTCGACGCTGGCTGGCCTGCTGAACTTCGGCGCTTCGACGCTGCTCAACGATGTCTATCTGCGCGCCATCCGACCGTCGGCCACCACCCAGCCGCGCGAGCAGCTATGGGCGGCGCGCTTCGGCACGCTGCTCGTCGCCGTCGCTGGCAACCTGTGGGCCTGGCTGCTCCTCGACAAGATCGACGCGGCCTGGATCAACTTCATGAACTCGGTGGTGCTGCTGTTCGTGCTGCCGGTGGGGCTTTTGCGCTGGCTGTGGTGGCGGCTCAATATCTACGGCGAGATGGTCCCCTTCGTCATCGGCTTTCCCCTCGCCTACTTCGCCTGGTTCGGCGTGCCGCTGCTTTCCCTACCGGCCTACAAAGACCGGCCGTACTGGCAGGCCTTCCTGGTGCTGTTCGGGCTGGGCATGGCGATCACCGTTGCCGTCACCCTGCTGACCCCGGCCGAGCGCCGGGACACGCTGAGCCACTTCTATCGCACCGCCCGACCGCCCGGCTTCTGGGGGCCGATCGTCGACGAGTCATCCGCTGGCCCTGCGACGGGGTGGGCCGGCTTTCGCGGCATCCTCGGGGGCCTTTACACCAGCACCTTTGCCGCCGCCTTGGTGCTCGGCATGAGCGCGCTCCTGGTGCTGCGTGTCTTTGAAGGGGGGCTGCTCTTGCTGCTCGCCGTCCTCCTATCTTTGCGCGTGCTGCGGATGAGCAACCGCGGCAGCCAGACCGCCGCGACCGCCAGCCTGTCGTCGGGGGGGGGCGATGCCTAAGCCACCGAACAGCCTGCGCGGCGTGGTCATCCCGGCGGCCGGCCTGGGAACGCGACTGCGCCCGCTCAGCCTCGGCTGTCCCAAAGAGCTCTTGCCGCTGGGCGACTACCCAGCGCTGACCGCCTGCCTGCTAGAGGCCGAGGCCGCAGGTCTGGCTCCCGTCGCCCTGGTGAGCAGCCCGGGGAAGCCTGGCCTTGCGCTCTTGCACCGCTCGCTCACGGCCGAAAGCCCGATCGGCACCGACGCGGGACAGACGCCGCAGAGCCGCTACTTGGCTGCGCTGTGGCTGCGTCTTGGGCTGCGCCTTGTCGAACAGCCGCAGCCGCTGGGGGTGCTGGACGCCGTCGAGCGAGGCATCGGGGCGCTGCCCCCCTCGCCCAGCGATGGGCCTTTCGCGGCGGTCGCGGTGCTGTTCCCCGACCTCTTGCACCTGCCGGATCAGACGGCGCTGGGCGGGCTGGTCGCGGCCTACCAGCAGACCGGACAGGCGGTGTTCGGGCTGCGTCGCGCCGAGCCGGTGGGCCCGCAGGGCTCGACGCTGGCTGTCCAGCTTGCGACGCCGTTTGACGGGCTTGCACCGGCGGCGATCCCGATGGGAACTCCGCTGCCGATCCGCGCACTGCGACCGAGTACGGGCCAGCCCGACGAGCTCCTGACCACCTTTGGCCAGATTCAGACCCCGGCCTGGGACGCGGCGCTTGCTCGCTTTTGTCGCGATTCCGCGACGGGCACGCTGCGCGATGGCGGCTTCCTGGCGGCACTCAACGCCCTGGCCAGCGACGGAGGGCTGTGCGGTACGCTCTTGCCAGGCGCCGTACTCGACCTCGGCTCGCTGCCCGGCTATGCCGCCGCGGTGCACCACTTTTCCGTCGCCGGCGCTCGCCTGCGCGGCCTACCGTAGAATTCCTAGCCCATGGCGCACTCATCCGGTATATCCCGTAACCTGCTGCTGCTGACCATCGATGCCTGGCGCGCCGACTTCGTCGACCGTCGCTTTGGCGTCGAGCTGACGCCGACCTTGGCCGGGCTGTCGTCGCAGACCCTGCGCTTTGATCGCGCCTACACCACCGGGCCGTGGACCTCGCCCGGCATCCTGTCGCTGTTCACCGGCGAGACGGCGCTGGGACACGGCGTGGCCTACGAGTGGTCGCAGCCCCGCCCCGGCCGCCTGGCCCTGCCCGCCCGCCTGGCCGAGGCCGGCTACCGCCTGCCCAACCTCTGCTACTTGAACCGCGTCGGCAACTATCAGCACCTGGGCTATGACGCGGCCGGCTCTCCCGGCTATCCCCAGGGGCCCGACGACGATCTGCTGCTGCGTGCCCTGCACGGGCTTTCCGCGCCGTCCGCCGCGCCGTGGTTTGCCTGGTACCACTACAAGTACGTGCACCTGCCGTACTGGCCGGCCCCGACGTATCGCCGCATGTTCGGCATCGATGACCAGGCCCTGCCCGCCCGCCTGCGCGACTCGGTCGGCAAGCTGTTCGTCGTGCCGCGCGGCGAGCACGTGCTCCTGCCCGACGATCGCGAAGCGGTGCAGCGCCTGTACGCCGCCAGCGTGCGGCAGATGGATGACTTCCTCGCGCGCGTTCTGGCCAGCCTAGCGGACAGCGGACAGCTTGCGAACACGACAATCGTCATCACCGCTGACCACGGCGATGAACTCTTAGAGCACGGCCATGTTGGTCACGCCTCAACCGCCCACTACGCGACGCTGTACGAGGAGCTCTTGCGCATTCCGCTGCTCATCATCGACCCGCGCATCGGCGAGCTGCGGCGCAGTCAGGCCCGGGTGTGGCTGGCTGATCTGCTGCCAACGCTGCTTGGCGTGGCTGGAGTCGCGGGAAGCGGCGTGCCGGCCGCGGCGCAGGATCTGTCACCGCTGTTCTTCGCCAGCCTAGGGGACGGGGACTTTGCCGCCCGCGATCGTGAGCTCTTGCAGGCCACGGAGCGCCGTCGCTTGGTGTTCCATAGCTCGCGGCGCGGCTATCAGACCCCGCGCAGTCAGGAAGCTCAGTACGTCCTGGCGTTTTCCGACGGGCGCCGCAAATACATTTACGAAAACTACGACGCGCCGCGCCAGCTGCTGTTCGATCTGCAGACCGACCCCGATGAGCTTGCACCGCTGACCACCGGCCCTGCCGTCGAGACAGCCCACGCCGAGCTGCGCACGCTGTGCCCGGACGTGCTGCGATGAGCACCGCGAAGCGCCCCCCCGCACCGCCAGCCGCGACGGAAACGACGCCTTCATCGACGTTGCCTTCGCGCGCGATCAAAAAAGCCGCGGGTCGCGCCCTTGTCCGCCGTCGCCGAACGCGCAGCCGGCCCGAGCACGGCTGGGGGTTGATCGGTCGCGCTGCCGAGCGTCTGGGCTTGTCGAATGGCCTGCACGAGCGCCTCGCCTGTCGCGCCTTTGCCGTCGCTCTGCATCGCTTGCTGCCGCGCCTAGAGCCGCAGGCGCGGGCCGAGCAGCTACAGAGTGCGACGCTGCACATCCGCGTCAGCTCATCGGCGGTGGCCAGCGAGCTGTCCTACGTCAAAGACGTGCTGCTAGAGCAGGTCAACGCGCAGCTTGGACAGCTGGCCAAAGAGACCGCGCCGCGCCCCTCGCGCCGACGGGGAAGCAAGCCGACCCCGAACACCCCGGCGGTCAACACAACGGGCACGGCGACCGCCGCGAAGGGATCGACTCCGCCCATCGAGCGCCTGGCCTTTCGCGTCGGACCGATCAAGGCGCTGCCGGCCTATGCCGACTGGCTGAGCTACACCCCGCGCCCGCGCCTGCCGCCGCCGCCGCGGCCGGCCTGGGATCTGGGCGTCGCCAGCCAGGTCGCGCACGTGACCGATCAGGATCTGCGCACCGCGCTGCAGGCCCTGTACAGCGCGGCCACGCAGGGCCCGGCACCTGTCCCGCCACCCGTCGGTAAAAACCGCCCGCCGACGCGCGGCTAGCGCTTACTCACCGCGCAGGCGCTGCAGATCTTGGGGGGTGTCGAGATCGCGCAGGATCTCGGCGTCGTCGACGGGCAGGCGCAGCTCAGGATGACGTCGGCGCAGCTCACGCAGACCCAGCGTCGGGGACAGCTCCAGCGTCGCGGCAAACAGCGATCGCGGCAGCCACAGCGGATGGCCACCCCGCTCGCCATAGGTCGGCACCACCAGGGGCCCGTCGGGGCGGCCGTGCGCAAGGAGCAGGCGCAGGGTCTCGGCTCGCACCTGCGGGATATCGACCGGCCAGATCAGGGCGCCTTCGAGCCCCGGCGGGTCGGCAGCAAGCAGACGGGCAAGCGCGGACTGCACCGACGACAACATGCCACCCTCGGGGCTCGAATTCCACGCCGGGTAAAGCCGCATCGGCACCAGCATCGGTGCGAGTCGCTCTAGCTCGCGCTGCAGCAGAGCACCGTGCGGCTCCGCGATCGCCACCAATGTCATCGCGATGTCAACGCTGCGCAGCCGCTGCAGCACGCCAGTCAAGAGCGTCTGGCCGCCGATTGACAGCAGCGCCTTGGGCTGTCCCATGCGCTGCGACGCCCCCGCCGCAAGAACGATCGCTGCGGCGGTCACGCCGGCTCGCTCTCCTCGGGGGGCAAGCGACACGAGCCCGCCAAGCGACTGCGCCCGCCGGCCTCGCCGCTCGCCCGCCGCCGCTCGGCCCGCACGCGCAGCAGCTCAGCGACGATCGAAACGGCGATCTCTTCCGGCGTATCGGCGCCGATGTCGAGCCCGATGGGGGCATAGACGCGATCCAGGCGCTCGACGGGCAGACCCTTATTGATCAAGCGCTGACGGAAGACCTTCACCTTGCGCTGCGATCCGATCATGCCCAGGTACGCCAGGTCATAGGGCAGGAGCGCTTCGAGCAGCCCCTGATCGACCTGATGATCGCGGGTGACGATAACGACATAGCTGCGCTCGTCGAGCGGGATGCCCTGCCAGTCGCGCGGATCGAAGCTATCGAGGATGCGCGTGGCCTGCGGAAAGCGCTCGCGGTTGCCTAGATCTTCCAGATCCTCGACGAGGATGGGCACAAAACCGAGCGGTGGGATGAGCGGCATCAGCGCCTGCGCAATGTGGCCACCGCCGCAGACAATCAGATAGGGCGCGGGAATCATCGGCTCCAACAGGACCTCCATCTCGCCGCCGCAGCACATGCCGAGCTCGCGCGTGAGGTGGTAGCGCAGCGTCGTGGCTAGCGCAGCTTCCGGACGCTGCAGCACGGCTCGCGCTGCATCGATGACCTGCTTTTCGATGCGACCACCGCCGATCGTCGCGCACTGGCTGTCGGCGGTGACCAGCATGCGCGCGGCTCGCTTTCGCGGCGTCGAGCCCGCGGTGCGCACCACCGTGCACAGCACGCAGGGCACCCCCTGCTGACGTAGCGCGACGAGCCGCTCAAAGAACCCCAGATCGGCGTCGTAGCTCACGGCCTGCCGCGACCCCCGCTCGCGCTCGTCCCCGTCCCGCGATGGGGACGGAGACGGCGCAGTGGAGTCGTCGCGACCCCGACTCACAGCTTGCTATCCGACCCCAGGCGAGAGATGCGCAAGAGCTCGCCGTGCAAGCGCTCGCCCTCGCTGATGGCATCGCCAAGGCGCTGCTCTAGATCGGAGGATCGCGACTTGGCCTCATCGCGCTCGCGCGTCATCTGATCCAGGGCTTCGCCCATGCGCACCGCCCGAGCCCGCTCACGCAGCGCGGTGGCCACGGCATCGTCGCCGTGCTGATCGCGCCGGGCAGCTTCATCGAGCAGCTCGCTGATGCGCCGACGGGCGGCCTGCAGCTCCGAGCTCTGGCGGACCAGCTCTTCGCTAGGCGGGGCCTGCTGCTCCATCGCGGTCAGCTTGCGATCGCGATCCAGGAGTTCCGCCCGCAGCACCTCGACCTCACGCTCGCGCTCGCTCAGGCGCACGCGCAGCGTCCGGGCGCGCTCGGCGCGGGCCGCGGCTTCGCGCTCCACCTCGGCAAGCAGACGCCCCAGGGCATCGCGCTCGGCAGTGCGCTCGGCCAGCATGCGCTCGCGCTGCTGCAGATCCTGCTGCAGCTGCAGCGAGGCGCCGCCACCGGCCGCACCGGCCACGCGACTGGCTTGCTCGCGGGTCAGGCGCAGCTCTTCTTCCAAGCTCTCGCCGCGTCGCTGTTCGCGCTCGATGCGACCGTGGGCCTCGGCCAGCGCCGTCTCCAGCGCACCGACCGCCTGCCGCAGCTCGGTGGCGCGGACCTGCGCCTCATCGCCGCCCTGCTGCGCTGCCTGGCGAGCCGCGCGCTCACTGAGCACCGCGGCCTGCACCTGCTCTAGCTGCATGCGCAGCCGGCTGACCTCTTCGTGCGCCGGCGACGCGACGGCCGACAGCGAACCGGTGCGACGCAGGCCATCGAGCTCACCCTTGAGGTTCACTAGCTGAGCCGACAGCGCATCGCGCTCGACGCGCAGCTCCTTGGCCTGGGTCAGGGCGTCCTTGCGCTCAAGCTCCGTGCGTGCCAGCTCTTCGCGCAGCTGCACGGCTTTCTTGGTCGCATCTTCCATCGCTCGCGTCAGCTCGACGGAGGCCAGCTTGCGGGCATCGCGCAGCTTGCGCACGGTGTCCTCGCGAACCTCGGCGGCGGCCTGCTCAGCCTCGGAGCGCGCCTTCATGTGCTTCCAGGTCTCGCGCTCGGCATCACTCAGCTTGTCTTTGAGGCGCTCGTTCTCGGCCGAGAGCTCGGTGACCTTCTGGCGCAGCTCGCCGACATCGTCGGCCTTGCCGCGGCTGTGACCCGGCAGGTGCGGCACACCATGGCCCGACAGCGACTGCGGCGCGGTCGGCAGATCCCCAACCAACACTGGAATGCCATCGTCGCTCGACGACGTGATGGCGCGCTCGCGCTGACGCTGCAGCTCGGTGCGAGCCACCTCCAGCGCGGCGTGGGTCTGCTGCAGCCGCTCCTGCGCGGTCAGGAGCTCGCTCCTCACCTCGGACAGCGCGGCATCGCGGTCGAACACCGCGCGCTCGGCAGCCTGCTTCTCGCTGCGCAGCCGACCCAGCTCGGCGCGCTCGCCCTCCAGCGCGGCCTGGGCCTGCATCAGCTCATTCTTCTGCGCCGCCAAGGTCAGCTCGGCCTGCTCGATGGCATCGCGGCCCATCAGCACTTCGCGCCGCGCTGCTTCGATCTCGCGCTGGCGGGTCTCTAGCTCAATGCTCAGCTGCTTGTCGCCGGCGATCTGCGCGAGCTCGCCGCGGGCGCGCAGCAGCTGGCCTTCGATCTCGGCAACCTTCTGCCGAGCCTGGCGTTCGCGGCGCTGCGCTTCGTCGGTCATGCGCTCGGCAGCGACCAACTTTTCGTGCATGCGCGGCAGATCGCGCAGCTGCTCTTCCAGCTCGGCGAGGTAGGCGTCCCGCTCATCCAGCTGAACGCGCAGCTCGCGCATCTGGCGCTCGTGCAGGCCGGCGGCCCGGGCGGCTTCGGCGTCGCTGCGATCGCGCTGACGCAGTCGCTCGGACAGCTCACCGCGCTGGGCTTCGGCCTGACGCTGCGCGCTCTGCGACTCTTCCAGCTTCTGCCGCAGGGTGGCGAGGTCTTGCTTCTGGGCGTCGGCTTGGCCGCTGACGGACTGCAGGCGCTCTTCCAGCGCTCGGCTGGCTTTCTGCGCTGCCAGCAGCTCGGCTTTCTGCTGCTCGCCCTCGGTGCGCAGCAGATCGAGGCGAGCTTTTAAGCGATCGCGCTCGGCCAGCACCTCGGGATCGGCGACGCGCTCGACTCGCTTTTCGCCCGGCAGGGCTGGTAGCTCTAGCGCGGTGAGCGGCAGCTTGATGATCTGATAAGGCAGCCCGCCCGTCGGAACCGTGCCACACAGGGCGACGTATTCTTCTGCGCCATCGGGTGCCGCCAGGGTGTCGTCGAAGACCAGCGGGGGCTCGCTGGCGCCGTACGGCATAAGAGCAGAGCCGATAAACGCGCTCTGTCCCAGCATCGAGACCGGACCGAACCCCGCCTGGGTCAGCCCGTCGAGGAGATCGAAGTAGCCGAGGGCGTCGGCGTGCGGCAGCTTGTCGCTGGCTTCGCGGCTGCGCGCCGAGACGACGAGGTGGCCGCCCTTGGCAAGCAGGCTGCGCAGCTCACTGAGCAGAGCCGGCGTGAACAGATCGGGGGTGGCGCGCAGAAAGACGACGTCGAAGTCGCCGGAGCCGACCTGGGGACGCAGACCGCCGCGCACTAGCTCGCCACGGCTGACCGGACGCAGGGTGACGCCGTCACCGGGCTTGAGCGGAGAGGCGCCGCCGCGATCGCTGTCGCCACCGGTCTGCAGGACGAGGACGCTGCGAGCTCCGTGCTGACTGAGCAGCGCGCCCCCTTCAGCGTCGCCCCCGATGTCGAGCACGCGACGGATGCGCACCAGCGGTGCGGCGTACAGATAGCGTGCCAAGCGACGGTGACGCGGTCGCAGACCCGGAGCCGCCGGCGCATCGTGGCCAGCAGCAGCGCGGCCCGAAGAAGTGGAGGGAGAGGAACCGGCTGCCGAGGCAGCCGCGAGGCCGGCCGAGCCTGCCGCAGGGGAAGCGGAGGCGTGAACAGGCGGGCTAACAGAGGGGCTTGTGTGCTGAGACATTAGAGGTAGCTCGATGTAAAGCGGTGGTCATGTGTATCACAATCCGCCCCAAGGTGGCGATTTCACGGCGGATTCGCCCCAGCCGGCTGAGCTGCGACGGGCGGAGCGACCGGCAGAGTGATGCAGAAGCAGGCACCACTGCCTGGCGAGTCGGGGCTGGCGGTGGCTGGCTGCACCGCGATTTTGCCCCCGTGGTCCTCGATGATCTCGCGCACGAAGGCCAGGCCGAGGCCGGTGCCCTGCGCCTTGGTCGTGAAGAATGGCGTCCAGATTTTTTCGCCCAGCTCGGCGGGAATGCCGGGGCCGCTGTCGCGCACGCGAATCTGCACCGGGGCGGCGGGGCTGGCGCGCTCCGCGACGATCTCGACGCGCTGCGGAGTCTCGGTCGAGGCGCTGGCGGCGCAGGCCTGCACGGCATTGTGGGCCAGGTTCAGCAGGGCCCGACGGAGCTGCGTCACGTCAGCGAGAACGGCGAGATCGGCCGGCACCGGGCCCAGGTCTACCCGCACACCAGTGGGAGCATTCGCCGCGGCGCTATCGCGCACCTCGGACAGCAAGGCGGGCAGCGGCACCGGGCCCAGCTGGGGACGCGGTCGCCGCGCGTATTCCAAAAAGTCGCTGACCACCGCCTGCAGGTGATGTAGCTCGCGACGCACCCGCCCGACATAACCCTGGGCAGCGGCCAGATCCGGACCGGCCGTCGTCGCTGTGGGATCGGCGCCCGGGATCGCCAGCTCTTCGGCGAGCAGACCAGCGAAGAGCTCCATGCCCCCCAGCGGATTGCGCACCTCATGGGCGATGCCAGCCAGCATCATGCGCAGCCGCTCGTCGCGCACCAGGAGCGCGCGGCGCATCGCCTCTAGCGCCCGCCCAAGCTCGGCGACCTCATCGCCGCCGCGACGGGGCGCTCGCTCATCCCCGGGCTGCCAGACCGCCTGATCGAAGACGCCGGCCCCGATCTGACGCGCCGACTCGCGCAGTCGGCGCAGTGGCCGGGTGATGCGCAGGCCGAGGGTGACCGCTAACAGCACCAGCACCGCCGCCCCCAGCACGCCGACGACAAGCAGCGTCTTGCGCAGGCCCAAAAGATCACCGTACAGGGCGGCACTGCCATCGACGCCCAGCGCAAAGCGCACCGGGCCACCCGACGGCGGACGGACGGGCGCGAAGCCGGACTTGTACAGCGCGCCATCGCGACCGCGAAACAAGACCGACGACACGGCGGCAGCCTGCGCTGACTCGTTGGCAAAGACGCGACGCAGCTCGGCACGGCTGGTCTGTAGGCTGTAGTCGCGACTGCCGATCGGTAGCTCGCCGCTGTCGACGCGTGACGTGTCATCGGCTGCGAACAGGTAGACGCGAGCGAGACCGGCGGCCTCGCGCACCTCGATCAGCTTGCGACGCAGGTTGCGGTAGGTGCGGCTCGACTCGTCGCCTTCAGCGAGGATGGCGACGCTCTCTTCGCTGATCTGCGCCGCGGTCACGGCGGCCAAAGAAGCCAGGCGCCGCCCTAGCTCAGCCTCTAGCGCCCGCGCCGCGGCGATGTGGCCCAGGCCGGCGAAAGCAGCAAAGGTGAGGAGCGCCGGCACCAAGATGGCGACGAGCAGCTTGGCCAAGAGGGGGGCGCGCGACATGGCGGAAGTATTGCACGAGGTTGCCGACGAGAAGCAGGCTCAAGCTCGTGATATATTTGGGACCGTGCCGAAACCGCCGCCGCCCGCCGCCCGACCCTCTAGCTCGCGCCGCGCAACTAAGCCCGCGCGGCCCAGCGAACCAGGCCGAGCCTCGCGCTCGAAGCCAGCCCCTGCCGCCGGGAAGTCGCCGGCCAAGCCGCCAAAGCCACCCACAACAGAGGCGCCTCGCCCGGCTCCTAAAGCAGACGTGAGCCCGGCTCCGACCATCGCAGTCAGCCCATCGGTTGATGTGCCCTCGACGCCGAAGGTGGTGATCGAGCCGCCCAAGCCGGTGGCAGCTGCCGCGGTCGATCAGGGTCTTGTGCCGGGTCGCCTCGTCGATCTGTACAAGCTCAGCGAGGCCGAAGCCCGCCTCCTCTCTGCCTTGCTGGCCGCAAAAACGACAACCAGTGTCGCTGAGTTGGCGCAAGAGCTCTCGCTGCCGCTTGGCTCGGTGCTGTCGCTGCTCGGGCCGGAGGGGCTCTTGCGGGGCTGCGCTCTCGTCGAGCTCCCCGACGTGGCTGAGCTGGGCTGGGCTGTGCCGCAAGACGGGCTGCGAGCGGGTCGCGGCCTGCACCTGCTCTGTGGCAGTCTGGGCCAGCCAGCGGCGGCCAGCGATGAGCTCATGCCGCTTTCGGCGACGCTACCGGGTCTTGCGGTGCTGTCGGCGCCAGCCCCGGGGTCGGCTTGGGTGCAGGAGCTGCTGCCGAATGCCACCGGCGAGCGACCCAACCCCGCCATCGCCGATCTGGTGCGCGAACAGCTTGTCGCCACGCAGCCCGTGCTCCTGTGCTTGGGGGGCGGCAGTGCCGAGCAGCTTTCGACGCTGGCCCAGCAGGCTCGTCTGCGGCTGCAGCGCCCGGTGGTGACGCTGGATGCGACGGCTCTTGCCGGCTGGCCGCTGCCACTTTTGGTGCCGGCGCTCCGTCGTCTGCGGCGCGATAGCGATGTTCGGGGGACGGTGCTGCTGGTGCGCGAGGCATCCGCCCTGGGTGCTGCGGGCCTGCGCAGCCTGCTGCGACCGCGACCGCCAGGCCAGACCGCGCCGCTGATCCTGTGCAGCGATGGCGCGCCGCTGAACGTGGGCACGCTGCCGCCGCCGCTGCGGGGCGAGCCAGCCTGGACCGTGGTCAGCTTGGCCCTGCGTGGAGCGAGCCCAACGGCCCCGCCCGCGAGCCCCCCCGCCAGCATCAGCAGCGGGGGAAAGACCGCAGACGCGCCCGAGGAAAGTGAAGATCCCGCGGTCTCGGCCAGCCGTCAGGAAGCGCGGCGGCAGGCGGCCATCGACGCCGCGCGGGCGATGGGTCGTCCGGTACCCAAAGAGCTGATGACGCCACCCGCCGCGACGCCCGCCCCAGGCGGAGGCGCTGCGACTACCCCGGGGGCCGCTGGACCGCGACCCGCCGTCTCGACACCGTCTTCGGGTGCACCGCCGGGCAAGGTAGCCGCCACACCGGCCGCGCCCGCACCCGCCCCAGCCGCCGCCGCCCCGCCCCCGGCCGAGCGTCCTCCGACGAGCGATGCCGGACCGCGACGGACGCCGAATCCTCGCCTAGCCGCGGCCCTGGCCGCTGCCGGCCTGCCTCCACCAGGCTCAGAGAAGTATCGCTCGGGTGAGCATCCCGGACGTCGCAGTGACGCCCCGGCGGAAGCGGCTGCGCCGAGCCCGGCACCGGCTGCCGCGCCCCCGACTCCACCCGCTGCGGTCCCAGCGGTGGCGACGCCCGCGACCGCGAGCGATGTCGCCCCGCCTGACCCACCAGCCTCACCGGCCGAGGGCGAAGATGCCGCGCCGCTGCCGCTGGAGGCGGAAGCGCCCCTGGAAGAGCAGCTTCGCGTGGTGCGGAGCACGCCGAACCAAGCGCAGCGGGCGGAGATCCTGCGTCGCCTGACCGGAGCCCGGCACTCTGCGGTGATCCAGCTGTTCCGATCGTTCGTGAGCAGCCCACACCCCGCGGTTCGGGAAGCCGCCGAGGGCGGGATGTCGGCGATCTTTGGCCCCAGCTGGAACCGCAGTCGCCAGATTGCACCGCCTACACAGCCTCCCCGTAGTGACGATGGCGGCCGTGGTCCCGGCGGCGCGTTCTAGCCCAGGCCGCCCGACCCACCCAGCGATCCAGGTGGGCTGCCGGAAGGAGCGCCGACGGTGGTGCCCGCAGTCGCGGTGCGCCGACCGCCGCGACGGGGCCAGGCCAGCGCCCCCAAGCCAAGGCAGGCGAGGCTCAAGAGCGCCAATGTGGCCAGCACCAAGATCAGGGCCGGGCGCGAGTCGGCCGCGACCTGAAACGGCCCGATGTGCACCAAGACAGGCACTGGCGAGGGGGCGGGCGCGCTCTCGGTGGCGAGCACGCTGACATCTTGGGCATCCAGGCCCGGTACGGCATGGGCGACCAGCGCAGCGATGTCGCTGGTCTTGGCCGGAAGTGGCGCACGCAGTCGCAGATAGACGGCGGCCGTCGGACGCAGCGAGCCGGTTGGTGAAAAGGGCTCAGGCTCAGGCAGTGCCAAGTGGACGCGGGCCTCACTGACCTCGGGCATGCGCTCCAGCGTCTCGGCGAGCGCTGCACCCAGGGCCCCCGCAGTCTCGCCACGCGGACTGCCGGGCAGAAACAGCAGGCGGTTTGACGGCGTGGCGCTCGCCTCTGGGGGACGGGGCAGGCCGCGCTCGGCTAGCAGCGCCAGGGCTCGCGTCTCTTCGGCCCGCGGCACGGTAAGCGCAAAGGTACTGCCGCGCCCCCCGCTGCCTCGCTGCTGCAGGCGCTTTTCGGCATGCACGCCGGCCTGGCGCAGCGCAATCAGGGCCTCGCTAAGTCGCCGCTCGCTGAGATCCTGACAGATGTCGACGTCGCAGCCGCCCCCAAGCAGGACGGACAAGAGGAGCAGCCTTGCCGGCCAAGTGCGTGAAACCACATGCTCATGCTAGTGGGGATCGCTGGGCTTGCATAGACGGCATGGATCCGCCAGCCGACCGCAGCCGAGCCGCGTGCCGCAGCCACCCGCTGAGCATCCCCGGGCCGTCCCCAGTCCCTCTACAAGATCGGGCCCGCCCGCCGTGAGAGCCGCGGCCCTCCGGCTTTCCTTCCTTTCCTTGCCCCGAGCTCTGGCTCTAGGATGGGCTGCTGTGCACATGAAGAAACAGGCAGACCCAGGACAGCCGCTGCGGACGCAGGTGAGTCGCCGCGGCTGGAGCGCCGATGTCGGCTGAATCCGCCGAGGCAACGGAAACCCCAGCCCCCGCGACCGGACCGAAGACCGCCTGGCTCGGCCCGGGCTTCCTGCCGCTGACCTTGGGTGGCGTGGCGGTCTTTGAGTTCCTGTGCAATCGCGTGCTGGCCCCGCTGTCGACCGCACCGATCGGCGCCGCGCCGGGGAGCACGCTGGCCATCGTCATCTCGGCGCTCAGTCGCTACAGCCAGAACCTGGCCGCCGTGCTGGGCATCTTCGTCGTCGCGGCCCTGCTGCTGTCAGCCATGCGCCAGGGCGGCTCGGCCGGACAGCCGCTGGGGCGGATGAGCATCGTCATGATGGGCGGCCTGATGGTGGTCCTGTCGACGATGCTCACACTCTGGCCGGACTTCATGTCGGCCGCCGGGGTGCTCAAGCGCGCCCAGTGGCTGCTGCAGCTCTCGGCCGTCTGCGTCGCCCTCTTGATCACGCTTGGCGTCCTCCAGCGACGAGGCCCCCCGGGGATTCAGAAGCTAGGCATCGTGCTGGTGATGCTGCCGGCGCTGTTTCAGCTGGAGATCCAGTGGGGCGTCATGACCTCGTCCGGTGCGCTGCAGCGCTACGGCCTGCTGACGCTGCTATATGGACCACTCTTGGCGATGGCGACACTGGCCATGGGCGCGCTGTGTCTGTCGGAGTGGCGACCGGCCCGGCCGCGGCCGGCGCTGTTGGCGCTGGGCTTTGGCCTGGTTGCGGCGGCGCTCATGGGGGTGATTATTTTTCTGTGGTCTTCGACGGCGCTGCGCCTGATCTACATGGCCTTCGATCTGCGGCTGCCGATGCGCTTTGAAGCCCAGACGCTGTACCTTTTGTGCCTGACCGCCTGGGTCTATGCCGTCTCGGGCCTGTTCTTCACCGGCGGCACGCGCCCCGGGAGCGAGCGGCAGCGTGGCCTGGGTCTGCTGCTCTTGGGCCTAGCCGGCTGTCAGGCGCGAACCCTGCCGCAGATGATGTTCTTCTTGGCTGGGCTCTTGTGCACAGCCGAGGGCGTGCTGCTTCAGACCGTGCGACTGCTGCCCCGTCGCAGCGAATAAAACAGCCCGACCAGCGCCACCAGCAGCCCACCGAAGGCCGCCGTCGAGCGCGGCTGATTCTCACCGGAAGCGCTGCAGCCACCGACGCTCATCGGCACGCAGGCAGCACCGATCGGCAGACCATCCCGGCCGCGCATGCCAGTCACCGCCTGGTCGCGATTGGCGACGCTCGGACAGTTGTCGCAGGCATCGCCGATGCCGTCGCGATCGCTGTCCTTCTGGCTAGAGTTGGCGACGCCAGGACAGTTGTCGCAGGCATCACCCACCCCATCGCCATCCTGATCTTTTTGATCGGCGTTGGGCAGGCACAGGCAGGTGTCTTTGACGTCGGGGGCGCCGTCGCCATCCTGGTCCCCGCTGAGGCTGGTCGAGGTCGGGCAGGCATCACAGGCATCGCCCACCCCGTCGCGATCGCGATCCGCCTGGTCGCGGTTTGAGGTCAGCGGACAGTTGTCGCAGCTATCCCCGACCCCGTCGCCGTCGCCGTCTGACTGATCGCTGTTGCTGATCGCCGGACAGTTATCGCAGCCATCGCCAAAGCCATCGCCGTCGCCATCGCGGGCCAGCATGTCCGAGCAGGTCGCCGCCTGGCCTGGACCGGGTGCGATGTAGTCGTCGCACTTGCGGGTTGGCGAGGTCGTGGTGCGGGTGCAGCTGCCTTGCATCTGGAAGTGCACGCAGTCCTTGCCGGCCGCTGTCGGGTCCTGTTCCTGGGCACGGGGGATGCCGTTGCAGTTGACGTCTTCGGCCCAGGCTCCCGTCGGTAGCAACCCCGCCGTAGCCAGCCAGGTGCCAAGGGCGACGTACCGCAGGGACGGGCGGAGCGACCGACGCGGACGCTCGGCAGGACCGATAGGGGGACGCTGTAGGCAAGGCATCGCAGACTCCTGCTTAGGGGACTAGGACCGACGTAAGCGGGCTTTATATCAGAGTAAAACAAGTTATATGGGATACAGAACTTGTGAAATAATAACCAGGCCAACTTTCTGCCGTGCCGTCTGAAAAGCCCCACTACTCGGGGCCCCAAGCGCGGTTCGGCGGGTGGCGCAATCGCTAGGTCGGAGGGAGCCGCTTGTCACGCCGTCGTCTCAGCCGTTTGCTTACCGCCGCTTGTCTGTTTGCCGCGACGCTCTGTGTTGGCCTGCCTAAGCAGGCGCAGGCCCAGATCGACCGCAACAACTTCAACACTCCGACCTGGGATCTGCAGCTCTTCCGCCCAGCCATCGACTCGCGCGGCTACGTCACCGTCAACAGCGCGCGCACGCTGGGCCACCTGGAGTTTTCGCTGGGCCTGATCGGCACCTGGGCGTTTCAGCCGCTTTTCATGCAGCTCAACGCCAGCGAGCCGTATCCCGCGACCGGCTTCTTCGTCGCCAATCGCCGAACATTTTCCGTCGATCACCTGATCACGCCGCAGCTTCAGTTCGCGATCGGTCTTTTTAAGTACCTCGAAGTCGGCATCGGCATTCCGGTCGGCATCGCCATCGGCAAGCGCCAGCGCTGCACCGGCAACACCGACGAGTGCAGCGGCTACGACAACATGGGCACCGTCGATCAGCTGCGCTATTCGCAGGTCATGATCGGCGACCTGCCGATTCACATTAAGGGCAAGTTCATCGATCCCCTGGCCAGCTGGAGCAAGCGCTTCGGCGTCGGCGCCCTGCTGTCGGTGTACTTGCCGCTTTCGCGCTGGGCCAACAACCCCGGCTACCAGACGTTTATCGGCGAAAACAACGTCACGCTGCGCCCGCAGCTGATCGTCGAGCGCGACTGGGATGCCGGCCGCCGCTTCCGCACCGCGCTCAACGTCGGGGCCCTCGTGCGCTTCGGCAGCGAGACCTTCACCGACGTTGGCAAGACCATCCCGCTGCGCGGCAGCGACATCTGCTTCCCGGAAGACTCGCTGATGTCGCCGGCCAACATCCCCTGCGGCACCGGACTTTCGCGCACGCTCGGCACCCAGCTTAACTACTCGCTGGCTCTGTCGTTCGCCATCGTCAAGGACCGCTTTGACCTGCTCGCCGAGATCTTCGGCTACGCCGACCTGACCGGCGCCGCCCGTGCCTTCCCGCTGGAAGCTCTCGGCGCGGGCAAGGTCTATCTGGCGACCAACTCGTACCTCTTGTTCGGAGCCGGTGCTGGCGTCATCGGCAACGGCGGCGAGCACACCGGCAGCCCGCGGGTCCGCGCCTTCCTGGGCTTCATCTACGAGCCGCGCATCGGCGATCGCGATGGCGACGGCATCCCCGACAGCGTCGATCAGTGCCCGGATCAGCCGGAAGACAAGGACGACTTTGAAGATCAGGACGGCTGTCCCGATCCCGACAACGACAACGACGGCGTGCCCGACACCAAGGACAAGTGTCCGATGGTCAAGGGGACTTGGGAGGCCCGGGGCTGCCCGACCGATGAAGATCGCGATGGCGACGGCATCCCCGACAGCCGCGACAAGTGCCCCGACGATCCGGAAGACATCGATCAGTGGGAGGATGACGACGGCTGCCCCGAGCTCGACAACGACGGCGACGGCATCCCCGACAACCTTGACAAGTGCCCGAACGAGCCCGAGACCAAGAACGGCCGCGATGACGACGACGGCTGCCCCGATGGTGGGGACCGCGACAAGGACGGCATCCCCGACGAGCTCGACAAGTGCCCGGATCAGCCCGAGGACAAGGACGGCTTCGAAGATCAGGACGGCTGCCCCGATCTCGACAACGACAAGGACCGCATTCCGGACAAGTTCGACAAGTGCCCGAACGAGCCCGAGACCTATAACGGCGTCGAAGACGAAGACGGCTGCCCCGACGCAGAAAAGGGTCGCGTCATGCTCACCAAGGGCAAGATCCTGATCCTCGACAAGGTCTACTTCGACACCGGCAAGGCGACGATCAAGCCGATCTCGTTCCCGATTCTGGATGCCGTGTCGGCGACGCTGGTCGGCAACCCGCAGCTTGAGCTGGTCGAGATCCAGGGCCACGCCGATGAGCGCGGCAACGACGACGCCAACCTGCGCCTGACCCAGGCTCGCGTGCAGTCGGTCAAGGACTACGTCGTCAAGAAGGGCGTGGAAGAGAAGCGCCTGATCGCCCGTGGCTACGGCGAGACCAAGCCGCTGTGCACCGAGTCGAACGAGAGCTGCTGGGAAAAGAACCGCCGCGTCGAGTTCGTCATCCTCAAGCCGGCCGGTGAAGGGGGCGCTGACAGCCCACCGCCGCCACCGCCGCCCGCAGCAGACAGCGGCAAGGGCGGCAAAAAGAAGAAGAAGGGCAAGTAACAGCCTTGCCCGTCCGCCCACCGTGCGCGTAGACTGCCCCCCTTTCCGTCGTCAACTCCACATCAAGTCACATGCTAGGGACGCTGCTCAGGCCAGACTACGAAAAGCTCATCCGGGATAAAGACTGGAAGAAGCTGCGAGCCGCGTTCGACGATCTGGAAGCCCCCGATCTCGCCGAGATCGTCGAGGACTTTCCGGTGCAAGACAGCGCTGTGGTGTTCCGCATCCTGCGCAAGGAGCGCGCCGCCGAGCTGTTCGAGTACCTGCCGCTAGAGCTGCAGACCCGGCTGGTGCAGAGCCTGGCCGATGAGGCGCTGGTCAAGGTCCTCAACGACATGGCGCCCGACGATCGCACGCGCCTGCTCGAAGAGCTGCCGCCCGAGGTCACGCGCCGCGCCCTAGAGAGCCTGTCGCCGTCGGAGCTGAAGATCGCCCGCCAGCTCCTTGGCTATCCCGAGGCCACCGCCGGTCGCTTCATGACGCCCGAGTACATGTCGGTGCGACCCGACATGACGGCGCAGGAAGCGCTGGCCTATATCCGCAAGCACGGCAAGCACCGCGAGACGCTCAACGTCATCTACATCACCGACGAAAAAGGCCGGCTGGTCAGCGACCTGCGGCTGGCCACCTTGGTCCTCGCCGCGCCCGAGACCAAGGTGCGCGACATCAACGACCGCCCGGTCGTCAGCATCCCGGCGACCACGGTCAGCGAAGACGTCGTCGCGGCGTTTGAAAAGTACGACCGCGTCGCCCTGCCCGTCACTGACTCGCAGGGCATCCTGCTCGGCATCATCACCGTCGATGACGTCCTCGACGTCGCGGAAGAAGAGGCCACCGAAGACATCCAGAAGCTCGGCGGTATGCAGGCTCTGGAAGCGCCCTATATGGACAGTCCGTTTCTGGACATGATCAAAAAGCGCGCCGGCTGGCTGGCCGTGCTGTTCGTCGGTGAGATGCTGACCGCCACCGCCATGGGCTACTTCCAGCACGAGATCGAAAAGGTCGTCGTGCTGGCGCTGTTCGTGCCGCTCATCATCAGCTCCGGTGGCAACTCCGGCTCGCAGGCGACGTCGCTCATCATCCGCTCGCTGGCCGTGCGCGAGCTAGAAGGCAGCGACTGGGTGCGCGTGCTGCGGCGCGAGGCGCTGTCCGGCATCGTGCTCGGCTCGATCCTCGGCCTCATTGGCTTTCTGCGCATCGTGCTGTGGCCGACCCGGATCGCCGTCTATGGCCCGCACTATGCCGGCGTCGCCATCGCCGTCGCGCTGAGCCTGGTCGGCGTCGTCACCTTCGGCACGATCTGCGGCTCGATGCTGCCCTTCCTGCTGCGCCGCCTCGGCCTCGATCCCGCGACCGCCTCCGCCCCGTTTGTCGCCACGCTCGTCGATGTCAGCGGCCTAGTCATCTACTTTTCGACCGCCAGCATCGTCCTAAAGCAGCTCTTTCACTGAGCCGCGCCAGCGTTGCCGCCGAGGCCTACGCCGCCGAGGCCTACGCCGCCGAGGCCTACGCCGCCGAGGCCTACGCCACCTCGGGATGACGCGCGACGATCTCGGGATCGCAGCAGTCCAGGCGGATGTCCTTGGGCCCCAGCCACAGCCAGTCGCCGAACACCGCGTTAAAGCCGGCGTAAAGCCAGGCCACGAGCGCCGCCCCCGCACCGACCTGCAGCCGCGCCGCATAGCGCGTAAAGCCGTCGAGATCCTTGAACTGATCCATGCCGATCATCAGGTTGCGGCTATCGACCAGCCCCGGCGGAATCGGCCGCGCCGGCAGGTAAGGGTTCTGGCGAATCGCCCGCACCTCGCCAATCAGCCGCGCGTGATACGAGCCGTCTTCAATCAGCGAAGTCATCGCCCGTTGATGCGGGTGCGTACCGTCGAGAATCGCCTGCGCTTGGCGCTCCATCTCTTCCTCCCCGCCTTCGTGCGCGCGCAGGAGCACGACGTCGTAGATCGGGTGGCGGTGAAACGTCTGCAGCACGTGATGAATGATCGCGTCGCGCGGCGCAAACACCCCCGCCGGATCGAGCATCGTCGCCGGTCCGGCAATGAAGCGGCGGAAGTTATGAAAGAACCAAGGAATGCCCTGGCTGCGATAGAAGACCTTCGTCTCTTCCGCCGCCGCCAGCATCATCTGATCACGCGCCGCGACAAGTAGCTGGCTGGTCTTCGGGATGTCGTGGATGTGTCCTAGCTCGCGCAGCCGCCACAGCCGCTTGCGCACCAGAGCCGGGCGAAAGAAGGCCAGGATCAGCGAGACCAGCTGCACCAGCTTGTCCCAGTTCTGGCGTGGGCCACCGATGGCATCGAAGAGCAGCGTCAGCGCCGAGCGCCCCATCCACGGGGGCCGCGTCGCCTGCTGCTTTTCCGCCATCTGCGCCGAAGAAGTGGAAGACACCGCCTGCGAGGGAGCCTGCATGATGTCCGCATGGTTGCGCCAATTCTCGTCGCAGGCAAGCCCTCCGTCGGAGGACAAGCCCGCTTGACCCGACTTGTTCTTCGCCCTACTGTTGAACCTGTTCAGTGAACGCGTTCATTGAACCCGTTCACCAAACAGGCTCACCACACAGGCTCACCGATGAAAGCCCCGCGCCGACCCGCTGCCACCCCGCCCCGCCAAGCCCGCAAAGAAGCGACGCAGGAGCGCATCCTCGCCATGGCCCGACTGCACTTCGAGCGCGAAGGTTTCGAGGCCGCCAGCATCCGCGCCATCGCTGCCGAGGCCGGGGTGGCGAGCGGCACCGTCCTCCTGCACTTCCGCGACAAGGCCGGGCTGCTGCACGCCGCGCTGTACGAAGATCTGGAAGCGGCCATCGCCGGCTGCCTGGCCAAAAAATCCAGCGGCTCGCTGCTGCGACGCCTGAGCCGCATCGCGCAGACCTTCTACGCCTACTACGAAGCCCGCCCCGCGCTGTCGCGGACGCTCTTGCGCGAGTCGCTGTTTGCTGACGAGCCCTGGCGCTCGCGCTTTGCACAGCAGGTGCTGCAAGTCACCACGCATATCGCCGGCCTAGCGGCCCAAGAGCAGGCGGCAGGTCGGCTGCCCAAGACCGTGAATCGCAAGCTCCTGCCCGTCACGTTCTGTTCACATTACTACTTTGCCCTGCTCGGCTGGGTGGGGGGCAGCGTCGACAAACCGCTGCCACTCTTCCGTAAGCTAATGCAGCAACATCTGGGGGGACACGCACATGAACACCGAAGGCACGCTCGGGGGCAGCGCTCCACCGCGTAGGCGAAGGCGCCTCCGCACCGGGCTCGCCATTTTGGGATTTCTGGCGATCGCGCTCGTCATCCCGGCGCTGATTCCGCCGGCTGGCACCTACCAGCCCGCCCCCTACTTCGTCGCCGTAAAGCAGTCGGCCGCCCTGCCCTTACCACCGGGGGGCACGCCACAAGCGGCTGATCTGATCCTGCGTCATGCGCGGATCGTCGATGTAAATGGCGTCCGCGGCCCTACCAGCTTGCGCGTCACGGCCGGAACCATCGTCGCCATCGGCGATGATATCGCCCCCGGTCCCGTCGAGCTGGATGTCGCCGGGGCCACGGTCATGCCGGGCCTCATCGATGCCCATGTGCACCTGTCGCTGACCCCCGGCGGCCTGACCCGCCATGACGACGCCGAGACGACGCGGGCGCTGCGCCTGCATCACATGCGCGCCTACCTGGCCTGCGGCATCACCACGATCTTTGATCCCGCCGTCGAAAACGTCGTGATGGCCGATATCGGGCGCGCCTTGGCGGCTGGCCATGCGGGGCCGCGCTATCTGGCGGCCGGCACCCCACTGGCCACGCCCGGCGGTTATATGGAGTCGCTGTGGCCGCCTGGCATCCATCGCCCCGAAGAAGTCGGCCCGCATCTCGACGCGCTCATCGCCGCGGGAGCGATCGGCGCCAAGATGTCTTTTGAGCCCGGCTTCACCGCGCCGGTCTGGCGCCTGCATCCGCCCGAGGTCGAGCGCGCCATCGTGCAGGAAGCAGGGCGCCGTCAGCTGCCGCTCTACGTCCATGCTGAGAGGAGCGACATGGTGCGGCGGGCCCTGGCCGTGCATCCCCACGCCATCGCCCATGGCCCCATTGATGCGACCCGCGAGCTAGCCGCCGAGATCGCCGCGGCCAAGGTGCCGGTGATCACCACGCAGGCTCTGTTCGATGCCGGCGCCGTCGTGCTGCACCCCGAACAGCTGGATGCTGCCCACGTGCGCCGCGTCGTGCCCACCATCGAGCTGGCCAGCTTGCAGGATCGGGGGCAGTACCACGACCACATCTTTGGCTTGCTCACCGAGGTCACGCCGTTTGTCCGCGGTCGCTACCGCGATCTTTTAGCGTCGTGGCTGACCGGTGATGCCGGCCGACGCGCCGGAGAGCGCTTCAACCGCGACACCGCGCGCTCGGCCGCGCAGTCGCTGCGCTACCTCAAAGAAGCGGGCGTCACGCTGGTGATGGGCAGCGACTCCGGCAACTGGCCGCTGTTTCCGTTTTATTTCCACGGCCCCACCTCGTGGCGCGAGCTGCGGATCTTGGCTGACATCGGCCTGACCCCGCAGGAAGTGCTGCGTGCCGCGACGGTCAACCCGGCCCACCTGCTGGGCCTTGCGGATCGCATCGGCACCGTCGAAGTCGGCAAGCAGGCCGACCTCCTCGTGGTGCAGAAGGATCCGCTCGTCGATGTCGAAGCCGCGCTGCACTCGCTGCAGTACACGATCCGGGCTGGCGTCGCCCGCACGCCGGACCAGTGGATGGCAAGCCACTAGACCACGCCGGTCGGCAGCCCCCCCGATTGCCGCGGCCCCCCTCAAGGGTGTTGCGCGTCGTCACAAAGTTTGCGATACGTGCCGGCCATGCCTGCTGCTCGTTCTGCGCTCTCGTTTGCCCAGTCTGCCGACGAGAACATCATCACCATCGATACCGACTCGGCGCCGCGCATCATGTTCTACGGCGAGGACTTCCTGTGTGAAGACCTGCCCGTCGGCACTCGCGTCATCTATCCGCGCAAGCCGATAGCCGGCCTGCCCAATCCCCGCGCCGCCATCCGCTACGCGCTGCACCATCCCGAGTCGATGGAGCCGCTGCACGCGCTCCTAGAGCCGGGCATGAAGGTGACGATCGCCGTCGATGACATCTCGCTGCCGCTGCCGCCGATGGTCCGCCCCGACATCCGCGAGACCATCCTCGACATCGTGCTGTCGATGCTCGCCGATCACGGCGTCGATGACATCCACATCATCATCGCCACCTCGCTGCATCGCCGCATGCACGATCACGAGGTGCGGCGCATGGTCGGCGACAAGATCTTCAACGCCTTCTGGCCGGATCGTCTGTACAACCACGACGCCTGCGATCCCGAGCAGCTAGTCCAGGTCGGCAAGACCGCGCACAACGAGGTCGTCGAGACCAACCGCCGCGCGCTGGAGAGCGACCTCGTCATCTACGTCAACATCAACCTCGTGCCGATGGACGGCGGCCACAAGTCGGTCGGCGTCGGCCTGTGCGGTTACGAGAGCCTCAAGGCGCATCACACGCCGAAGACCATCGTCGAGTGCGACTCGTACATGGATCCCAAGCGCTCGGCGCTGCACCGCTCCGTCGATCGCATCGGTCGCGTCTGCGAACAGCACATGAAGGTCTTCCACATCGAGACCGTGCTGAACAGCCGCATGTTCTCGGGGCCGCTCGACTTCTTGATGAAGAACGAGGACGAGTTCACCGAGGCCGACACGCTGAAGTTTCACGCGCTGAAGTGGACGCTCAAGCGCACCCCACGGGCCCTGCGCCGCGAGGTCTTTATGCGCACGCCCTCGCCGTACGAGCTTATCGCCGTGCACGCTGGCAAGGCCGAAGAGGTCCACGAAAAGATCCTCGCCAAAAGCTACGAGCAGTACTGCGTTCCCGTCGAGGGGCAGGCCGATATCTTGATCACCGGCATCCCCTACATCTCGCCGTACAACGTGAACAGCAAGGCGCTAAATCCCCTGCTCGTGCAGGTCATGGCGCTGGGCTACTTCTTTCACATGTACCGCAACAAGCCGCTCCTGAAAAAAGGCGGCGTGCTGATCTGCACCCACCCCTGCACCGACGCCTTCGATCCGGTGCACCACCCCAGCTACATCGAATTCTTCAACCGCCTGCTGCCCGAGACGCGCGACTCGTACACCCTGGAAAAGAAGTACCAGGACGAGTTCGCCTACAACCCGACCTACATCGAGATGTACCGTCGCGGCAACGCCTATCACGGCGCCCACCCGTTTTACATGTGGTACTGGGGCCAGGCCGGGCGCGAGCACTGCAGCGACGTCATCGTCGTCGGCAGCGAGAACCGCACCGTCCCCGACCTTTTGGGCTGGAAGCGCGCCGACACCCTCGCCGAAGCCATCTCGATGGGCCGCGCCAAGATGGGCCGCTCGGCCCAAGTCACGATGATGCACCACCCGCCGATCCTGATCTGCGACATGAAGTAGCGGCTCTACCGTCTGCAGCTGCTCGCTATTTGCCGACCGTGGGAACCGCGGCGCGGCGCCGACCGTATTTGTAACCAGATCCCTGGGAGGTCGGACGATGACGGTGCTTGAGCAGCAAGCGACGCTGGCAGATCCCAACGTGCGCTCGCCCCTGCGGCGCAGCGGGTCGAGTGGAGCCACCGGCCGGGTGGTGGTCGGCGCTCCCGCGCATGCGCTGCTGGGCACGACCAGCGAGGTGGCGAGCCTGCGCAATACGACGGTGCTGCCGCAGGTCGAGGATCAGGACGGGGCGGTGCAGCTACGGCCGCGCAGTCAGGCGCGCTATCAGCACGTGCGTCGGCTGGGGGCGGGCGCGATGGGCGAAGTGAACCTGGTGACGGACAACGACATCGGTCGCACCGTCGCCAAGAAGCAGCTCCTGGCACCGACGCAAAATCCGGACGGCATCGCGCGCTTCATTGACGAGATCCGCACGGTGGGGCGGCTTGAACATCCCAACATCGTCCCCATCCACGATGTCGGTGTCGACGAGTCGGGGCAGATCTTCTTCGTCATGAAGCACATCGATGGCGAGACGCTGGAGTCGATCCTTGAGCGGCTCGCAGCCGGCGATCCCGCCTACTGCGCGCGTTACACGCTGGATGTCCGCATCGAGATCTTCATGGGCATCCTGCGGGCGCTGCAGTGCGCGCACGAAAAGGGCGTGATCCATCGCGACATCAAGCCGGCCAACGTCATGATCGGGCGCTTTGGCGAGGTGGTGCTGATGGACTGGGGGGTGGCCAAGCTGCAGACGCCGGCTGGGCTGCCGGGTGCGGCGCGGGGCTCGACGCAACAGGGGGCGCTGATCGGTACGCCGGCCTATATGTCACCTGAGCAGGCCAGCGGCGATGTCGATGCCGTCGATGCGCGCAGCGATCTGTACAGCGCCACGGTGCTGTTCCACGAGCTTTTGGGCGTGCAGCACTACCTGCATCACTGCCAGACGCTGCCGCAGCTTCTTACGGGCATCCTCAGCGAAGAGTTTCGCTACCTGCGGCTGGTGTTCATCCGCCACCCGCGACATCCGGTGCCGCCGGCTGAGCTTCTGCACTACTGCGTGCGCGGCCTGGCCAAAGATCCCAAGGATCGCTATCAGAGCGCGAACGAGATGATCGCTGAGCTGTCGCGCATTCGCGAGGGTCGCTGTCGCGTCAGCTGTCCGGCGACGCTGGCCAAGCGCATGCTGGATACCGGCGGTCGCTTCGTGCAGCACTACCCGAAGCTTTCGCCGTTCGTTTTCTACAGCGCGGTCCTGCTGTGGCTCGGCTGCCTGGCGATCACGGCGCGTGTGCTCTTGCAGAGCCTCGCAGGCTAGAAGTCCGAGGGCTGCGCGCAGTCGCGTGGACAGCGGCTGTCGTCGAGGCTGCCGTCGGTGAAGCTGACGGCGTACTTGTCGCCATCGGTCTCGATGGTCACCGTGCCGTTCGAGTCGCTGCGCAGCCAGTGCGTGCCCCGCGCCACGAGCTTTTTGATCGTCTGGCAGTGCGGGTGGCCAAAGTCATTCGGCCGTGCGACGCCGATCAGCGCGTACTCGGGAGCGACGGCGGCAAGCAAGCTGGTGGCGGTGGCATTGCAGCTGCCGTGATGGCCAAGCTTGAGCACATTGGCCCGCAGTCCCATTGCGCGCTCGTTCACTAAAATCTTCTCGGCCTCGGTCTGGGCATCGCCGGTGAGCAACGCTGCGAAGCGGCCAAAGCGCAGGTAAGTGATGGCGGAGGTGTTGTTGATGCCGGTGCCATCGGCCATCGGGAAGGGCGTATCGGTGACGCTCAGGATTTCGATACTCACCGACGGGAACAGAGACAGGCTCATGCCCTTGCCGAGTGCGCGATAGCGGCAGCCAGCAGCGGCCTTGAAGCTCTGATAGCCAGGGATATCGGGGCGGTCGTAGCCGGGATCGAACACGCGAGCGTTGCAGTCCTTAGGCAGCCAGTCGATGGCCGTCGTCAGCCCGGTATAGTGGTCGGAGTGCCCGTGCGACAGCAGCACGGTTTCAAGGCGTAGACCGGCCTTGACCGCGGCGCTGATGTAGTCGCGATAGGCCGCGAAACGATCCGGCCCGCCGTCGAGCGCCAGCCCCGATCCATCGGGCAGGGTGATCAGCAGCCCGTCGCCCTGGCCGACATTGACCAGGCTCAGGCTGAGGTGCTGCGCGGTCGGGGACAGCTCGCTGGCGGCGCCGACGAGCTGGGCCGTTCCCGCCGGTCCAGGCGCTGGCGGAACCCCGGGATCGCGCACTCCAAGATCGTCGCGGCTGCCGCTATCACTGCTGCCGCAGCCTGCGCCGACGGCGACGCTGACCAGCAGCCCAAGCGAAAGCAACCCGGCCCGCAGCCCGGCCGTCAGCCGGCTTTGTCCACGCCATGTTCTGAGCATGAACACAACATATCGTGAACCCGTGGCGAGGGGGCGTTGTGATAGATTCACCCCGCTATGAAAGCCCTGGAGCTGAAAGTTGGCGCGCTGGTCTTGCTGTCGCTGGGCGTGCTGCTTGGGTTTATCGCCCTTTTGGGTGGACTGTCGCTTTCGCCGGGCTACCGCGTGTATGTCGATTACGACTTCTCCGGCAACATCCACAGCGGCGCGCCGGTCAAGATCTCGGGCATTCGCGTCGGCAAGGTCGAAGATGTGCGCTTCATGGGCGGTCAGCTGGACGCGCAGTCGGGGCGACGCGTGCAGGTGCGGCTGGTGGTGCGAATCGAACAGCGAGCCCGCGCCGCCATCCACCAGGACGCCGAATTCTTCGTCAACACGCAGGGCGTCCTAGGCGAGCAGTACCTGGAGATCGCGCCCGGCTCGCACGACAAGCCAGAGCTCCAGGCCGATGCCGTGGTGCGCGGCGTCGATCCGCCGCGAACTGACCTGATCATCGCTCGGCTGTACGAGTTTCTGGACGCGGTGACCAGCCTGCTGCGTGAAGACAAAGAAGTCTTTCGTGACCTCTTGCGCTCGGGGGCCAAGGTGGCGCGCAGCTTGGATCTGCTGCTCGGCGAAAATCGCAATGACATCAAGAAGCTGCTCACCGATCTCGATCGCTTGACCAGCGAGAGCGCAGATCTGGTCGCCAAGATCGACAAGGGCTTGGGCGATGCTGAAGAGCTGCGACGCACGCTGGCCAACATCGAAGCGATCAGCACCGCGGTGCGCGGCGATATCGGGCCGCTCTTGCAGAAGACGCGGCGCGCGCTCGACGGCGTCGGTGATGTCGCGGCGCTGCTCGGCCCCGAGGAAAAGAAGAAGGTCCTGCGCGCACTCGATGAGCTCTTGGCGCTGTCGAATAAGGCGCAAGCGCTGGCCGGCGATGCCGCGGCCATCACGTCGGATCTGCGCAAGGGCAAGGGCTCGATCGGGCCGCTGCTCGTCGATCCGCAGGTCTACGACGATCTGAAAGAGCTGACCCGCGATCTCAAGCGCAACCCGTGGAAGTTCTTCTGGCGTGAGTAGAGCCGGCTGGACCTGCGATGAGCCTGGGACCGCCCTTCGATGATGCTGACAGCAGCGACCGCCTGCGCCTAGGCCTAGGCATCGGCGCGGCTGCGCTGCTCTTGTTCTTTGCCGGCTTCGCGATCCTGGCTTCTGAGCGCTCGCTGGGCGATTCGCTGACCATCCACGTCGATGTGACGCGCATCGGCACGCTGAACACCGGCGCCGTGCTGCGACTGGCCGGCGAGCCCATCGGCGAGGTCGTGGCCATCCGCGGTCGTCGAAGTGCCCCCGAGCCCACACGCGCGTCGCCGGCCAAGCCAGCGGCCGAGCCCCAGGCAGAACAGATGATCGACATCGAGCTGCGCCTGCTGCGCAAATACCGCGAGCGCGTGCGGCGCAACTCGACCGTTGTCACCGTCAACCCGACCCTGCTCACCGAAGCCCAGCTGGAAGTCGGCCCGGCCGCCGCAGGCGCAGCGCCCGGCGAGGTGGTGCAGGAGGGCGATCACCTGCGCGGCGTCGATCCCGCTGACATGAGCGTCCTTTTGCTGCGCGTCTATCGCAGCCTGGGTGATGCGCTGCGCGAGACGAAGGAGCTGTCGCCCGACTGGACTGAATTTACGGGCGCGATCTCGACGCTGTCCGATCATGTCTCAGAGACGCTGCCGACCACTGAGCTGTTGCGGCTGGCCGTCCATACCGAGAGGGCTCGACGCCTGGTCATCGCGCTGCGCGACAAGCTGAAGGACGCCGAGGCCGATACCGCCCCGGCTCGCGTGCGCGGCCTGGTGGACGGCGGCAAGCCCTTGGTTGCTGAGCTGTCGCGCTTGGCGGTGCAGCTCGATGTCCTGCAGACGCGGGCCCGCGACTTCGATCAGGCTCTGGGGACGCGACGCAGCGATCTGGCGCGAATTGCCCAGCTAGTGCGCAGCACGTCTGAGCTGGGCCAGCGCGCCAGCACCGATGTCAAGGCGCTGATCTGGCTGTACGAAAACGGCCGCGGCACCCTCGGTGGATTCAACCGCGATATCCAGATCTTCGATGAGCTCAAAGAGATGCACCGCATCCTCAAGCGCGAGAGCTGGCGCGTGATCATCAAGCGCAAGCCGCGCTAAGTCGCCCCGTCACGCATCTGCCGCCAGTCGAAGAGCACCACATCCCGCAAGCGGGCAGCAGCGACGGCCGGCTTACGACTGCGCGGGCAGGATGAGGATCTCGGCCGGCTCGGGACCGAGGTTGTACAGGCTGGCGCCCGCCGGAATCAGCACCCTCGGCCCAGCCCCCTCGATGTGGCCAGCCCGTGAAACGCTGATGTAGCCATCGATGATCAGCGCTGGCGAGGAGAGCTCGCGACGCTCACCGGCGGCCATGCGCACAAACGTCACGCCGATCGGCGCGCCCCCCAGGCTGACCCCCAGGTCACTGCCGCTCTGCACCTGCGGCAGGGGCGGCAGGACAGGCATGCGACCGGCGTCGCTGTCGGCTGGCCCTGCCCCCGCGCTGCCCTCTTTCGAGTAGCGCAGCACCGGCAGGCTGCCGCTGTGCTCGCAGGCGTCGATCTGCGCTTCCCCTTCGCGGAACGTGGGGTAGAGCAGCGACAGACCCAGCTCGCGCTTCAGCTTCTTGTTGTTCAAGCGACGGCCGCGAATCACCTGCCCGGCTCCTGCCAGGTGCGAGTCGACACTCGGCGGCATCGGCGCTTTTAGGTGCTCGGTCAGCCAGGTGACGTATTCCAGCTGCGGGCAGGGATGATCATCGCCGACGACATAGGTGTTGAGCGTCGATCCGCTGCCCTGCGCGTAGTCGCCAGCGGCCCGGATGATGCGCGCCAGATCATCGACAAAGATGCGCGAGAAGAAGTAGCGACCGCCATCAAACAGCCGGTACTGGCCGCTGCGCAGACGCTGACGCACACCGCGCGCCGCTAGGTGCGTGGCCAACGAAGGACCATAAATCGCGGCCAAGCGCAGGATCACCGAACGCATCCCGCTCTGCGAGATGCTCGCCACCGCAGCTTCATCCGCCAGCCGAGTGCCAGCCTCGGGATCGCTGGGCGCCGTCGTGCTCTCTTCGTCGACCCAGTCGGAGTTGCTGTTGCCTTCGCTGCGACCGTAGACCGCGCTACTGCCAAGGTAGATAAACGCGCGCGCATGCACCCGCAGCGCCGCCGAGGCTGCCCGTCGCACCGCTTCGCCAGCCGGCATGCCCATGACGCCGGGAATCGCATAGACCACGATCGGCTGATCCAGCCCCAGCATCGCCGGCCCAAACTGATGCGAGCGCGAGGCTTCCAGGTAATGAACCTGGGCTCCCTGTGCGTGCAAAGGTTCGAGCAGCGTGGTCCGCCGGGCGCAGACCCGGACCTGCACACCGTCGGCGAGAAGCGACTGGGCGAGTCGCGTACCGACATAGCCACAGCCCAGGATGACGTAGGGAGGAGAGGTCTTTTGCACGGCGGAATTCCTGGGGCTCGGTGAGCCTAAGTCGAGGAAAGAAGTGGGCGCGGCACGTCGGCCGGCCCGACTTAGGACTGCCGCACCCGACCCATGGCGGCGAGCAGGCCCGCGTGGTGCGGATCGAGCTCTAGGCCACGCTCATACATGCCAATGGCCTTGGGCCCTTCGCCAATTTTTTCGTGAATCTCGCCGAGCGCGAGATACACGTCCGCGCGCGTCATCCCCACCTGCGGGTCGAGGTTCTGCAGCAGCATCGAGCGGTAGATGCGACGCGCCTGCTCCCAATCGCGGGCCGCCATGTACAGGCGACCGAGGGCAATCAGCGTCTGCAGGTGGCCGGCATCGATGGCGTAGGCAGCCTTGTACTGCTCCAGTGCCCGCGCCATATCGTGCTGCTGTTCGGCAATCGCGCCGAGGCGGAAGTGAATGCGCGCGGCGTCCTTGCTGCGACGTCCCTTGCCCGCCCGCTCGACCAGCGAGCGGTAAAGCGGCAGCGCATCCTTGAGGCGGCCAGCGGCGTAGTACAGATCGGCCAGCGGCTCCGCCACCTGCATGTCCTCAGGCGCTAGCTGATAGGCGCGCTCCAAGACCGGCAGCGCGTGCTCCGGCGACTTCAGCTCGTTGGCGTACAGCCGACCCAGCTCGACCAGGAGCTCCTTCTGCTTCTGCGGATCCAGCGACTGAATGCGCTCGGCGCGAACGGCGAGCAGCGACGCGACGCGATGGAAGTCGCCGCGGGCACGGGCTCGCTTCTCCAGCGCTTCGGCCACTTCGGCGTTCGAAGGATCGACCTCCAGTGCGCGCTCGTAGTACGGCTCGGCGGCGGCGTCACCCATGCGCTCGCCTTCCATGCGACCCAGGCGGTAGTACAGCTCCGCCATCTCGGGCCCGCTGCGCGCCAGCTTGACGGCGCGCTCCAGCGTCGACTTGCAGCGCACCCAGTCGTGCTGCGTCTCGTAGATGCGAGCCAGCGACATCAGCGCCCGCAGGTTGTTGTTGTCGCGCTCCAGCACCCGCTCAAGCAGCTTCTTGGCCTGCTCGGGCGCCATGACCTTGCTCTCCCAGATCTCGGCGGCGCGCAGGTACATCGCGATCTCGTCCTCGGTCTTGTTCGCCTTGGCGGCGGCTTCGGCGTTGCGGACCAGGACCTCGACCAAGTCGTACCACTTCTCGCTCTGCTCCAGCAGACGCTCCAGCTCGCGCTGGACTTCGGCGTCGCCGGGCGACAGCTCGCTCCACTGCTGCAGGTAGCCGATAGCATCATCGGTCGAGCGCAGCTTCTCATGCGCCAAGGCCACCAGCTTGCGCAGCACACCGACGCGCTCACGCACGCTCTGCACTGCCTTCAAGCGGCGAGTCAGGACTTCCTGCACCTGCGTCCACGACTGCTGCCGACCATACAGGCCCTCTAGCGCCGACAGAGCCAAGAGCGAGTTCGCCTGCATGTCGAGCAGCTCGCGATAGGTGGCGATGGCGTCGGGCTGACGATCCAGCTCCTCGGCCTGAATCTGACCGATGCGGCCCAGCTTCTGCGCCTTAGCGGCCATGCTGCTGGTGTGACGGACCTGCACGCGCAGGATGGCCACCAGCTCTTCAAAGCGGCGAGCCCGCTCGAACAGATCGGCCAGGGCTTCCAGGGCTCGCGCGTCGCTCTCGTCGATCTCGAGGATCTTCTTCCACGCCTCGATGGCCTTGAACTCATCGGCCAGCGGGCCTTCGTACAGCTTCGCCGCCTCGGCCAGCACCTCGCGCTTCTTGCGCGTATCCGGCTCGACCTGCGAGCGCTTGATCAGGATCTCGGCCAGCAGCACCGAGTCGCCACGCTGACGATAGATGCGCTCCAGAGCCGACAGCGCGTCCTGATTCTCGGTGTCCTGATCGAGCACCGTTTGATAGCGCGTCTCGGCGCGCTGATCGTCGGACAGCCGCTCCCAGATACGGGCGGCACGCAGGCCCAGGTCGCGATTCAGCTCGGCGCTTAGCCGACGACCACTATCGGTCGAGCGCTGTGTGAACAGCAGGGTGGTCAGGACCTCTTCCAGCTTGCTGGCCGCATCGCTGTCGCGACCGCAGGCGCTCGCCAGGCGCTCCATCTCATCGGCCAGGCGCATATCCTCGGGCATCTCGATGAAGGCGCGCGCCAGGGCATCAAAGGCCCGCGACGAGTCGTCAAGCTCCTTCTCGGCGATCTGGGCCATGCGCTCCAGCAGGCTGGCCCGCTCGCCCTTGCCGCTCGTCGAGCTGACCCGCACTTCCAAGAGCTCTAGGAGCTTGCTGAAGTCGCGCTCTTGCTCAGCCAGCGGCTCCAGGATCTCCAAGGCGGCGAGAGCGTGGGCCGGTGAAGCGATCAGGCGCTCCAGCGCATCGCGTGCCCCATGGTGCTGCGAGTTGCGCTCGATGGCGCGCTTGAAGGCAGCCAGCGCTCCGTCGAGGTCATAGAGCACGTTCGAGCGCAGCTCACCCAAGCGGAATAGAAACTCGGCCTGGGCCAGCGCCTCGGGAGCGACCTCAGCCTCGCGCTCCAGGATCTCCGACAGCTCGCTCGTCGCATTGCTCTTGCTCAGCAGACGATCGAGGGCGGCCAGAGCCACCATTTCGTCTCCGGGCAGCTCACGCACCCGACGGTAGTGGGCAATCGCTTTGTCTTCCGACTTCAGCTTCTCTTCGTACAAGGCGGCGAGCTTCAGAGCAAAGCCGCGCTGCACTTCCGGATCGTGCGCGCTGGAAAGTCGCGTCTCGAACAGCTCGGAAAGCTCGGCGAAGGCCTTGCGCAGCGTCGCTAGGCGCTCCAGCTCGGTCAGGGCTTCGCTGTCCTGCGCATCTTCGGCCAGCACGCGCCCCCAGGTCGCAAAGGCCTGCGCCGCGTCGCGCAGACCGCGCTCGTAAAGACCGGCGATCTGCGACAGCAGCTGACGCCGCGATCCGGTGTCCGCTTCCGCAGACAGCCGCAGCTCCAACAGATCGATGAGCGGCTTCCACTGCTCTTCGCGACGGTATAGCGGCTCCAGAACGGCGGCCGCGGCATCACGCGTCTCGGGCACCAGGACCAAGCGCTCCAGGGCCTGGCGGGCATCGTTCTGGAACTGCGCCATGCGCAGGCGACCGGCATTGAACATCGTCGACAGCTCGACCTGCGCCGCCGACATCCAGTCAGCGACCTCCTGCTCGGCCGGCACCTCGCCCTCGATGATCTCTTGGTAGCGACGAATCGCTGCCTCGATCTCACCCAGCTTCTCTTCGGTCACGCGGGCGGCTTGCAGCTTGATCGCCGTGCGCTCAGCGCCCTCGCCGGTGTCGTCCTTCAGCTTGGACAGCTGGTCGAGGGTCTCCAGATGATCAGCCCACTGCCCTTCACGCTCGTACAGCTTGGACAGCGCGGCGATAGCTTCGATATCCGACGAGTTGGCATCGATGGCGCTCTTGTACGCGCCCATCGCTTCCGAGGTGTCGCCCAGCTTCTCGTCGTAGACGCGAGCCATGGCAAAGCGCAGCGGACGCCGTGTCGTCTCGCTCTTAGCCAGCTCGATCTGCTGCGTGTACACCCAGCACAGGTCGCGCCAGGCTTCGCGCGCTTCGTACAGGCTGGCCAGGGCTTCCAGCGCAGTCGCGTCGTGCTCGTCGAGCTGCAGCACCTGACGCCAGGTGGCGATGGCTTTTTCGGGCTGGGCCAGCTCGCCTTCGTACAGGCGGCCGGCGCGGAACAGCAGGCTCTTCTGCTCTTCGACGTCATGCGACAGCGTGAAGCGCTTCTCAAGGACGCTCACCAGCTCAGCAGCGCGCCCTTCGGCCGACAGCAGGCGCTCTAGGTTCTTCCAGGCCGTCTCATCTTCGTCTTGCGTCCCGGTGACCTTGCGCCAGGCCTCGATGGCCTTGCCGCGATTCTGCAGGTGCGTGTCGTAGATGCCCGCGGTGCGCGCATAGACGCGCGCCGAGAGCTGGTTGTCATACGAGCTCTCGACCCCCTGCTCAAGCAGCGCCACCAGCTTGCTCCACTCGCCCAAGCCCGCGCTGAGGCGCGCCAGCTCTTCGTAAAGTGGACGCTCGCGATCTTCTCCCTCGCCCGATTCTTCGTTCCAGGCGCGAGCGAGTGCGGCAAACGCCGCCTCCAGGTTATGGCCCCGCGTCTCTTCCAAGCGCGAGATCTCGCGCAAAAGCTCGACGCGACGCGCCTTGTCGTCGATGAACAGCAGGTGCACTTCATAGACGCCAGCCAGCTTGGCCCAGGCGTCGCTGGCCTTGTAAATCGGCTCCAAGATCTGAGCGACTCGGAAGCGCAGCGTGTGGCGCTCGCTAAGCCCGGACAGCAGCCGCTCCAGGGCAGCAATCGCCGTCCCGTTCTGAGCGTGGCGGGCCAGCACTTCTTCATAGCAGTCGATGGCGCGGCTTAGATCCGACAGCTGCTGCTCGTACAGATCGCCCAAGCGGAGCTTGAGCGCCGTCCAGGCCGCGCTGTCCCCCAGGCGCTCGGCCTTGTCGATGCGGCGCATGAGCAGCTCGGACAGGTCCTGCCAGCGCGACAGATCGCCGTACAGCCGATCCAGCTGCTGCGTCGCCTCTTCGTCGTCAGCATCGAGATCGAGGATCTCGCGATACGTGCGAATGGCGGCCGGCAGCTCGTACAGCCTCTCCTCTTCCAGGTGGCTGATCTTGAACAGCAGCGCCTTCTTGCGGCTGTCGTTGAGCGTCTGGGTCACCGCTTCGCGATACACCGCGAGCAGATCGCTCCAGCGCTCGGCGCGGATGAGCATGGCTTCCAGCGGATTGAAGGCCGCCATGTCTTCGTTGTCAGCCGACAGCAGGCGGCGATAGCACTCCTTGGCTTCGTCGACTTTGTTCAGGCGCTGATCGTAGATCTCGGCGGTGGTGCGCAGGACGTCCAGCGTCGTGCCGTCGTTGTCGCGCGTCTCATCGAGGAAGCTCTGGTAGACCGACGACAGCTCGCCCCAGTTGCCCAGCGATCCCGAGAGCCGCGCTAGCTGCTCGCGTGTCCAGGCGTCGCTCGGCTGCTCGCGGAAGACCTTGGCGTACCAGCTAAAGGCTGACTGCAGATCCTTGAGCTTGGCTTCGTAGAGGCCGGCGATGGCCTTTTGATACTCAATGCGCAGCGAGCCATCACTGGTGTTCTCCAGGTGGATCTCATAGGTGCGGATCAGCTTCGGCCAGTCGCCCAAGAGCTCATAGACCGGCTTCAGCACGCCCGCCGCGCTGAGCTTCAGATCGAGGTCGTTCAAGAAGCGCTCAAGCGCCGTGATCGACGACGCGTGACGCGGATCGACGGCGATCGCCTGACGATAGTTTTCGACCGCGCGCTCAGCACTACTCAGCTCGGTTTCGAACAGCGCACCCAGGCGGTAGCGCAGATCGACGGTCTCAGCATCGCCGCTGGCATAGCGCAGACGGCGCTCCAGCAGGTCGGCGAGATCCGCCCAGCGCCGGCCGTTTTTGTACAGCCGCTCCAGACCCGAGGCCGCTTCGCGATCCTCAGGGAACAGCTGCAGCACCGCTTCCAGCGAGACGATGGCTTCATCCGACCGGCCCAGCTCGCGCTCGCACAGGTCGGCGGCCGACAGCAGGTAGTGCCGGCGCTCGGCATCGTCGCGGCGGTCGCTGCGCATCGCCAGCTCAGCCCGACGAGCAAAGATCTCAAGCAGCTGCTCGAACTCACGGCCTTCGCCGTAGATCTTCTCCAAAGCCTCAAGGGCCACCAGGTGCTCAGAAGACGAGTCGAGCACGCGGCGGTAGTAGTCGCGCGCGGTGTCGCGATCGCCCAGGCCATACGACTCCTTGGCGATGGTGAGGAAGACGCGCTCCTGCACCGTGGTGTCGAGGATCTGATCTCCCAGCTCGCGATATAGCGCCACCAGCTCCTTGCGAGCGTTGGCGCGCTGCACCTGCGCCTCGATCAGATCCAGCAGCTCAATCAGCGCGGGCTCACCGACGGCCAGGCGGGCAGCACGAGCCAGCGCATCGAGCGCCGCTCCCGCCTCACCGAGATCGTTCTTGAGCTCAGCGACGCGCTTGAGGCGGCTGATCCGCTCCTGCAGATCGGGCAGATAGGTCGCGAACAGCTCGCTCATCCGCACCAGCGCTGGACGATCGGCCAAGAGCTGGTAGATGGGCTCCAGCACCTCAGCGGCCCGCAGGCGCAGGGTGTCGTTGTCGAGCATGCGCTCCAGGCCCTTGCGGGCGACGGCATCGCGCGGCTCTTCGACCAGGATCTCGCGATAGGCATCCAGGGCCGCATCCGCCCGTCGCAGCGCACCTTCCAGCAGGGTCGCCATGCGCGTGCGCAGCGCGACTCGCTCGGGCACCGCGCTGGTCAGCGGCAGCCGGCGCTCCAAGACCTCCAGCAGATCGGAGTGCTGTTCGGCTTCGTCATAGAGCCGAGCCAGCGCATCCAAGGTCGGCAGATCATCGGCCCGCTCATCGAGGATGACGTGATACGCGGTGATCGCTTCGTCGCGATCCCCGATCGACTTTTCGATGACCTGCGCGATTCGCCACAGCAGATCGCGACGAGCCCCGCTGTCGCCCGCCAGCTCGACGCGGCGGCGCAGGATGTCGATGAGATCACGCCACTGCTTCTGGGTGGTGTGGATCCCCTCTAGCGCATCCAGGGCGCGCGTCTCTTGCGCGTCGTTCTCCAGGATCTCGCGATAGGTCGTGACGGCCGCTGCCGGATCCAAGAGCAGGCTCTGCTCGATCTCGCCGATGCGGAACAAGAGCTCCTTGCGCTCGGGACCGGAGGTCCACTCGACCTGCTTGCGCAGCACGTCGATGAGGTCGCGCCAGTGACCCGCCTGTTCGTACAGCCGCGACAGGGCAATCGCTGCCGGTCGGGCGGTATCCAGCGAGGTCGGATCGAGATCCAAAAGTCGCTTCCAGGCATCGCGAGCCCGCTGGGCATCTTTGAGCTGGGCATCGTAGAGCTCAGCCGCACGCCGCAGGAGCTCGCCGCGCAGCGCCAGGTTGTCTTCGTCGGCCGCCAGGAAGGCTTCCTCCCAGGCTGCGGCCAGGTCTTCGAAGCGCTGCAAAGAAGTCGCGATGCGCTCGACGTTTTCGCGATTGCGCACGTCGGCGGGATCCAGCCGCAGCGCTTCGCGATAGGCACCCAGCGCGGCCGCCGGCTGCTTCAGCTTCTCTTCGCTGATCTGCGCGATGCGCCCCAGCAGGGCCGAGGCTTCGGGGCTGCGCTCACCGGGAAGGGCCTCGCGCTGCACGCGCAGCACGGCGGCCAGCTTGTCCCACTGGCCATCGCTCTCGAACAGCGGCTCCAACGTGCGGGCGATGCGCTGCCGCAGGCCCGGCTGGCCCATCAGCGCTTCCAGAGCCCGACGCGCCCCTTTGTGCTGCGGCTGCTCGGACAGCGCTTCTTCTAGGAGCTCGCAGGCCCCATCCGGATCATCCAGGCGCTGCGCGTGCAGCTCGCCGCGACGGAAGCGAAGCTGCGCCCGCTCACTCGCCGAGTCGATATGGGGCACAGCGCGTGCCAAAAGCTCGTCGAGATCGCGCCAGCGCTCGGCTCCGGTGTGCAAGCGCTCCAGGGCCTTGAAGCCGCGCGTGTTTGACGGATCCAGCTCCAGGATCTCGGCATAGTCGCGGGCTGCGGCTTCTTCGTCTTCGAGCACGCCTTCATCGAGATCGCAGATCTGGAACAGCAGCTCTTTGCGCTCGCTGGCTTCGACCGCCAGATCTTTGCGGCGTTCAAGCAAGCGACGCAGCTCGCGGAAGCGCTCCTCACCGCGATAGATCTGCTCTAGTGCCTGCGCTGCGCCCTCGTGGGCTTCATCGCGCTCCAGCACGCGAACGTAGGCCTTCTCGGCGTCGCTGCTCTGATGCAGGTAGGTATCGAAGAGCTGGCCTAGCTCCCACGCCAGGTCGCGGGCCAGGACGTGATCGCCGGCAATGCTGGCGCGCTCTTCTGATTCGGCGAACAGCTTGGTCAGTGGCTCGTGACGATCCAGCGAGTCGGCCAGTTCGATGAGCTCTTTGCGATTGTCCTGATCGAACGGCATGCGCTCGAACAAGCGGGCCGCGAAGCGATAGGCGCCCTGGGCATCGCCCAAGCGACGCGCGATCGCCGACAGCCGCCGCAGGAGCTCCAGCTCTTCGTTGGCATCAACGGTGGCGCTAAGGACGATCTCCAGCGCGGCGCTCAGCTTGCGCAGCTCATCGCTGCGCTCGTAGGCCGGGATCAGCAGGCGGGCGACTTCGACACGCACCGGCCCCTTGCTGTTGTTCAGGAAGCGCTCCAGGGCAACCAGCGTGGGTCGATGGGTCGGCGCCAGCTGCAGCACTTGGCGATAGCGCTCCAGCGCTTTTTCCGGCTGCGCCAAGGAATGCGCGTACAGCTCGCCGAGCTGGAAGCTGATCATGATCAGCGTCTCGGCATCGCGCTCGCTGCGCTCATTGCGCTCGCCGGCTTGCTGCGTGCTCTCAAGCTGCTGCAGCTGTCGCTCCAGCACCTCGGCCAGCGACTCTGAGTCGCCGGACTGGGTGTAGATCTTTTCCAGTGCGCGCAACGCTCGCATCGTCGTGCCCATCGACGACACCGTCGCTGACTCGGCGAGGATGCGGCGATAGTTGGCGGCGGCGGCATTGCGATCGTTGAGCTTGTTCTCCTCAACGCTCGCCATCTTGAACAGCACATCGACGCGCGCAGCGGAATCGGCGGCCGACTCTAGGCGCTTGCGATAGATGCCGATCAAGTCGTTGTGGCGATCCTGCAGCTGGAAGATCTGCTCCAGGGCGCTCAGCGCTTCGTCATCGAGCGCAATGCGAGCCAGCACCTGCTCCCAGTAACCGCGCGCATCATCGAGCTTGCCAAGCTTCTGCTGCGACCACTGCGCCAGGCTGCGCAGCCGCGCAATCTTGTGTGGGTTTACGGCCGGCGCCACCGCATCTTCCAGCGTCGGCAGCTGGCGAGCGTAAATCGCGACCAGATCGGCCCAGGTGTCGGCCTCGCCGGCCAAGCGCAGCAGCTCTTTTTCCAGCGCCACGCGGGCCGGGGCATCAATGGCTTCGCGCTCGCGCAGGGCATAGGCGCGCGAGGACCACTGGAAGGCCAGCTGCTTCGAGGACAGCTTGGCCTCAGCCAGCTCGGCGATGCGGGCCATCAGGCTCAGGCGCTCGTCATCCTGGCTAGCGTGCGAAAGCAGGATCTCGTACATCGACAGCAGGCGCGGCCACTTCTCGCTGTGCTGATAGATCGGCACCAGGGCCTGCGCGGCGGCGAGGTGCTGCGGATCGACCAGCAGGATGCGCTCGTAGGCCTTCTGCGCCCGCTCGGGGCTCGACAGCTCCAGGCGCCCGACTCGCGCGGCGCGCAGGTACAGGTCGATGCGGGTCTCGCTCTTATCGGCGCGCTCGGCGAGGCCCAGCAGGACTTCATACAGCTCGTCCCACTGACCCTGCTGACCGTAGAGCTTCTCTAGCTCGTCGTACTGACCGGCCTGACCATAGAGCTCGCGCAGCGTGCGCATCGCCTTCTGGTGGCTGGGCATCAGGCGGACGATCTCGCGATAGACATCGACGGCCTGCGAGGCGGCGTTCAGCTTCTCGGCCAGCAGCGTGCCGACGCGCTCAAGGAGCGCAATCTGCACCTTGACGTCCTTGGTGCGTGCCTTCTGACGGCTCAGCACTTCGATCAGGGCGGAGAAGCGCTTCTCTTTTTCGTACAGCGCGGACAGCGAAGACAGCGCGGTGTCATCGCCATCATCGAGCTCCAGCAGGCGGTTCCAGATGGCGATCGATTCCAGGTTGTCGGCGAGGCGCTCCTGCGCGAGCTTCGCCAGCTCGATCAGCTTGTTGCGACGCTGCGAAAGGAAGTCGGCGGGCGATGCGGCGCGCTCGGGATGCTCTTCCAGCACGTCGAGCTGACGGCGCTCAAGGTCGAGCAGCGGACGCCACGAGCGACGCTTGTTGTAGATGTCGCGCAGCCGCGCCACCGTATCGCTGTCGTCGGGATCGATGGCGTACAGGTCTTCCAGCGGACGAACCGCTTGGTTGTGATTGCTGAACTTGTCGATCCACAGCTGAGCCACGCGCTTGAGCAGACGTGCCTGCTCGGTCCGCGCTGCCGACAGCCCACCAGCAAAGCCAGCCAGCGCCACCGCTCCCGTCGAGCCAGCCGGCGCCTTGGTCCATTCGCCGATCAGGTCGGCCTTGCGCTGCAGCACGCCGATGAGATCGTTCCAGCGGCTCATGCCCTCGTACTTCTGGGCCAGCGCGTCGAGCGATCCGAGATGATCGGGCTTGAGCTGCAGGATGGTGTTGTAGGTGTTGATCACCATCGCATCGAGCTTCAGGCGATCGCGGTAGATGGCCACGACCTCCAGCAGGCGCTCGATGCGCTGCTCTAGCTGCGCCGGGTCGTCTTTGGACAGCGCCTCGGCCTGCTCCTTGAGCATTTCGAGCAGCGCGTTCCACTTTTCGGTCTTGGTGTACAGGCGCTTGAGCGCGGTGCCGGCTTCGCTGTGGCCCGGCTGCAGCTTCAGCACTGACTTCCAGATGTCGATCGCTTTGTCGAAGCCGCCCGGCGTCGCCTCGGCGATCTGCGCCATCTCGATGCCCAGGGACAGACGGCGGCCGGCGTCGTGCTCGACCTTCTGGGCCTGGGTCAGGATCTGCAGCAGCTTGCTGCCATCGTCGGCGCTGGGCTTGCCGCCCCGCCCGCCGTGGAAGGCGCGATAGAAGTCGAGCATCTCGGCCTGCGCGGCATCGACCTTGCGCACGCGCTTGTAGTACTCGTCGGCCTGCTCGAAGTTGTTCAGCTTGTGCCAGTACAGGCGGCCGATCTCGAGCAGCGTCTGCAGCTCGCCCTCGGTGCGCTGCTTGGCTTTCAGCGCCTGCTCGTGCAGCTTGATCAGCGAGTTCCAGTCTTTTCTCTCGCTGTACAGCTTGATCAGCGCCGCTAGCGCCCGCGCGTTCGCCGGGTCGATGTTCAGCGCCTTCTTGTGCGCTTCGACGGCGGCCTCGGGGTTGTTCAGCTCTTTGATGTACAGGTCGGCGAGGCCCAGCAGAGCGGCGATGCGCTCTTCCTTGGTCGCGGCGTTGTCGGCGCGCTGCTCGTAGACCTTGATCAGGTCTGGCCAGCGCTTGCTGACCCGCATCAGTCGCTCAAGGTGCTGCGACGCGCGGCGATTGCGCGGCTCGACAGAGAGCGCCTTAAACCAGTAGCCCTCGCCTTCGCCAGTGCCCGGGCTGTACTTGGCGTAGAGCTCGCCGACCTTGGTGTAAAGCTCGGTCGTCAGCTGTCGCGCCGTCGAGGCCTTGGCGTCGTCGAGGTGCTTCTTGACGACCTTCTGCCAGTTGTCGCGCAGACCTTCGAGATCCGACAGCGCATCCTGCGCATCTTCGGAGTCGTCCTGCAGCGAAAGCGCCGCACGTATGGCGGTCTCGGCATCGGCATCCCGCAAGAGCTCGTCGGCGAGTACCTTGGCCTTTTCGACGAGGAGGCTGACTTGGTCCCCCGTGGCGAGCAGCTTGCTGCCAAGCAGGGCATCGGCTCCAGTCAGCCACAGCTCAAACTCACCGCGCTCGCGCGTGCGCTTCAGAAAGTCGGTCAGGGCACTACGCGCTGCTGTCGCTGGCTCCCCCCCGGCCTGCGCTGCCTGCTGCGCCAAAGTGGCGATGCGCGCATCGGAGAGAGAAGGGTCGGCTTCGAGTGCCGACAGAGCCTGCACGATATCTGTCATGTGTACGGACCTCGGGCTGGAGGGTCTTTATAGCAGGCATGATTTTAGTCTTCTAACTCACGAATTTTCAAGCGTTACAAAAGACTTGCGCACGCTTGCCAGCCGGGGGCTTGGGCGTCGTCAAAAGCCGTCGTGGAGACGAGAATTTACGCGGGAATCAGGCGAGTCCCGACCGCAAACCCAGCGCAGGGCCGGGCACAAAATTGGTCGGGTCAGCAGATCAAAGCAACAGAGCGGAGGTGGGAGCTAGGCAACCGGGCGCTGGGTGGGGCCGAGGGCGAACCAGGGGCGGAACATGAACGTCGCGTGGTGGGCGAGCAGGCGGCTGGCCGGGTCCTGGTTGAAGAACTCGGCGAGCAGGCCGTAGAGCTCAGGGTGGTACACGCGCATACGCAGCGCGTCCTGAAAGAAGCTCTCGACCGCGACAGCGAAGAGCTCGGCATCGCTCTTTAAGCCATAGGGGTTGAGGATCGACTTGCCCTCTAGCAGACGCTCGCGCTCGACGGAGAGACGCTCGTGCCAGCGGCTGGCGAAGACCGGCGGCAGCATGCCCGGTAGGCCACCGGCTCGCCCCTCCGCGCCGATGAAGTCGATGACGTGGGCGAACTCGTGCAGGCCGACGTGCGGCAGGATCGGCGACTCCAGCACCGTCTCCAGCGAGCGAGAGAGAGGTCCGCGGCCATCGCCCTGAACCGGGAAGCTGCGCTCTAGCGCATCGAGCGAAAACAGGATCGGTCCGTGTGCGTGCACCATACCCACGGCGTGCTGACTGCCGGGAGCCGAGTCAGGCCACAGAGCATAGGTCTCCTCGGCAAAGGCGGTCGGATACAGCACGATGTCGCGCGCCGTCGGCAGTCGCCACTCGGGCCGGCCGACCAGCAGGATGGCGGCACTGGCCGCGACCAACAGCCGCTGCTCATCGCTGACCTCGACCAGCGGCAAACGGGACGAGGCGGATCGCACGCTGCGGGTCAGCGGGCCCGCGGAGGGCTGTCGCGCCTCCAGCGTCGGATCGCCGCCCAGGGCGTAGATCCGCTGCTCGCCCAGGAAGACCTGGATCTCGCGCTCAAAGCTCTGCTGCTCGTCGGGACTGAACAGCGAGTACTGCGGTACGCGACGCCACAGCACCTCGCGCCACTCGCCTGGGAAGGGGGCGCTGACCAGGGTCAGACGGTGACGCTCGCGCTGACTGGCGAGGGCGTAATAAATCAGCCCCAAGAGCGGCCCGCCCAAGACCAGAAAGCGCGGTGCGTTGGGGATCGCGGCAAGCGCCACCATGCCGCAGACCGTCACCAGCACCGTCAGCAAGCGGTATTCGCGCAGATCGTGCGAGCCGATGCGCTGGGCATCAAACAGCGCGCTCACCGCACCCGGCACGCGCCGCGGCAGCGAGCCAAACCAGCGAGCAACGCGGGGCCCAAACCAATCGGCCTGCGGTACGGGAGGCGCCGCCCCTGGCTGCCTGCCCTGCGCATGTTGAATCGACGACATGCGCCAGAATGTAAGGCGCCGATCCGGACCCGGCAACCCAGCCGGCCGCAATCTCGCCTAAGCCCGGCAAATCACCCCGTTTGCCGTCGAGCCTCGCGGCGAGCTAGCTGCCCTAAGGCGTGCCGGCAGGCTTCTGCCGCTGGTACTTGTTGACCGCGGCGTTGTGCTCTTCGAACGTCACCGAGAACTGATGCGTGCCGTCGTTGCGCGACACGAAGTACAGGTACGGTGTGCTGTCCGGCTTGAGCACGGCGGCCAGCGCTGCTCGCCCGGGGTTACAGATCGGCCCCGGCGGCAGGCCCTCGTGCGTGTAGGTGTTGTAGGGGTTGTCAGCGTCGTCAAGATGGATGCGCCGAATGCGCCCCGCGAACTGCTGGCAGGCCGCGCTGCGCTGCGCGGGGATGGTGCAGCCGTAGATAATCGTCGGGTCGGTCTCCAGACGATGCGGCTTGAAGGTCGGCAGGTGCAGGCGATTTAGGAACACACCTGCGATGCGCGGTCGCTCCTCGCCGCGGGCCGTCTCTTTTTCGACGAGGCTGGCCATAAGGACGATCTCGCGGTCGCCGAAGTGATACTGCCGGTTGAGGATGCGCAGGTTCTCGAAGTTCTGCGCCTTGAGCTCGCCGAGGACGCGCTGCGAGCGCTTGACCAGCGTGGGCAGGACCCGGGTACAGGCAATGCCCGGCGGGAAGCGATAGGTGTCAGGGTACAGGTAGCCTTCCAGCGTCGGGCCGTTGACCCCCAGCGACAGGGCATAGCTGGGATCGCGCATCAGCCGCTCGGCCTCGCTGGCCTTGCAGATGCCGGCCTCTTCGAGCAGCCGCGCCACCTCCAGCATGTTCTTGCCTTCGGGGATGGTCACCGGGACCTCGGGCTCGCGCGCCCCGGAGAGCAGGACGTCGAGCACCTGCTTCGGCGTCATGTAGGCCGACAGGGTGTAGGCACCGGCACGGATCTTCTGCGCCACGCCACGCTCGTTGGCGTAGAAGCGAAACCACTCCGGGTGGTGGATGAGCTGCTTCTCAGCGAGCATGCGGGCGATCTCGGCGAGACTCATGCCCTTGGCAATGACGACCTTGACGTCGCGCGGGCCAGCAAACGGACCGGGCCGGTCGGGATAGCGCAGAGCCTGTACGGCGAAGTAGCCGACGGTCCCCAGAAACCCTGCGACGGCACAAAAGACGATAAGCGCCGCCGCCAGCTGACCGCCCCGCCCCCGGCGCCCGGCGCCCCGACTCCCTCCTCGGCGCCCCTCGGAGGGGGTTGCGGTTGCGGCTCGATTCGAGCGCTCGCCACTCATCGGCTGCCTTCCCCTGCCGAGCCGGCAGCTGCGGCTGCCGTGGGCGGATGCGCATCTAGCCAAGCCTGCAGGATGACCGCGGCGGCCAGCTTGTCGATGACCTGTTTGCGCCGGGCCCGCGACATATCGGCGGCGAGGAGGTGCTCTTCGGCTTCGACCGTCGAGAAGCTCTCGTCCTGGTAGGACACCTGCATCCCGGCCGCGGCCAGGGCATCGCCCAGCACCCGCACCCGCGCCGCCCGCTTGCCCTCGTTGCCTTCGCAGTCATAGGGCAGACCGACGACGAGCTCTTGCGTCTGGTAGGTCTGGCAGAGCGCCGCCACCTGGACCACATCGCCACGCGTTCCCTGCCGGGCCAGCGTTCGCACAGCGTGCGCACAGAGCCTTAGCTCGTCGCTGACCGCAACGCCAATGGTCTTGGAACCGACGTCCAACCCAAGCACACGCACATCCGGACCATGGCATCGCCAGCCAGGAGGGTCAATTTTTTGCCGGTCCAGGCTATGACTGCGGCATGCCCGCTACCGAAAGCTCCCCCCAAGCCCCGTCCGAGCGCCTAGTTGCCCCCGAGGACAGCGCCGCCTATCACCCCGACTTCCTCGCCGCCCTGGCCGCCGGAACCGCCGAGCGCTACTACGACGCCGACCTCTACGACCTCGAATATGGCCGACGCCGCCACGATGTCGCGTGGTACCGAGAGCTCGTGGCCCGGCAAGCCCAGGGCTCGGCAGACCCCGAGTCCTTCCGCATCGTCGAGCTAGGCTGCGGCAGCGGCCGCCTGCTGCTGCCTCTGGCGCGAGCCGGCCATCACGTCTTGGGTGTGGACCGCAGCAGCGCGATGCTGCAAGCTTGCCGAAAGCGCCTCAGTTCTCTGAACGCGCGTACGCGCGCGCGCGTTCACATCTTACAGAGTGATTTTCGCCAGCTGCCGCTCGCTGGGCGCTTCCCCCTCATCCTCTGCCCGTTCAACGCCTTTATGCACCTGTACACGCGGGCCGATATCGAAAGCGCCCTGGCCGAGGTGCGCCGTCTGCTCACTCCCGACGGCATGTTCGCGCTCGATGTCTTCCATCCCGACCCGGTCTGGCTAGCGCGCAACCCAACCCGCCGGTTCGCTCGCACCCGCCTGCGTCACCCGCGCACCGGCGAGCGGCTGATCTACACCACCAGCCACGTCTACGACCCCGAGACCCAGCTTGCGTGGATTCGCTTTTTCTACGAGCCCGATGAGGGCCGAAGCCCGCTCAAGGCGCCCGACCAGCCGGCCCAAGTGCGCGTGGTTCAGCTTGCGCAGCGTCTGTTTTTTCCGGCTGAGTTAGAAGCGCTGCTGCACTACAACGGGTTTGCCATCACCTATCGCGCGGGCGGCTTCGATGACTCTCCTCTGAGCCCCGTCAGTAGCGAGCAGGTGATCTGCGCCCGCCTCCGCTAGGACGGACCTCCCGTCGAGACCCCATAAGCCCCGCGATCATCATTCGCAGCGACGGAAAATCGAAAAGTTCAGACGGGAAGACTCTCCGAGTGAGCAGGCCAAAAACCGGCCTTTTGCGCGCCAAAAAACTGGCAAAAAGGGCTCTGATCGACCTCCTCGGGGGCTCCACGGGAAAAAAAACGCGAGAAAAGTGAACTTTTCCACGCAAAAGCCGTTGACAGGCTCGTCGGGCCTCTCTTAGTGTCAATTTCAACCAACCCCCTTCGAGTTGGAGGACACTGAAATGGCTGAGAAAGTTGTCAAGCTTGGTGTGAAGCGTGAAGCTGGTTACCTGTACTTCCTGCGCGGCAGCGACGTGTGGAAGACGCCGATGAAGCGCGCGGGCGCCGCCGCCGTGGCCGGTAAGGCCGAGAAGGTTCAGGCCGGCAACTTCGCGCGTGAGGAAGGCTTCCTGTACTTCCTCGATGCGCAGGGCGATATCTCGCGCGCCAAGCGCGCCGTCGGCGGCCAGAAGCGCAAGAAGCCGAAGACGGAGAAGAAGGCCCCCGCCAAGAAGGCTGCGAAGCCGGCTGCCAAGAAGGCCGCCCCGGCGAAGAAGGCCCCCGCCAAGAAGGCTGCTGCTCCGGCGAAGAAGGCCCCTGCCAAGAAGGCCCCCGCCAAGCCGGTCAAGAAGAAGAAGTAGTTCAGTCTGCGGCGGCGACCTGTTCGCAGGACTCCGTCGCAGAAAACGGTAAAGGCCGACTCTCGCAAGAGAGCCGGCCTTTTTGCTTTTCTGATCTCTGGACGGGCCGGGGGACGGTGGGGCAGCGGGTTGGTTGCCCGTTCCCGTCGCAGAGCCGCTAAGAAAAGCGCGGCGCGCGGGCTTCGATGAAGTCGACGATGCGCCGCTCAAAGCGCTCGTTGTACAGGCGGTTGGCCGCCTGGATGCCCGTCGGGGACGTGACGTTGATCTCGGTCAGGTGACCGTCGATGACGTCAAGACCCACGAAGTGCAGGCCCTCCTGACGCAGACGAGGCTTCACGCGCTCGCAGATCTCGCGCTCGCGCGGGGTTAGCTCCGTCGGCTGGGCGGTGCCACCGAGCGCCAGGTTGCTGCGAAGCTCGTTCTGGGCGGGCAGCCGCAGCAGCGCGGCCAGAAACTCACCGTCGAGAAGCAGGATGCGCTTGTCCCCCTTCCCCTTCACATCCAGCTTGCGCTGCGCCATCACCCAGCGCTTGCCGTGATGGGTCATCGTCTCCAGGATGGCGCCGGTGTTCGAGTCGTCTTCGCGCACGTTGAACACCGACAAGCCCGCATACCCGTCGAGCGGCTTGACGATCATCTGCCCGCCCTGAGCCTGCATAAAGGCCCGCAGGTCGGCGATGGAATGACTGACCAGCGTCGGCGCCAACAGGTCCGGGAAGTGGAAGATGAACAGCTTCTCGTTGGCTTCGCGCAGGCCGCGCGGGTCGTTGATGAGCAGCGTCTTGCCACGCGCGTATTCCAGGATCAGCGTCGCGGTGTGATAGGCGACGTCGTATGGCGGATCCTTGCGCATCAGCACGGCATGAAAATCGGCGAGCGGACGCGGCTGCGAATCGCTGGCGCAGGTGACCGCCGGTGCAGTCTCGCGACTGACGCTCTGCACCGCCCGCACATCGGCTCCCGCAACTTCGTGGCGCAGCCAAAGCTCGTGCAGCTCACAGAGGAAGACCTCGTGGCCACGCTGCTGCAGCTCGTCCATGATGGCGACGGAGGTATCGCTGCGCGGACGCAGGCTGGACGGCGAATCGAGGATGACGAGTACACGCATGATTTTATCGTACTTGGGGCGAGGAGCTCGCCGAGGGAAAATCGTGATTTAGAAGCGGCTAGGTTTGGCAGAGGGGGGCAGCCGAGCTTCGGCATTGGCCGCGGCATAGGCCAGGGCAGCAAACGCCGCCTGCGCCTGGGCAAAGTCGCGCGGTCGAATCTTGTCGACGGTGTCACCGGCTGTGTGATGCCACTCGAAATAGTCCGAGACATCCTGCGCGACCCCTACGACGGGCACCGTGGCAGCTTGCAGCGGCATCAGGTCCGCCCCCCACTCCTCGACGGCCGTGACCTCTTGCGGCACCAGCTTGGCGAAGGGCACGAGCCAGTCCTTGACCAACGTCTGAGCCGGGGAACCGCCGGTGACGCGATAGCCAAAGGCCTGCCCAGCACCGGAGTCGGCTTCCATCGCCGCGACGTGGCGAGCCAGCTCGTCGCGATGGGCGGCGGCATAGGCGCGGGCCCCTGACAGCCCCAGCTCTTCGTTCATGAACAGCACGACGCGCACGGTGCGGCGCGGGCCAGCCCCCGGCGACTTCTGCGCGGCCTGCGCCATGCGACGAGCGGTGTCGATAACCAGGCCACATCCTGCGCCATCATCGAGTGCCCCGCTGCCCAGATCCCACGAGTCGAGATGTGCACCAAGAAGGACGATCTCGTCAGGTCGCTCGCGACCCGGAACTTCGCCGACGACATTCCAGGAATCGACTTCGCCGTCGAGCTTGGCCGACAGACGCAGACGCACGCGCAGCTTTTCGCCGCTCTGCAAGCGGCGATGCAGGAGCTCTGCATCTTCGGCGGCCAGCGCAGCCGCGGGAATGCGCACCCCGCCTTCGTCGTAGCGCATGGCGCCGGTGTGCGGCTGGCGATGGAAGCCAGTGCCGGTCGAGCGCACCAGCACTGCCAGCGCGCCCAGCTTGGCGGCCTGCGCCGCACCGCGGCTGCGCAGCGCCACGACGTCGCGATAGCCGTCGAAGTCGCGGGTACGAGCCATCTCTTTGTTGAACAGCACGATGCGCCCGCGAACCGCCTCGCCGAGCTTGGCCAGTGCCTCGAACGAGTCGACCTCGACGATCTCGGCCTCGATGGGTACGACCTTGTCTTGCCCCGCGACCCGCGTACCGACTGAGCCCCCAAGGGCTGCGATGTGCAGCGGCTGCACCGTCTCGCCGAGTAGCTCGGCCGACTCTTCGCCGCGCAGCCAGCGCGGCACGCGCACCGGCTCGCGATGGACGTTTTGCAAACCTGCGCCCTGCATCGCCCCCAGCGCCCAGGCGACGGCACGCTCGGCTCCCGGCGACCCGGCCAGCCGAGCCCCGACGCGATCTGCCAAGTCTGACGTCAGCTTGAACGCGCTCATCGGCTCGACGGGGGCGGCGAGAATCTCGCTCACCAGACGCGGACCGGCGTCGAGCGGACCGGGCACTGCGGCCGCGACTTTCGGTGGCGTTACAGACGGCTTATCCGCCTGGGCCAGAAGCTCGATCGACAGCAGCCCAGCGCACAGCCAGGCACTGCGACAAGCCCATACAAATTGCCGAGACGTTCTCGGTGAAAGCTTCAGTGACGACATGCCGGCGCACTATACGCTAGGCGGCCCTTGCAAAAGCAGGCGCTGCGCCAGGCCAGCGTAAATCGCGTAGTGACCAACCCGCTGCAGCATGCGCGAAACGGTGGCAGAGGTCGCCTCACTGCCTGCCCGCAGCGGTGCGCGAGAGGCGCTCTTCCGTCGCTGCATTCGCGCACTCCAGGCTCGCAGCGTCGCCATGTCAAGGAGCAGCTCGCGATGACAAGCGAGGGCGGGATAGAGCAGGCCGCTAAGCCGCTCGCTTCGGCCTGGCAGGTGGTCGAGGAAGTAGCTTACGCGCTCCTGCCACTCCAGCTCGGCATCGACGGCAAGTAGCACGTTTGCTTCGGCCTCTTGGTCGCTCTTGGCCTCGGTCAGCAGGGCAGCAAAGTCGCGCGGCAAGCGCCGCAAGGACTCGGGATAGAAGCGACCATCGGCACAAAAGCAAGACAGCGCATGCATCGCCTTGGCCACCTGCGGCGTCAGCTTAAGCCGCTTGGCCAGCCGGGCCGGGGTCTGCGCAGCCAGCACCTCTGCCGTCGGAAAGCCGCGACGATTCAGCGAAGTGGGCGACCCATACGCAGCACACAGCCGAGCGCACAGATCCGGCACCGATTTCTTCGCACAGCGGGCACGCAAGAGCGCTTTGAGCAGATCCTCGAAGACTCGCGGGGCGCGCAGCGTGCGTCCGGCCTCGGCATCAGCCACCCAGGTGAGTCCGGGATCGCTCGCCGTCATGGCGTAGAACAGCGACAGGTCTTCGTTGAGTCCTAGCTGCGTCTCGACCTGCTCCTTGAGATCGGCCAGATCGGGCCAGTCTGTCGCTGTTGACGTCGCTGTTGCTGTCGCCGTCGAACGTACGCGACGCGCTGCCGCCGAGCGCGCCCCCGGCAAGCCATAGACCAGAAGCGGCTGTCCAACGGCCGGCTGACAGATCAGGACCTCGACCGCGAGGGCCGCATTCGGCGGAAGGGGGGCTGCGCTGCGATACACCACCAGCTGCAGCGAGCGTCGCTCAGCGTCGAAGAGAAGCGGCGGCAGCACGGGCACCGGCGAGCTCTGCAAAAAGCGCACAAGGCAGAAGCCAGCCGGAACAGCCAGAAGCTGCGGATCCGGCAGCGGCGGGGCAGAGCCAGACTTGGGCTCCTCAGGGAGCGACGGCGTGAGCATGGCCGACGCTATAGCACGTTCACAGCCCGGGCGGCCGGCACGCTGCGAGCGCAGACGACGTCGCGACAGGTTCTTTCGCCGGTGAATCTGTGTATAGTCTCGCCGCTCGACGCCAAACAGCCCATCGCGGGCTGCCCTTGTCTACCTGGGGCTGCCGCCATGCCCATGACCCCCGATACCGCCCACGACAGCGCAGATGAAATCATTCGCCGCCGCGACTTCGCGCTGTCGCGGATGGCGACGCTGCGCGAGACGCTCTCGACGTTGCCCGAGGTGCGCGACATCCCCGACCTGTGCATCTACGTCACCGGCTCGTACGGCCGCGGCGATGCGACAGCGGCTTCGGACGTCGATATTTTTTTCCTGCGCCTTGGTCAAAGCAGCGAGCGGCCGTTATCACGCGTCGCCAAGACGCTGGCCGATGCCGCGATCATCGCCGCCTGCCGCCGCCTGGGCTTTCCCGAATTCACGCAGGGCGGCATCTACCTGGACATCCACTACGTCGGGGACATCCAGCGCACGCTGGGCAGCCGCGAAGACGATTATCGCAACCACTTCACGGCGCGCATGCTGCTGCTGCTCGAAAGCATCTGCGTCTACAACCCGCCGATTTACGAAGCCGTCATCAGCGAAATCTTGGGGACTTATTTTCGCGACTTTGCCGATCACGCAGCGACGTTTCGGCCGGTGTTTCTGCTCAATGATCTTTTGCGCTACTGGAAGACCATGTGCCTCAACTACGAGGCGCGCCGCACCGGCAAGACCGAGGCCAGCGACAAAATCTACGAGCTGGTGAAGAACTTTCGGCTCAAGTACAGCCGCCTGCTGATCTGCTTTTCGATGATCGCGCCGCTGATTGCCGCCCCGCCGGGCATCACACCGGATGAAGTGGCGCGCCTGGTGCATCGCACGCCGACCGAGCGCCTGCGCGAAGTCGCCGACCGCCGCGATGCCGTGGCCCGCCGCATCCTGGAGCGCTTGCTCTCCGAGTACGCCTGGTTTCTCAACGAGACGGCCGACAAAGAGCGCCTGTTTACGCGCTTCGCCGACCGCACCGAGCGTGCGCAGTCGTTTGCGCGCGCCGCGGCATTTGGCGACCTGATGTATTCGTTCGTAAACAGCGTCAAGCACGACGAAGCCGCCATGCGCTACCTGCTGGTCTGAGCCATGGCCGGGGCTCCGCTTGTGCGCGTGTTTTACGTCGTGTATCCCGACGAGCCGGGGCTATGCGCCTGGCTGAACCTGCTGCGTGCCCTGGCCAACCCGCACGAAAAAGAGCCGGCCCACGTCACGGTGCGCGGTCCCTACCGCCAGCGCTATCGCCTGCCGCGGCAAGCCCAGACCGTGCGCGGCACCAGCGTGCATGTGCCCGGCGCCGACGCATTCTTGAGCGAGCGGCAATCGACGGTCATCCTGCGCTGTCAGGCCGAACAGCTGCGCGCGCTGTGGCGCAAGCCGGACTATCCCGGCTTTACGCCGCACCTCACCGTCTGCGATGGGCTGCCGCGCGCCCTGTCGGAAGAGATCCTCGATATCGCGCGCACCATCCCGCCATTTTCGTTTCGCGTCGGTGAGCTGCAGCCGATCCTCAGCAAGTCCAAGCAGACGACGATGGGCCTGCTGTCGGCCATCGACCACACCCTGCTCGCCGAGATCGCCGGTGAACGCCTGCACGCCGAGGCGCTGAGGCGCATGGCGACGAGCGAGCGGTTGCGGCTCTTGCGACAGGCCATCGTGCACGCCGCGGTAAGCGGCCTGATTCAGCCCGCGCATCCCCCCCTGTTTCACGAAAAATCTGAGAGAGAACAGCCCTGATGAACCGCCTTCGCCCGATCTCTATCCGCCCTGGCCTAGCGGCCGGATCCCGCCTGCGCTGCCTTCTGCTTTTGTTGGGCTTGGCACTGACCGGCACTGCCTCATCTGCCGTCGCTGCGCCGGGCGACGAAAAGGCCTTTTCGGCTCTCGTTGACAAGCTGTCGGCGGAATATCTGCGGCACTATCCGCTGGAAGCCACGGAGCTTGGCGTCCACACCTACGATGGCGAAATCGACGATCTTTCGCCGGCTGGTATCGCTGCTGAGCTGACTTGGCTGCGCACCTGGCAGGAGCGGCTGGCTGGGGTGCCGCGCGCACCGCTGTCGCCGGATAGCCGGTTCGATCTGGATCTGGTGCGCCAAGCCATCGCGGCCCGCATCTACCTGCGCGCCGAAGCCCAGGATCACCGCCGACGTCCTGGCATCTATCTGCGGATGGTGGCCGGCAGCGTCAATGCGCTCATCAAGCGCTCGTTTGCGCCGGCGGAGCAGCGCCTGGATCTGGTGCTGGCCCGGCTGCGCAAGCTGCCCGCCGTGTTGCAGGCTGCCGAGCAGAACCTCGACGACAGTGCCCCCGTGGCGCAGGTCGGGATCGACATCACGCTGAGCGACCTCGATGCCACGGCCCGCTTCTTAAGCGACGACGTGCCTCTAGCCTTCCCCGAGATCAAAGACGAGCGCCGACAGGCTGCCCTGCGCAGCGAGAGCCAGAACGTAGCGACCGCGCTGCGCCGCTTCGGCGACTTCCTGCGCCGCCGCCGGACCCACGCGACAGCGGACTTTTCCATCGGCAGTGAGGCCTACAAAAAGCGCCTGTGGGCGGTCGAGATGATCGACGAGCCGCTGCCCCAGCTCCTCAAGCGCGCCGAGGCCGAGATCGCGCGACTGCAGGCCGAGTTCCGCAAGACGGCGACGCAGATCGACAGCAAAAAAGACGTGCAGAGCGTGCAGCTAGACATGCTCAAAGATCATCCCACCGGGGATCGCGTCATCGACGAGACAGCAGCCCGCCTGTCGGGACAGCAGAAGTTCTTGATCGAACGCGGCATCGTCACCGTGCCCTCGCCGGTCTTGCCGCTGGTGCGTGAGTCGCCCCCGTTTATGCGCGCCACGACGCTGGCCTCGATGGACACGCCGGGCCCGTACGACACCGCCAAGGAAGCGTACTACTACGTCACGCTGCCCAATCCGAGCTGGACCAAAGACCAGGCGGAGGACTTCCTGCGCGGGGCGCACAGCCGCGCCATCATCGAAGTGACGGCGATCCACGAGGCCTATCCCGGCCACTACCTGCAGCACCTCTGGGACGCCAAGCTTAGCAAGGCGCGACAGCTCTTCGGGGTGATGAGCAACATCGAAGGCTGGGCCCACTACACCGAGCAGATGATGCTCGATGAAGGCTACGGCGGCGGCGATCCCCGGCTGCGCTTGGCGCAGATCCAAGACGCGCTGTTGCGAGCGGGTCGCTTTGTGGTCGCGCTGCGCATGCACACCGATGCGGCTGGGCCGGGCGCCCGACCGATGACCGTTGCCGAGGGCACAGCCTACTTTCAGCAGCAGGCCCTGCAGACGCGCAAGGTCGCCGAGATGGAAGCGCTGCGCGGCACGCAGGACCCGCTTTACATGGTCTACACCTGGGGCAAGCTCGAAATCCTGCGACTCCGCGATCAGGTCAAGACGGCGCGCGGGGGCGGCTATGCCCTCAAGAGCTTCCACGACGACCTCTTGCGCTACGGTCGCGGACCGCTGTCGCTCATCCGCGCCGCGCTGCTGAAAAACTAAGTCGCGCGACGGACGCTACGAGCCAAAGCGCAGCGGCAGCGCCTTCAGCCCACGCACCACCGGGGTGGCTCGCCAGCGCAGCCCCTCTGCCGGCACAGCGAGCCGCAGATTGGGCAGGCGCGAGAGCAAAAGCTGGATCGCGATCTGCCCCTCCATGCGGGCCAGTGAGGCCCCCAGGCAGTAGTGCCCGCCCTGTCCGAACGCCAGGTGACGATTGGGATCGCGCCGCAGATCCAGGACATCGGGCTGACTGAACTTGCTGGGATCGCGGTTCGCGGCGGCCAGAACAGCAATCAGCAGCTCACCCCGCCGGATCGTCGTGCCGTGTAGCTCCAGGTCTTCCTTGGCGTAGCGCTCGGTCGCCGTCTCGACGGGATTGCAGTAGCGCAGCAGCTCTTCGACGGCGGTCTTGATGCCCTCAGGATGCTCGCGCAGCCAAGCCAGCTGCTCGGGATGCTGAAGGAGCGCCAGCGTGCCCGATGAGATCAGGTTGACCGTGGTCTCGTACCCGGCGAGCAAGAGCAGCATCACCATCGCCGTCTGTTCATCGGTGCTGAGCCGATCGCCAGCCTCTTCCACCTGCGAAAGCGCGCTCAGCAGATCGTCCTTGGGCTGCCGCTGTCGCTCGGCAATCAGGCGATGCAGGTAGCGAATCAAGGACCACATCGCCGGCAGCATGCGCAGGACGTTAAGCGTGGTCGGCGGCACCACCGCGCTCTGCACCAAGCGGGCAAAGCGCAGACGATCCGAGGGCGGCACGCCCAGAAGCTCACAGATCACAGTCAGCGGAAGCGGCAGTGCGAAGTCTTTGATCAGCTCTAGCTCGCCGCGCGCCTGCACCGCATCGAGCAAGCGCGTGGCGATGGTGGTGATGTGCGCCTGCATGCTCTCGACGCGAGCCGGCGTGAACGCGCGATGCACGAGGCCACGCAGCCGCGCATGGTTGGGATCATCCTGGTCGAGCATGTTGCTCTCCATGGCGCGCAGGAAGGCCGGCATCCACGGCCGCTTCGAGAGCTCGGCCGCGCCCGCCACGCCGCGCACATCCTTGGCCATGCGCGGATCTTTGAGCACCATCAGCACATCGTCATAGCGGGTCAGGAGCCAGCCTTCGAGCTGACCGCTGCGACCGCGATAGACGGGGTGGTGCTCGCGAAGCTCGGCATAAAACGGAAACGGGTCCGCCTTGAACTCCGCGCGCGTGATGTTCACCAGCTTGCCGACCTGGACACGGGCGCGGGGCGGCGGGGCGACCGCGGCTCCTTGTGGGCTGGGCATGGCGGGGGCTCCTCTGAAAAAGGGCAAAAGACGGCTCGATTATAGACCTCGCGGCGGCGGGGCAGGCGGCCCTGTCGTCTGTGCCGACCTGCCCATCAAGCCAGCGCACCGGGCAGGCCCAGCGGACGCTCACCAGCCGGGTTGGCGGCGGCGGAGTTTGGCGGTAGGGTGCGACCCCAATGTCACCAATATCGTCCAGGAACCGCCGGCTGCTGCAGCCCATGCGCCGTCGCGTTCGTCTCCCGCTCCTTTTGGCTCCGCTTCTGGTCAGCCTGCCGTTTGGGGCGGCGCAGGCCGCGAGCACGACCGATCCGTTTCCGGCTCTGCGCGTCGGTTTGGGGGGCGCGGCCGCTTTCGCACCAGGCGCTGCAGAGGTCCAAGGCGGCTTCGCTCTCGACGTCAATCTCGGCATGATCCTGCACCGCGATCTCGGCAGTGCTTGGAGCGCGACCGCGACTGCCGAAGCAGCCCGCGGCGGAGCGGCTGGACGCAGCAACCCATTGGCCCCACCGCGACCGCAGCTCTTCTTCGGGCTGGATGCCGGCTATCACTACCAGGGCAGCGTCGTCGGCGGTCATCGCGGGCTGTTCGGCATGAGCCTGGGGGTCGGTCACGCCGGCCAGGGCTGGGCTATCGCTTACACCCCTCGCTTCGTCGCGGGCCAAGCCGGCGAAGCCATCGGCATCGGCGCCCGCAACGGCCTATCGGCTTTCTTCTTCGGCACCACGTTCGGGCTGGAAGTCGCGCACCAGCTCCTGGTTGTGCGCGGACAGCCGCAGCACGAAGCGGTGGTGATGATCACCCTAAACCCACTGACGCCGCTCGTCGCCTACGCGCTGTACCGTCGCGGACAGCTGTCGCAGTAGCCGCTATTCGTAGCGCAGCGCGTCGATGGGATCGAGGCGCGCCGCCTTGCGAGCGGGATAGAAGCCAAACAGCACACCAATCCCCACCGACACGCCGAAGCCCAGCGCCATCCACGACACCGAAAAATCGACGGGTGTGCCCCCGCCCAGCTGGGATAAGAGCTTGGCCCCCAGCATGCCCAGCAAGATGCCGAGCAGCCCTCCCAGCACTGAGAGCACGACCGCCTCGACGAGAAACTGCAGCAGGATGTCGGTCTCGCGGGCGCCGATGGCGAGGCGCAGACCGATCTCGCGCGTCCGCTCGGTCACCGAGACCAGCATGATGTTCATGATGCCGATGCCGCCGACCAAGAGCGACACCGCCGCGACGTTGCGCAGCATCGCGGTCTGTGTCTCGACGATGCGCTGCTGGGTCTGCATCAGCTCAGACAAGTTGCGAATCGTGAAGTCGTTTTCCTGATCATCGGTCAGCTTGTGCCGCTGGCGCAGGATCTGCATCACATCGCGCTCGGCCTGGGCCATGTCTTCGTCCGAGGTCGCGGACACCATGATCGTGCCGACGTGCTGCCGACTCTGGCTCAAGATGCGGGTGCGCAGCGTCAGGTGCGGCACCAGCACGACGTCGTCCTGATCGTTGCCCATCGCCGACTGCCCCTTGGCGACGAGCACCCCAATGACCTCGCAGGGCATCTGCTTGACGCGAATCGACTCGCCGACCGGGCTGTGATCGGAAAACAGGTTCTGCGCCACCGTTGCACCCAGCACGCAGACCTTGGCCGCCGTCTCGTTTTCCGCATCGGTGAAGAAGCGTCCGCGGGCCAACGGCCAGTCACGGATCTGCACATACTCGGGTGCCGTGCCCAAGATCTGCGTCGACCAGTTGAGATTCGCGCTGATCACCTGGCCGCCGCTGCGATCGATGGGGACGGCGTAGCGGACCGAGCGCGCCTCTTTGATCGCGTCGATATCGTCGCGCTGTAGCGGTCGCCCGGTGCCCGCACCGCCCGCAAAGCCGCCCTGGTTCGACGAGCCCGGCACGATCATCAGCATCGCCGAGCCCATCGAAGCCACCTGCTGCGCGATGACCTTGCGCGCCCCCTCGCCGGTTACCACCGTCGTAATCAGCGCGGCGACGCCGATGATCACGCCCAGCGCCGTCAAGGCCGAGCGCATTCGGTTCCGTCGCAAAGCTCGCAGCGCCAAGCGCAGCGCCATGATCCACATGCCTGGCACGGTATCACAGCTGCGACGAAACCAGCGCCCTCCAGGCGGCGCTAGGTGGCCAGCTAGTGCGCTTCGATATTGATGTCACCGCTGATGCTGCGCAGCTCAATCGCCCCCGCGCCCGCCCCCAGCTTGGTCGACCACTGCGTCGGCAGGCCCGGGCCGCGCTTCATCTCGACGGTCAGGCCGCTCGTGCCATTGATCTCCCCGCTCTGCGAATGCAGGCGCAGGGCCAGCGAGTGATCCTTGTTCGGGGCTAGCTGCAGCGCACCAGACGTCGTATCCGCCGTGACCTGGCAGGCCGCAAGGCGACACGGCCCGGTCAACGTGAGATCGCCAGACACGGACGTAAAGCGCAGCGCACTCACGATCTCGCCACCGACCCGCAGCTCGCCGGAGGTGGTCTTGGCTTCGATGGCGCCCTTGATGTCGCGCAGGTCCATATCGCCGCTGCTGCTGCTTAGCTGCACGGCCCGCGCGCCCCGCACATGGATGTCACCGGATGCGGTGTTGATCGCGACGTCTCCACCAAGGTCGGTGACCTGAACATCGCCGGATGCGGTGCGGATCGAGAGCTTGCTCCCCGTCGGTAGCTGCAGCCGCAGATGACCGTCGTGTAGCGCGCTGCCACTTCCGTATTCCAGTCGCCAGCTGCCCCCCGCGGTGGCCGGCGGGACCAGGCGCACCGACTTCTCGCTGCTGTCGCTGACCGTCACCTTGGCCAGCTCAGCCGGCCCGGCCAGCACTTCGACCTCGGCGGCCGAAGTGGCAAGCTCCATCGACACCGGCCCCGTAACCGGAGCACTGGCCGTCAGGTGATCTTCGTCTCCGCTGTCGGTGTTCACGTGGATCGCAAGCCCCGCCGGATCTGCGGCTGGCGACGGCGTGGTCGGTACCTCGGCGATCGGCGCCAGCGGACTGCTGTGGCGCAGCGGCGACAGCGGGCTGATCGCGACCAGCCCAAAGATCGCAGCCGCAGCTGCACCAACGGCGTACCACTGGGCTCGCTCGCGCTGGAACGACATGCGCAGGCGGCGACGGAAGCTGACCGGCTCGCTGCGAACCGACAGCTGGCGCTCGCTGATCTGCGACTCGATGCGCGCTTCGATCTTGGACCAGACCTCGGAAGGCGGCACGCCCAGGGCCCGCTGAGCGAACAGCTCGCGCTCCGCACGCAGCCAGGAAAGCTCGCGCTGACACAGCGCGCAGTCGTCGGTGTGAGACGACAGCACGATGCTGCGATCTTCATCCAGAGTGCCGGCCACCAGAGCTTCGAGATCTTGAATCGGGGGATGGGTATTCACGATGAGCCTCCCAAATAGCGCAAAAGCTGCGAGCGCAGCTGCAGGCGCGCACGATGGATTTCGTTCTTCACTTTGGCGACCGACCAGCCCATAAGCTCGGCGATGTCTTCATACGGCAGCCCATGATCGAGCCGCAGCAGGAGGGCGCTCTTGCGCGGCTCGCCAACGTGCGCCAGCGCCGCGGCCAGCACGCGATCGGCCTCGGCCAGCAGCAGCGCGACATCCGGCGTGGGCGACTCGTCGATCGGCTCGTTGTCTTCGGCGACCTCGCTGCTGCTCAGCGAAAGCTTGCGATGGCTGCGGCAGTGCTCCAGAAAGACATTGCGCGCGATGCCGAACAGCCAGGCCAGGAGCCGCGTGCTATCGCGCAGCGTGTGCAGCGTATTGAAGACGCGCAGGAAGGTCTCTTGCGTCGCATCATCGGCCGCCGCATCGTCGCGCAAGAGGTCGCCGAGATAACGCCGTACAGCGGGACCATGCTGCACAAACAGCGCGCGGAAGGCCACGCGATTGCCATCCTGGGCCTGAGCCAGAAGCGGCGTCTCGCGCGGGGCCAGCGCCCGCTCGTCGTCCTCCATATCGGCAGCCAGCCCCCCCAAGGGGTACGAGGTCTGCACCAGCGCCAAAGCCCGCTTGCCCGTCATCTTCTGTTCCGGTCCGTCCGTCTGCATCGCCGGCCGAGCATCGGCTCGGTCATCTGGAAGTGACGGCGCGGGCGATTTGGTTTCAGTTTTTTTTTGCCCGCCGGTACGGCCGCGGAAGCGAAGAAGAAAACCCACGGCCCGCTATCGTACAGGGGACGTCCGCCTCTGCGCCGACAAGCGTATTGACTCGCTCGCCGTCTGGCGCTTACAAGGGAGCGCCATGAATCAAGCAAGCGCCCCTGGCCTGACCATTTTGGAAGCGGGTGATCCGCCGCCGCCTTTTGCCATCCTGGACGATGACGGCGCCGTACGGCCCGATGTCGATCCCGCGCTCGTGCCGCGCATCAGCGATGCCGACGGTCTGCGCATCTATCGCGAGATGCTCAAGGTCCGGCTGGTCGACGATCGCTTCATGAAGCTGCAGCGCACGGGGCGGCTGGGCTTTTACATGCAGTCGCTCGGCGAAGAAGCGACGCACTTCGGTGTCGCCTACGCCCTGCGTCAGACCGACTGGGTGTTTCCGTCGTATCGCGAGCCGGGCATCGCTTTCTGGCGCGGCTACACCCTGCGCGACTACACCAATCAGCTGTTCGGCAACGCTGAAGACCCGGTCAAGGGTCGGCAGATGCCGGTGCACCACACCTTCCGCGCCGGCAACTTCGTCTCGATCTCTTCGCCGGTCGGAACGCAGATCCCGCAGGCAGTGGGCGTGGCGCGGGCGGCGCAGATCATGGGCAAGGACGATGTCTCGGTCGTCTACTTCGGCGAAGGCACGGCGTCGCCGGGTGACTTCCACGTCGGCCTAAACTTCGCAGGGGTGTGGAAAGCGCCCTGCATCTTCGTCTGCCGCAATAACGGCTGGGCGATCTCGACGCCCGCGACAGTCCAGACGGCGGCGAAGTCGATCGCGCACAAGGCCCTGGCCTATGGCTTCCCCGGCATCCGCGTCGATGGCAACGATGTCCTGGCGCTGGCCTCGGTGACGCTGCAGGCGGCGGCGCGGGCTCGCGCGGGGCAAGGGCCGACCTTGATCGAAGCCTGCACTTATCGCCGCGCGGCTCACTCTTCATCCGACGATCCCAGCGTCTATCGCAAGGGCGAGCTCGACGAGAGCGCGGTGTGGGAGAAGCGCGATCCGCTGAACCGCTTCGGCAAGTATCTGACGCGCCGCGGGGTGCTGACGCCCGCCATCGATCAGACCTACCGCGAAGAGATCACCGCCGAGCTGCAGGCCGCCCTTTCGGCCGTCGATAGCATCGGCGCCCCGCCGCTGGTCTCGCTGATCGAAGACGTCTACGCCCAGCCGCTCCCCATCCTCAAAGAGCAGCTTGCCGAGCTCCTCGCTCTACCCCGTCAAAAGCTCGGCCACGTCTAGCTCTCGCCTCTCGCCCACCTCGCTTCCCCCACCTCGCTTCCGCCCACCTCATCCCCCCTTGCACCTGACTGGGCTACCGGTCCGGCCGACGCTCGGTTGGATGTCAGATCGCGCCCCGTAATCGCGTAAATTTCGGTATGTTGCAAAGAGGGGCAATGCAATGACAGCGATCAGTCGTCTATGGGGCACAGGTCTTGCGCTCTGTGCCGGGGCGGTGCTTCCTTTCGCCTTGTCGGCCTGCGTGACGCTGCCGATGGAGTGGAAGAAGGATGGCGTCAAGTCCGACCAGATGAAGTACGACAAGGCGGTCTGCGAGTACAACGCCGAGGTCCAGGCCGGTCCCCTGGGCTCGCTGTCGAGCGAGCAGCGGGCGGCGCGCAAAGAGCAGGTCAAGAAGCTCAGCAACCTGTGCATGACCTCGCGCGGCTACAAGCTTGAGCCCGTGCCGATCGATCCCTAGTCGGCGGCCCCCGCGCCCCGCGCTGCCTGGACGTCTGGGCCGAAGGCTGCTCGGCGCCGGGCTTGTCCGTGATTTTTTCCGTCGCCGGGCCCCCTGGCATACCGCGGCTAGAGGGGCGCGCGGCTGCCCCGTATTGAGCCGGGGCAGCGACGCGCGATACCCTAGGAGGAAGGCCTTTTGACCATGGGTCACTTCCCTCCTCCTGCGGGTGCCGACGCGTCACGGCCAGATCTGGACGACGCAGATCCGGTTGGCTCTGACTCGCGTCACAACCCCCTGCCGGCCGTCACGCTCGATGACGATGTGTTCTCGGGTCAGCCGGCGAGCGTGTCGGTGCAGGCCGCGTCCTATGTGCCGGCCCAGGTGGGTCGCTTTCCCATCCTGCGTCGTCTGGGCGCCGGAGGGATGGGCGCGGTCTATGCCGCCTACGATGAGCTTCTAGATCGCAAGGTCGCGCTCAAGGTCATGCACAGCACGCGCGCTGGCAGCCTGGGCCGGCGACAGCGCACCCTCGTCGAGGCACGCGCCCTAGCTCGCCTGACCCAGGCGAACATCCCGATGGTCTACGAGGTCGGGGAGGCCGAGGGCCAGGTCTACATCTCGATGGAGTACATCGATGGGGCCACCCTCGCCGACTGGCTCGCCGAAGCACCGCGCAGCTGGCAAGACATCCTAGCGATGTACCTGCAAGCCGGCGCCGGCCTGGCCGCAGCCCACCAGGCGGGGATTGTCCATCGGGACTTCAAGCCCGACAATGTCCTCGTCGGGCGAGACGGGCGGCCGCGGGTGGTCGACTTTGGCTTGGCCCGGCTGGGCGGGGCGGGTAGCCCGCAGGCTGAGTTGCCGTCGTCGCTGAGTGGTCGCGTAGCCTCGTCTACCGCCGGCACCGCGGATCGACCAGGGCCCGAAGGCGCGATCCCGATGCCAGCCCGCACGCTCAGCGCGAGCGCTTCGCTGGATCGGTTGACGGTGGCGGGCAGCATCTCGGGCACGCCTGGTTACATGTCGCCGGAGCAGTACGCAGGCGGCGATGTCGATGCCTTGAGCGATCAGTTTTCCTTCTGCGCCGCGCTGTACGAAGCTCTCTATGGCTACCTGCCGTTTCCCGGTGAGACCCTCGAAGAGCTGAAGAAGTCGGTGCAGGGCGCGGTGCGTCCCCCGCCGGCGGGAACGCGGGTTCCCGTCGAGATTCAGCAAGCCCTGTTGCGCGGTCTGGCCGCCGCCCCCGGGGGCCGCTTTGCCGACATGGACGAGCTGCTCTCGGCGCTGCGGCTGGAGCTCTCAGAGACGGCAGGCAGCAGCGCGCTGGGACGCTTTCGCATCTTGCGCTTGTTCGCCGGTCTGGCCCTGGTCTTGGGCGCGATCATCGCACTGCGCATGGCATCGGGTAACGTCGCGGCCCGTGATGGCATGCTCGGCTCGCTGATCCTGATCGGGGTCCTGGGGGGAGCCGGCCTGCTACGCTTCCGCACGCTGCTGGAGAACACGTTTCACCGTCACATCTACCTGGCCCTGATGGTGATCATGAGCCAGAACCTGGGACAGCGTCTGCTGGGCTGGAAGCTCGGCTGGCTGATGCGACAGCTCATCCCGTTTGAGATGCTGGTCTGGGCGGGCGGCATGGCGATGATGTCGCTCTTGGGCCTGCGACCGCTGCGCTGGACCGTCCCCGGCTTGGCGGGGGTGGCCGCACTCATCGCGCTGTGGCCTGGCTTTCCTCGCGCGCTGATGCTGGGCGTCTACTTGGCCATCGTGCTGTGCATCAGCCTGGCCTGGGCCCGCGCAGGACAAGGCCGCGCCGACTCGACCACGCCCAAGTCGCCCCGCGACCCCAAAGGCACGCGCCTTTCCCTACCGCGCCAGCCGCGCTAGGCCCGCGCCGTCGCACAGCGGCCTGGGTCGTCGCTATTGAACCGCACCGACCCACACGATACGATCCCTTATGGACGGTCGTTGATCGCAAATGGGGGTGGTTGGTAACAAGACTAGGCAGCGGCTCGCCGCCGTAACCATGGACGATGAGGTCTTCGACGGCCCATCCCAGGACGACGTCGCAGAACGTGAGCCGCAGCGAGTCGGACGCTTCCCCCTGATCCGCCGACTGGGCGCCGGGGGCATGGGCGCGGTGTATGCCGCCTATGACGAGCTGCTGGATCGCCGCATCGCGCTCAAGCTGATGCATCGCCAGCGCGGGGGCAGCGTCGGGCAGAAGCAGCGGACGCTGGTCGAAGCCCGCTCGCTAGCCCGCATCACGCATCCCAGCATTGTGACCGTCTACGAAGTCGGCGAGGCCGAGGGCCACGTCTACATCTCGATGGAATACATCGAGGGCCCGACGTTGTCTGACTGGTGCTCAGACGCGCCCCGGAGCTGGCGACAGATCCTGGAGATGTATCTGCAAGCCGGCGAGGCTCTGGCGGCCGCGCACGCCGCCGGCATCGTGCATCGCGACTTCAAACCCGACAATGTGCTCGTCGGCAAGGATGGGCGGCCGCGGGTCATCGACTTCGGGCTGGCTCGGCTTGGGGGGCAGAGTGCAGCGAGCATTGAGCTGCCTTCGGCGCTGAGTGGTGAGCATGGGCTGCCCGGTCGACCGGGCGCGACCGGGGAGACCCAGCCCACGTCCCAGGGAGCCGGCACAGCGTCCGAGGGAACGGGCGAAAATCAAGACGCAGCCCAGCGTGAAGAGGCGTCCAAGCACGAGGACGACAGCCAGGCCAGGGACGATCGCCGCCCGAATCTAAGAGCACGCGGGGGCGGCGCGCTAAACCAGCCAGGCAGTGCCGCCACCGATCAGGTGACGCGCGTCGGCAGCATCTCGGGCACGCCGGGCTATATGTCGCCAGAGCAGTACATCGGCGGCGATGTCGATGCCTTCAGCGATCAGTTTTCCTTCTGTGCCGCGCTGTTCGAGGCGCTGTACGGCTTCCTGCCGTTTTCCGGCGAGACCGTCGAGCAGCTGGCCGAAGCGGTGAACGGTCCGGTCCGTCCGCCCCCCCCGAGCAGCAAGGTACCGGTCGAGGTTCATCGCGCCCTCTTGCGCGGCCTGAGCGTCGATCCCAAAGGGCGCTTCCCGACGATGGATGCGCTGATTGCGGTGCTGCGCATCGAGCAAAGTCATAGCGCCGAGGCCGGCTCGCTGACCCGCAAGCGCATGATCCGCACAATCGGCACGACCGCGATCCTGGTGGTTGCGCTGATCTCGCTGCGAGTCGCGCAGCGCACGATGTCGACGCGCGATGCGGTACTCGGCTCGGTCTTGCTGCTGGCCGGCATCCTGGGGGCAGGCCAGCTACAGCGCGATGTGCTGCTGGCCAACCTGTTCCACCGCCGCATCTTCCTGGTGGTAACGCTCGCAGTGACGCAGAACCTGCTCCAGCGCCTCGTGGGTCTACGCATGGGCTGGATCATGAAGCAGCTCTTCCCGCTAGAGATGGTCGTCTGGTCAGGAGCCTGCCTGGCCCTGATCTTCCTGGGCCTGCGCGCGCTCTGGCCGCTGGTCATTGGCCTGCTAGCAATGGGTACCTTGGCGACGCTGTGGCCCGAGCTTCCCAAGCCCTTCATCCTGGGCAGCTACGCGGCGGTGCTGCTCGGTGTGGCCCTGGCTTGGCTGCGCGCCGGACGCAAGCAGGCAGCCGTGGCCCCCGCGCCCAAGCCCAAGCCCAAGTCCTAGCCGTTCGCGCCCTTCACCAACGGGACGGGGCGCCCGCATCCGAGCTATGGAGCGACGCGCGCGACGTTCTTGATGAGCTTGAAATCGGTACGGCGGTTTTGCTCGCGGCCTTCGTTCGTTTGATTGTCGGCCACTGGGCGATCCGGTCCGTTGCCGATGGCGACAAAGCGGCTGCGATCAAAGCGATAGCGCTCCACCAAGTACGCGATCACCGCTTCGGCTCGCGACTTGGACAGCGCGACGTTGGCTGTGCGGTTGCCGACGTTGTCGGTGTTTCCTTCGACCTGCACGAAGGCGTTCTGAAACATCGCGAGCGTCTTGGCAAAGCGATCCAACACCTTGCGCGCATTGGCATCCAACGTGCTTTGACCGCTGCCAAAATAGATGCTGATGCTCTTCGTCAAAAGCGACGGTCCGCCCTGCGCCGGCAGCCCCAGGAAGCGGAAGCTCTCGACGATCTTCTGATCGCGATACTGCGGCGCCAGAGCCGACAGCACCTTGGTCCACTTGCTGTCGACCGCGGGCACCCCTTCTTTGATCAGCCCCTCGCGCTGCCAGACCGTGCTGGCTTCCAGGAACAGGTGGTCGTAGGCGCACTCCTCGGTCTCCAGTCCGAAGAAGGCGCGGTTGTCGGCGAACTGAGCCGGCTTGATCTTCTTGAGGGTCGACTCCACCAGATCGCGCTTCTGGCCAAAGGCCGCCGCCGATAGATCGATGGCGCGGGCCGGATCTTGGTTCAGCTCGTCCACTGCCGAAAAGAAGGTCTGCGTCAGCCGGGCCAAGACCTCGCGGTTTTCTTCCAGCCAGTTCTTGCGCCCAAACAGCACATCGGCCACCAGGTTGGTCGCCGTCTCGGTGGTCACCAGCGTGATGCCCTTGCCGTCCGAGATGGCATCCGAGAGGTGCGGCTCCCAGATCGCCACGGCATCGACCTCGCCACGCGCGAACAGCGCACCCGCATCCGGCGTCTTCACCGCCCAGACCAAGCGGCTCTTGATGTCTTCGATCTCGGGCAGGGTCAGGTTGCTCTTCTCTAGCAGCGAAAGCAGGAGGTAGTGCGTCGGCGTATTGCGCGTCGTGGCGATGCGCGCGGTCTTTAGCTCCTCGATGCTCTTGAACTGCGGCTTGGCGGCGATGCCGATGTTGCCGCGACTCCAATCGACCAGCAGGAAGCTGCGCAGATCGATGCCCTTCTGCTTGTAAAGCGGCGCCAAGTTCGCCAGGTAATCCAGCGTCAGCAGCATGATGTGCACTTCGCCATCGTCGAAGGCTTTGAGGCGCTCCTTCGATCCGCGGATCAGCCGCACCTCGACATCAACGCCGGCCTTGGCAAACAGCGACTTGGGACCGGGCTGCGCGCCATCGTTGGCCAGGATCAGCGGGTAGCCCCCACCAAAGTCATTGACGCCAATCACGATGCGACCCGGCTTCGCCGCCGGCGCAGCCGCACCCTTCCCCGCGGGGTCAATCGCCGACTTTTCCGGCAGCCTGTCGGGCAGCGGATCGCTGGGGCCAGCCGATGCCGAGGGACGATCGGCAGCGTTCAGACCGGCGCGGATCTCATGGCGCCGAAAATAGAAGACCACGCCCACCACCGCGACAATGACCAGGGCGATGAACGTCTTGGCAAAGGGAGTCAGTTTCATGAGCCTTGAGCCGCCCCGCGCTGAGCATCGTGACGCGAGGTGACGACGCGAAACCACAGCAAGCAGATGAAGGCCACGACGCCGATGCCGACGAACACAAACCACAGGTAGTGGGCATGGGCGTAGGCTGCAGGCAGCGGACCTTTTCCCGCCAGCGCCGCGCTATGCGCCGCCCGCTCAGCGGCTGAGAGCTTGCCCGGATCGGGACAGAAAGCATCGATGAGATAGCCGGACAGGATGTAGCCGATGAGCCACGAGAAGAAGTTGTTGAGGTGCGAGTAGCCGAGATACAGCGCCTCTTTGCCCGGCGGGGCGAGCTTCGAGGCGAATTCGAGATAGCGCGGGCTTAAGAAGCACTCCGACAGTCCCTGGATGGCGATGCCCGTGACCATTGCCACCGTCACCGGATGCAGAAAGCCAGTGCCATGCGCAAACGGCCCGATGCGCAGCCACGCCGGCAGCGCGATGGGACCCAGAAGCGGCGGCAGGATCGCCACCACTGCGGCCGAGATCGGAATCATCGCCAGCGCGATCGAGATCGACGCCATCGGCAGGAGCTTGCGCGACAGATAGGTGATGGGCACCACCGACAGCGTCACCACCACCGGATTGATGTTGGCGTACCACTCGGGACTGGCATCGCTGCCGACCAGACGCAGCACGTACTTCGGCATCGAAGAATAGAGCTGCCCCTGAATGATCCAGAAGCCCGCGGTGATCAGCACGAGCGCCATCAAGCGACCGCTCTTGAGCACCTGCGTAAAGTCGGCGACGAGCTGCGTCCAGGTCTCGCGCAGGCTGGTGATCTTGCGCTGTTCATCAGCGCTGGGCTTGGGGAAATACAGCGCCGCCACGACGAACAGCGCCAGCAAGGCCACCCCCGCCGACAAAAGCGGCATCGTCGCCAGCCCAAACGAGACGCGCACCGGCTTGGCCACCGTCTTGCCCAGGAAGCTGCCGATGTTGACCATCATGTAAAACAGGCTGAAGGCGCGGGCTCGACTGGCTTCATCCGAGCTGCGCGCGACGGTGCCGGTGATGATCGGCTTGACCAGCGCGCCGCCACCCATGATGAACAGCATCGACAGGAGCACCCAGTGCTTCTTCGGCAAGAGCCCAATGCCGCCGTAGCCCAGCGTCAGCAGAAACAGCGCCAAGAGCAGGGCCCAGCGATAGCCCACACGATCCGCGAAGGCTCCCGATAGGAACGGCAAGAGGTACAAAAACGCGGCAAACAGACCGCCGATGTAGCCGGCCTGGATGTCGCTGTAGCCGACGACGTCTGTGAGGAACGGCGCCAGCATGATGAACCAACCGTAGTAAGCGGCGCGCTCGCACAGCTCGATGACGTTGGCGGTCCAGAAGGCCGGCGGAAACCGCCAGCTAGAAGCAGCCATGCGACTATTTTTTCACACCAAGTGCCGGGGACGAATCGCTTTTTTGCGTCGCATCGCACCGGTCCTGGCAGACCTGCGGCGGTGTGCGGCAAGGTGTGCGGCAAGATCTACCGCGCAGCACTAGCCGCTTAGCCCGCCCGATACCCCGACGCAGGACCGCCGCGGGAGGCTAGAGCCAAGCGTAGGCGCGACGAACGACGTCGGGCCCATCGCGCTCGATCATCGAGCCGTGCGCGAGGACAATGCGCTCGAAGTCCCAGGCCAGGATGCGCTCGACCTGGCGCCGCGCCAGCCTGCGGTCGCGGATCATCAGGTACTCCATCCAGCCGATGCCCGGTGCGTGGTTACCCATCAGCCGCGAGGCAACCTGCGAGGTCAGCGCTGGAATCGTCGAGATGTTCAGCAGCGCATCGGCGCAGATCAGGACCTTGTGCCGCGGCAGATAGAAATCGACCTCGTTCTCGCGCCGCGCCGAGAAGTAGACCTGATCCACCTCGTCAGCCCAGATCGGGTGCGGCACATCGCCGAGCACGCTCGACCACTCAAGATCGCTGCGCTTCCACTCCAGGCCGGGGCAGGCTGCAAAGTGGGCTCGCGGATAGGCCGTCATCCATGGGCGCACGTGCAGGTGATGGAACAGGCTGGGGGCCACGACGGCGCGCACCTCGCCCAGGGCATCGACCTGACGACGCGTCTCGTCGTCTAGCGCGACCGGCGAGTGGACAAAGAGCCCACCTGTCGCCAGGCGCACCACGGTCATTCGCGAGCCGCACTCGACGCCGAAGAACTTGGCGGGTCGGGTGTCGGTGTAGACGTCTTGCGTAAACGGCACCAGCATGCCGCCATCATACTCAATTCCCCGAGGGAGAGACGCCGCCCAGGCGGGCGCCCAGGCCTGCTATGGGCGCCCACGCCCCGCCCCCGGGAAGGGATCCCGCAGCGTGGTGGGCAATGCCGGTGCAGCCGGTGCAGCCTCTTGTCGCAGCGTTGTGCACAGCGCACCCCGCCGACTCTCGGCACAGCGGACCTGGTGCTTGGCGCAGAACGACTCGATCAGGCCGCGATGGAAACCAGACACCAGAGCAGCGTGAGCCCGGCTGGCTTCCTGCGCATCCCCGACGATGCAGGCGGCCCGCCCGCGCAGCGACTGTGCCTCTTGCATCTGCGTCGCCGAGAGCCTGCCCCCCGCCTCCTCCAGCTCGCGGGTCAGACGCAGGGTCTCGTCGGCTTGCCCCTGACTCAGGGCGGCCCGCGCCTGCTCTAGCCGCTCGCTGATCTGGTTCGGGCTCAGCGTCGATCGCGTCGCACCCGCCAGGCCGCGCCGCGGGGCCGGCACGCGCTTTCCGCGTCCCCCATGAGCGCTCGGTCGACTCTGCGCCTCGTGCGCGGGACTGTCGGTGATGTCTGGCGCGTGCTTTGGCGCGGCCCCCGGCGAAGCCCCCACGGACGGCGGAACGAGTGCCACGGGACCCGACGGGGGCGACGGGGACGACGGAGCCAGCGAAGCCGCCGCCTCCACGACCTGTGGCGACGGGGAAACACGCAGGCTGGCCGCGGCGCGCTGTGACTCCGGTGGGGGCGCTCGCCGCTGCGTCCACAGTCCCGCCCCGCCCAGCGCCAGGAAGCCTGCGACCAGCCAGCCCAGCACGCCACGCTGCGCCCACAGTGACGCTCGAACCGCTGCCGAGGGTGCAGCGGCCTCGTACGCCGGCGTCAGCGCACCACTCTCCCGTGCCTCCTTCACCCCAAAGAGGCGGTCGGACGCCCCCCGCGAAAGCTCATCCAGCCGCTGCAACAGCTCGCGCATCGATGGCCGCTGCGCGGGAGACTTGGCCAGCATGAGATGGGTGAGCTCGCAGAGCTGAGGGGAGAGATCGGCTCGTTTGCTCGCGAGCGATGGGGGGGGCGAGTGGAGGTGGTGGAACAAGATCTCGATCAGCTCACCGCCGCCCCCCGAGGTGTCCTGTTCGCTTTTGGCCTGTCGCGGGGCGAAGGGCAGCTCGCCGCCCAGGGCTTCGTAGAGGATCACGCCCAGCGCGTAGACGTCGGCCTTGTCGTTGGTGGTCTTGGCGCTGCTGCACTGCTCGGGCGCCATGTAGCTGGGGGTGCCGATCAGCATGCCAGTCGCGGTCATACCCGACGGCTCGCCAAAGTGCTCCGGCCGCGTGATGCGCGCGATGCCGAAGTCGAGAACCTTGATGCGCTCACCGCCCGCGACCTCGGGATCGCTGACCAGCATCAGGTTGTCGGGCTTGAGGTCTCGGTGCACCACACCCAGGTCATGCGCCGCCGACAGGGCCGAGGCTGTCTGGCGGGCCCAGCGGATGACGTCGGCTTCGCTGCAGCCCTGTCGCATGCGCTCGCGCAGCGACACGCCCTGCAGAAGCTCCATCGCTAGATAGGCCTCGCCGCTGGGCAGAAAGCCGTGGTCATAGACCTTGACGATGCCGGGGTGACGGATGCTGTTGGCGATCTGCGCTTCGTTGAGAAAGCGCATCACCACCTGAATGTTCTGTGAGCACTGAAGGTTGAGGATCTTCAGCGCTACGTGGCTCTTGATCTTTTCGTCCACCGCCTCGAACACGCTGCCCATGCCACCCTGGCCGAGCTTGCGGGCGATGCGGTACTTGCCGACTACTTCTCGCGCTTCCATGGCCGACGACCTTCCTGCGTTCCTCTGGGCACACAGCAAGCGCCGGACCACCCTTTCAACCTCCCCTCTCAGCCGGAACTTCGCACGGCGGGAGGCAACACCACAGTTCCCCACCTGCGGCCCGCACGCCCGCAGCTAACGCGATCGAGTCACGCGGCTAAGTCGGCAGCGATCGCGATTTGCCGACGCGCACGGACGGCAGAACTCGGCGAAATCGCCGGTAAATCGGTAGTGGGATGGGGACAGGAGGCGTGTTAAGGTGAACAGACCACGCGTCTAGGCAACCCCGATCGAGCGGTCTATGGGAACCAAAGAAAACACGACAGGAACGCGCGACCAGCGCCCGGCCAGCACAGGACCGAGCAAAGCGACTGCGGCGCCCAGCAAAGGTTCAAGCGGTGGGCCCGGGGCCAAGACGGCAGCCCCCGCGGCCGGGGCCGGTGCGACGGGCAGCTCCGCCCCGCGCCCCGCTCCTCCGCCACCCGCTGAGGTCGATCCCGACGAGCTGGTCCGCAAGGCCGAAGGACAGCGCGGCGTGCAGGCAGCCGAGACGCTCTTGGCCGCGGCGCTGGCCTTTCGCCGTCGTCCCGATGTCGTCGCCGCCGTGCACTGCCTAGAGCGCGGCCTGGGCGAGCTGCAAGAGCAGATCGAGACCCCGCCGGCCGCCCGCATGGGCGCCGAGCTTGAGTATCAGCTCGGCATCCTCTGCGAAGAGGAGCTCGGCCGCTTCGAGGACGCCCTCGTTCACTATCAAACCGCCTTCAAGCTACGCCCCGACAACCTAGAGCCGCTGCGCCGTGGGCGCGGCATCTATCAGTCGCTCGGCGACATGGATATGGTGGCGCGGCTCATCGAGCTGCATCTCGCCAACCTCGTCGCCAACGAGACGCAGTCCGGGGTCGCGCTGGCGCTGGAGCTGGGGCAGCTGAAGCTGCGCCTCAACGATCCCGCGGGCGCAGTCGAAGCGCTGCGCGGCGCCCTGCGCATGCACAACGATGGCGGCAGTGGCGAAGAAGTACCCGAACCGCTGCTCGCGACGCTCGCCGATGCCTACGTTTCGCCCGATTACCAGCCAGGGATGGCCGAAAAAGATCAAGCGCGACGACACGCTAGCGAGATCTATCTCAGCCTGGCCAAGCGCTACCTCGATCCAAAGAACGTCGCCAAGAGCGATGAGGCGGACAAGGCCGCCGGCAAGACCGAAGCCGACGCGGCATCGGCAGAGCTACGTGAGCACGAGCGCAAGGCCATCCAGATGCTCAAGCGCGCACTGGATGCCGATGCCCGCAACGTCACCGCCGCCGGCCTGCTAGAGACGATGTACAGCCGGCTGCCCACCGACCAACGGGCGGTTGAGCTGATCAAGCTGTACAAGAGCGGCGCTCGCGTCTCGCGTCGTGGTCCGAAGCTGCGCAAGCTCTACGAAGAGAGCAGCATCCCGATTGATTACGGCGCGATCATCGATGCCTGCCGCACCGGCCTCGATGCGGTGAACTCGGTCGAGGAGTGGCAGGAGACGCGCGACACGCTGAAGCAGACGCTGGAGAAGTCCGGCGATCTGTTTGGCCTGGCGGCGCTGCGCGAAGAAGACGCCAGCGAAGCGGCGCTGCCCGAGGAGCGCGCCGAGCTCTTGATGCAGGCCGCCGATCTGTATCAGCGCGGGGGTGATCAAGAGCGCCACATCGCCTGCCTGAAGCAGGCCTTCCACGAGCTGCCGCTGCATGCTGACGCCTTCCGCAAGCTGAACGACTTCTACAAGTCGCGTCGCGACTTCATTGGCCTGGCCGTGCTGCAGGAAGCGCGCATGGCGGCGCAGTTCGAGACCGCTCGCCTGGACCTGACGAGCTATGCCAAGCAGCTGGAAGAGCTGGCCGAGCTCTACGAAAAGAAGCTGCAGGACGTAGCCTCAGCCGCTGCCATCTGGCGACGCATTGATGAGCTTTTGCCCAGCACGCGCTCGCAGAGTGAGCGCAAGCGCTTGGCGCAGCGCCTGGCCCGCATCGATCAGCAGGTGCGCGAGCTGCAGATCGAGCTAGAGCGCGTCTCGGCCGATGAGGTCCCCGAGCGCGTCGAGCTCCTGCGGCGCCTGGGTCAGCTGTATCGCGAGCTGCACGAGCCCAAGCACGCGGCCGCGGTCTATGAAGAGCTGCTGGGTCTGTCGACCGATCTGCCCTCGATCAAGATCCTGATCGAGCTGCGCGAGCAGAGCGGCGACGTCCCCGGTCAGCTGGAGCTCCTGCGGCAGCAGGTCGGCCTGGTGACCGATCGTGCCGAGCGCCTATCGCTGTTGCGCCGCATGATGGCGCTGTGCGATCAGCGCATGCTGCAGCGCGGCGAAAGCATCGATGCGCAAGACAGCCTGGGCATGACGATCTGGGTCTGTCGCGCCCTGCTCAACGAGCTGCCGAACGATCGCGATGCCTTAAAGCGCCTCTCGGATGCGCTGCAGCTGCTTGGCAATAAGAGTGAGCTCGTCGATGTGCTGGAGGCCTATCTCAAGGTCGCGCCGACGCCGCGTGAGAAGCTGGGTCTGCACCGCCAGATCGCCAAGATCGCCGAGGACAACGAAGATCTGCCGCGCGCCGTCTCGCACCTAGAGCGCGCTGTGCGCATCTGTCCGCCAGGCCCCGAGTCGGAAGAGGTGCTGTGCGAGCTGGCCCGCATCTACGGCCGCCAGGCCCGCATCGAACTGGCTGTCCAGACGCTGGAGCTGTGCCTAAAACAAAACCCGCGGGCCGGCGCGGATCTGCAGCGACTGCTCGGTCGCCTGACGCAAGAGAGCGAAGATGCCGCGCTCTTGGAAAAGAGCGTTCGCGCCTTCCGTGAAGTCCTGGCCCGCGTCTCTGACGATGCCGAGGCCCTAAGCAGCCTGCAGCGCCTGTATCGCAAACGGGGGGACTGGGCCGAGCTCAAGGCCGTGCTGGAGCGACAGCTCGCCGCCAACGATCCGCCGCTGCCGCTGCGCGACAAACTGAGCGTGGCGCTGGAGCTGTCCGAGGTCTACAGCGAGCACCTCAAAGATCCGCGTGGTGCGGCAGCGCTGATCGAGCGCGTCCAGGCCGACACGCCGATCGTCGATCTGCGCGTCCATCGCCGACTGCGCGTGCTGTTCGAAGAGCTGGGCGAGTACAACAAGGCGGCGCGCTACGCCGAGCGCGAGCTGCTTCTGACCGAAGATCCGGTGGCGCGCATGGAGCGCGCCTTCGATATCGCGACGATGTGGCAGACGCGCGGCAAGGACAACGATCGCGCCCTCCTGGCGTACGAGCGCGTACTGCAGATCTCGCCCGATCTGCCCGCCGACGCACCGGAAGCGGCCAATGTGCGACTGATCGTTCTGCAGGCGCTGGAAGCGATGGGCCAGATGTTCATCGCCGCCGACCGCTGGAGCGAGGTCGTGCTGATCGGTCAGCGCCGCCTAAGCATCGCCATCGATCAAGGCGATGTGGTGCCGGCCGCGATGATCCTCATTGAGCTGGCGCAGATTTACGAAGAGAAGCTGAACCAACCCGCGGACGGATTCGCGCTGCGTCGACAGGCCTTCGAGCTGGCGCCGCACGTCGTGCCACTGGAGCAGCTGAGCGACCTCGCGGGCAAATACGGACTGTGGCGCGAGCTCTGCGATCTACACGTAGCGCAGGTCGAAGCCGCGATCAGCGCCGAGGCTGAGCCCCCGCTCGATTCGGCCCTGGCGGCCACCGCCATCTTGGAAAAGCAGCTGTCGCAGCCGGTAGCCGCTTTCCGTCTGCTGCAGCGGACGATGCCACACACCCCGCAGGTTGCGCTCGCCGCCAGCACGCCAGGCACAACCTATTCCGCGCTGCTCACCGAGCTACGCCGCTTGGTGAGCGCCTACGGTGTCGCTGCCAAGTCCGATGACTCCGAAGTCATGGAAGGCGTGACCATCGTCCGCGAGCTGTTGCAGCTGTATCGCGGCCTGGTCGATGAGCTGTGCCGTCTGGAAGGGGCGGACAGCGAAGACATCGCGGTGCGGCTGCATCAGCTCTTGGGGGCGGCCGCGCGACTGCGCGAAGAAGTGAACGGCGACCCCGCCGGGGCACTGTCGGATCGCATGCACGCCTTCACCATGGGTGGCGAGCGCGATCGCAGCGAGATCCCCGCCGCCGATGCCGCCTTCGCCGAGACGATCCGCGAGATCCATCGCCTGGCGCCGCTCGCGGGCCAGATCAAAGAAGCCATCACTATCGATAACCGGCGCATGGAGCGCGCGACCAGCGAGCTACGTAAGCAGCAGGTCGCCTGCGAAAATGCCGCGTGGCTCGACGAGCAGGGTGGGGACGCGCAGCGCGCTCTCAAGGCCTGCTTAAAGGCGCTGTCACTGTGCGAAGAAGGCAGCGATGCGCAGGCCGATATGCGCGGTCGCCTGGTGCGGCTGGGACAGAAGCTGGGCCTGTTGGCGTGGGACGAGATCGCTCGCGCCGAGCGCAGCATGGCCGGCAGCAACCCGCGCACGCTGCAGAAGCGCTTGGTCTATCTCGCCTCGCTGTGGCAGCACTGCGCAGCGGACTACGTGCGCGCACTGGATGCCGCTGGCCAAGCCTATCGCTTGACCTACTTCCCAAGTGGCCTGCCGCAAGGCGGGGCGGGTGCCAAGTCCGGTCCGCCACTCTCTGAGCTGGTGCTGACCAACCCCGATGCCGATCAGCTGGCCGAGCAGCGCAACATCCGCGCTGTGCTCGATCGCATTGCGCTCGCCGCCCCCAACGACAGCGAAGGCAATGGCAAGCTGACCGCATTCCTCGACAGCCTGACCAACCAGCTCAACGAAGCGGGGGCCACCACGCAGGCCGCGCTCTTGCAGCTTGATGCCGCGCAGGTTGATGAGCGGCGCAACCGCCTGTCGCAGGCCGAGCGGCGCTATGTCGATGTGAGCAAAAACCCGCAGATCGGCGAACAGGCCACCGCGCTGCTAGAGAAGCTGTACCGTCAGCAGCGGCGCTTCAACGATCTGGCCGCGCTGCTAGAGAAGCGTCGCGCTACCGCCGCTCCCTCGGCGCAGTACGGCATCCTGCTCGATCTCGGCGAGCTCTATCGCGAGACCAACAAGTATCAGCTGGCGCTCAACAGCATCACCGCGGCGCTGGCCATCAATGCCCATGACGATGCGCCGTACGCGCTGCAGGCCCGCATCTTCGAAGCCCAGCGCATGTGGCAGCGGGCCGTCGAAGCGTACGAGGCGGCGGCTCAGCGCGCACAGAGTGGGGATCGCGCCGCCCGCAGCCTGGTGGCCGCAGCCGATCTCTGCGAGCGCAAGCTGAACCAGGCGAGCGAAGCGCTAGAGCACTACATCGCCGCCCTGACGCAGGTGTATGGCGCGCTTACGAACCTTCCGGGTCCCAAGGGCAGCAAGCCCGATGCCCAGCTGATCGCGGATCGCGATGCCGCGTGGAGCGGAGCCGAGCGCCTGCTGCGCAGTGACAAAGCGCTGCGCGATCTCGGCGCGCTGGATGCGCTGTATGTCGATCGCCTAGCGCACACGCCGGAGAGCGAAGCCGACGAGCGCGCCACGCTGCTGCAGCAGCGACTCGATTTATTGGTCGAGCTGCGCGCCGCCCCCGCCAAGCCGACCACCGCCACCGACGACAGCAACGAAGAGTCCGACGTTCCCGATGTGGCGACGGTGGTCCGCACGATCAGCGAACTGGCCATGCTGCGCCCCCAGGACGATGCCCTGCTGATCAAGCTCGAAGATCAGCTGCTGGCTCTCGAACAGCTCGGCGCGGCCCGCGACATCGCACGATTGCGCGCCCAGGGCACGGCCGCTCGTGGCGCCGATCCACAGACGCAGGCCGAGCGCTGGCTGCACGTCAGCGAGCGTGCCCTGCAGCTTAACGATCTGCGCGATGCCGAAGCCGCGCTCAACCAGGCGCTGAAGCTGGCACCGGGGTCGCTGCCTGCCCTGCGCGCGCTCGCAGCGCTGAAAGAGCGGACCGGCCAGCACGCGGAACAGGTCGAGATCCTCTTGCGCTATGCCGCCCAGGTGACCGATGTCGCCGAGGCGGTGAGAGCCGAGCTACAAGCGGCGCGCGTCCTGCGCACGTCGCTGCACGATGCCGGCCGGGCACGCGAGCTGGTCAAGGGCGCGCAAGAACGAGCCGCTGCCAGCCAGTCGACCACTGCACAAGGTGTCGCTTACGTGGCGCTGTTCGATCTCGAACGCGAAGCTGGTGACTCCGCCGCCACTGCCGAGGCCGCCCGTCGTGCCCTTGCCACTTCCTCGCTCACTGGCCCACCAGCCGCTGCGCTGCACGAGTTTCTGGGTCAGCTGGCGCATAGCCAAGGTGATCTCAAAGCGGCGCAGACGCAGCTCGAAGCTGCGCTCAAGCAGCAGCCTGGGCGAGTCCCCGCCACCCGTACGCTCGTCGATATCCTGGCCCCAACTGGCGCGCACAGTCGCATCGATACCCTGATCAGCGAAGCCCTCAAGCTGGCGCAGCAGGCGGAGGACGACGAAGACACCGGCGAGCTCGATGCCCGCATCCACGCCGAGCTGCTGCGGCGACAAGGTGCGGCGCTCTCCGCGCTGGGGCGAGGACGCGATGCCTACACCGCTCTCCTCGCGGCCGAAGATCTGCTGCCCGGTGATCTGGGACAACAGATCGAGCTTGGCGAGCAGGCCTTTGCTCTTGGCGAGCACGCCATCGCGGCGCAGTACCTGGGCGGGCTGCTGTCGTATGCCGGCGATGTCAGCGTCCTTCCCAGCCCACTTTCCGTGGCGCGTCTTGTCGATGTGCTCGATCACGCCGCCTCGGCCGAGCGCGCCCTGTCGCAAGATGCGCAGGCCCGCACGCTGTGGCAGGCGGCTCTGCGCCTGTTGCCCGATCACGCCAGCGCGTCGGAGCACTATCTCGATCTGCTGCTTGCTGAAGGCCATCGCGAAGACGCCAGTGAAGCCCAGGCCCTGCTCTCCCGTCGAGCCGAACGCGCTATCGCCGCTGGCAATCCGGTCGCGGCGGTCCGCGCTTATCTATCGGCTGCCGAGCTGGCTCGCAGTACCCTCGGTGATGCGGCAGGCGCCCATGCCCTTCTGCTTCTGGCCTATGCGCAGGCCCCCGGCATCAAGAAGCCACGCCCGCCCGGCAGCGAAGAAGAGAGCGGCATCCGCAGCGCCAGCGCCCTTTTGCCCTTGCCCGCCGAGCAGGCCGATGCCCGGGCCGAGCTCCTGACCAAGCTCCTTGGCAGCGCGCGCCAGCTGAACCTGCTCGCCGAAGCGCAGAGCTACGCCGAGTCCCTGGCCGAGGTCAGCACCCTGCCCGGTGAAAAGAGCGCCTATCTGCGCCAAGCCGCGGACTGCGCGCTGCGTCTAAGCCAGCCCGATGTCGGCAAGGCTCTGCTCCTCAAGGCGCTGCGCTACGCCCCCGGCGATCTCGATCTGCTGACCCAGCTGGCGCCGCTCTTTGACGACAGCGAAGCCGCTTCGATGCTCGGCGCGATGTTGGTGCAGAGCGCGAGCACGATGTTCCAGGCCCCGACCACCGGCACAGCCGTGCAAGAAGAGCCGCATGATCGCATCGAGCAGCGCGTCGCGCTGTGGCGTCACCTGGCCAGCGTGCAAGAGCGACTCGGTGAAAACGAGGCCGCTGCCGACTCCTACGATCAGGCCCTCAGCGTGGCCGGCCGCCTCGGTACAAGCGTCACTATCGAGCTGCGTCGCGCCGCACTGGCCGTAGTCGAAGGGCGCAGTCCCGAGCGGGCCCGCAGCCACCTGCGCGCTCTTTTGCAGAGCACGCCGCTCGATCGCTCGCTGCTCATCCGCCTGCAGTCGCTGGAAGAGACCAGCGAAAACCCGGCGCTCGCCGCCCGCATTGCCCAGGTCGTGCGCCTGCTCGAACTCTCGCCGAGCGGCCCGCTCACCGGAGTGGTCGCCGGCACTTCGCTGGCCCTGCCCGGTATCCCGAGTGCGCTCAAGCTAGATGAGACCGACCACGCGCGCTGGGCCGTGCCCGAAGCTCGCCTGCTGTCCGATGTCTTCGCCGCGCTGTGGGATGGCATCGTTGGCCTCAAGGCGCCGCAGCTCGATAGCTTTGGCGTCGCCGGCAACGATCGCGTCATGCAGTCCGAGACCTCGGGCGATGATGTAGCGCGCAGCTTCGCGATCGCCAGTCGCGTGCTCGGCAACCAGCGCAGCTCGATGTACCGCGTCGGCTGGCAGCAGTTCGTGCTGCCGCGCATCTCGGGTCGTATGCCGGCCGGCCTCATCGTCTCGCCAGGCCTGGGCAAGCAGACACTGGGCGAGGTGCAGTTCATCATCTCGCGCGCCGTCGAAGCCCTGCGCCCCGAGTATGTCCTCGCGGTCTGCCTGCCCCCGCGCGAGCTCTCGCAGCTCCTGGGTCTGGCGGTGCGCGGCTTCCATCCCCGCCACGCTCGCACGGCCGGCGACGATGTCACGGCGTGGAAGCGCGAGCTGCCCTATCGCACCGTGAAGCGTCTCGGCGAAGTCTTCCGCGATCTCGGCGAGGTGCAGTTTTCCAGCATCGCCTGGCGCCGCGCGGTACGACGAAGCCTGCAGCGCACCGCACTTCTCCTCTCCGGCGATCTGCTGTCGGCGGTCCACGTCCTGCGCAACATCGAGCTGCCCGGAGCCCAAGCCATCGCCCAGGCGCTAGCCAGCGGCGGCGGCAAGGACGAGATCAACGGCATGCATCTGCGCTTCGACAACGCCGCCCGCGGCGTCGAGGCCAGCGCCGAGTGCGAAGCCGACATCCAGGATCTCTGCGCCTTCTTCATCGACCCCCAGATGGCTCCCCTGTTCGACCGCATCCATCCCCGCAGCGCAACCTAGGGCCCCGAAGTGAGGGGATGCAGACCTACTCCCCCGCCTCGGAAAACTGACCGCAAAGCCCGTGCGCAGGCGCAGTCCGCGCCATAAGATCAAGCGTGATGGCGACCCTTCGCAAACCGGTGGTCACCCTGCGGGGACACCTCACGAGCGCGGCCCTGCAGGGCGAGCTAGCACGCGTCGATTCGCTGCTGGGAGGAGCGAGCTCGGGCCTGCTGGTCGACGCCAGTCAAATGACCGGCTACGACGATACGGCCCGCGCCCTGTTCGTCGCCTGGAACGCCGAGCGCCGGCAGCAGATCCCGCGCGTCGCCATCGTCACCGAGCGCACCTTGTGGCGGGTCGTCATCGCGGCGATGAGCCTCGCCTCCAAGCAAGAGATGAGCGCCTTCGCCGACCGCAGCTCTGCCGAGGCCTGGGCCTGGGCGGAAGCCGATGCCGGGGCGTCGATCACGCTGCACGTCCACACCGGCCGACTCGCCGAGCTGCGCATCCGTCGGCTGGCCTTGGGGGACGTGCCGACGCTGATTCAGCGGATCAGCGAGCATCGCCAGCGCTTCCGCAGCCAAGGCATCGTCGCCATCGTCGACATGCGGGGCTTCCGCACCACTTCGCAGCCCGTGTTTGATCGCTGCTTGGCGATGCTGCAGCGCAACAACTCAGGAGTGGTGCGCATCGCGGTGCTGGTGCCAACCGACGATGCGCTGGCCGCGGCGCAGATCACCCGCGCTCTGCGGGAAGCCGAAAACCCCCAACGACAGGCTTTCCGCGATGTCGCCGCCGTGAAGTCCTGGCTAGGCCAGGAGCTGAGCGAAACCGAAAAGACGCGCCTCGCCGTGTTCCTGCACGAAGCCGCCCCCGCCCGCGCCGCCTAGAACGGAATATCGTCGTCCGCCGCGCCACCGAAGTCGCCCATGTCGGCTCCGGGGGGAGGCGAAGGAGGCGGCGCGTACGAGGGCTCGCCGCCGCCACCGCCGCCGCCGCCACCGCCGCCACCGCGTCCGTAGCTGCGACCGCCGCCGCGCTCGCCACCACCGTAGCCGCCGCCGCCGCCACCTCCGCCGGGGGGACCGCCGTAGCCACCTTCTGCGCCCCCGGCCCGCGGGCCGTCTTCAGCGCCGCCGCGCGGACCGGACAGGAACACCACCTGATTGGCGACGACTTCGGTCATGTACTGCTTCTTGCCTTCTTTGTCGTCCCAGCTACGCGTCTGCAGGCGGCCGTCGATGTAGACCTTCTGGCCCTTGGTCAGATACTTGCCGCAGTTCTCGCCGGCCTTGCCCCAGACCACCACGCGGTGCCACTCGGTTCGCTCCTGTAGCTGCTCGTTGCGGTCGCGATAGCTCTCCGAGGTCGCGATGCGGAACTCGCAGACCGGCTGTCCCGAGGGCAGGTACTTCACCTCGGGATTGACCCCCAGGTTGCCGATCAGAATGACTTTATTGACGCTGCCAGCCATGTGCTCTTCGCCTCTCTTTTAGGGCGGCCATCGTGTCCGCGAAGCCCACCCGCGTCAAGCGACCAGTTGCCGCGACGACTGTGATACCTTGCCAGAATTGAAGGTCTGTGCCGCCTCGTCGTCTTGTCTATGTCCGGTCGTTGTCACCAAGGAGAACCGCATGCGTCCCTTTGCCCGCACCGCAGGCTTATTGCTCGCCTCGCTGCTCTGCTTTGCCCCGCTTGCGCCGCGCGCCCAGTCAGCCGGCGCCACGTTTTCGGTCGACAGTTCGGCCAGCACGGTCAGCTACAAGATCGTCCACAAGCTGCACACCGTGACCGGCACCTCCAAGGGGCCCGAGGGCAAGGCCCGCATCCTACCCGACGGCAAGGCCCAGGTCATGATCACCATCCCGGTGCATACCTTTGACTCCGGCAACAGCCAGCGCGACGCCCACGTCAAAGAGACCCTCTCGGCCGCCACCTTCCCCTCCGTCACGCTCAAGGCGCTGGGCGAGGGCATCACCGTGCCCACGACCTTCCCCACCACCCTCGAAAAGACCTTCAAGGGCGAGCTGACCTTCCACGGCGAAAAGAAGACGATGGAGTTCCCCGTCAAGCTCGTCTTCGAGAGCGCCACCCGCGTCACCGCCACCGCCGCCTTTCAGATCAGCCTCGAAGGCTTCAAGGTCGAGCGCCCCAGCCTGCTCCTGGTCAAGGTCGATGACGCCGCCAAGATCGAAGTCAGCCTGGTCTTTAAGGCCTAGCTGTGCGAGGACTCGCCCCCATGCCTGATCTGTCGATTTTCCCTCCCCGCTTGGCCGGGCTCCGCGCCTGGGTGGCTCGGCGGGCCCCGCACCGGCTGGTGACTGTGCTTGCCTTCGGCCTGCTTTCCGCCGCCGCGGGCTGCGGTCATCCCGATCTCAGCCAGGAGCCAGGCGCCACCGCCGGCTGCGAGGCTCCCGGCCCCGGCGATCTCGATCCCCAGCCGATCATGCTGCCCGGCCGCCGCTGCGCCGCCTGTCACGACAAGGGCCACCAGGCCGGAAACCGCGTCTGGACCGCCGCCGGCACCGTCTATGACCGCCCCGACTCGCCCTGCAATAGCGGCGTCGTGGCCGGCGCCAAGGTCGAGATCGCCGACGAGACCCGCAAGGTCCTTGTCACCCTCACCACCAACAGCCGCGGCAACTTCTACACCTCGGAGCCGCTGCGCTATACCGGCATCATCGTGCGCGTCAGCAAAGACGGAAAGCTGCGCGAGATGCAGAGCGCGATGGGCAGCACCGACTGCGCAAGCTGCCACCTACCCGGCGGAGCCGCCGGCGGTCGCGTCTACCTGAACTAATCTCAAGCGGGCCTCACGCGGGCCGCACGCCTCACCCACCTCCCGGTGGCCAGCCTGTCGTCAGCCACCGGATCAGCCTCGATATTTAGGAGACTCCTCATGCCCAAGAAAGCCGCTGCGGCCAAGAAATCCAGCGCGTCCCCCAAGAAGAAGCCGGGACGCCCGCCCAAGGCCGCGACCCAGAAGACCGGCCGCAACAAGACCGGCCGCAACAAGACCGGCCGCAACAAGACCGCGACCAAGAAGACCGCTGCCAAAAAGACTGCGGCCGGGCGCGGCGCGGCCAAGAAGTCCGCGGCTAAAAAGCCTGCGACCGGGCGCGGCGCGGCCAAGAAGACTGCGGGCAAGAAGTCCGCCACCAAGAAGACTGCGGGCAAGAAAACCGCCACCAAGAAGACCGCCACCGGGCGCGGCGCCGGCGGGCGGAAGGCGGCTCCGCGGGCAGCGCGAAAAACTGGCGACAAGCTCCTTCATCCCATGCTGCGCGAGCTAGAGCCGCAGCTTGCTGCGCTGTCCAGCCGCGACGTCGTGGCCCCCAACATCCCCGTCGAGCGTCTGGTGGCCGAAGGCGTCGAGCTAGCCACCGTGGCCTGGCGCGATCTCGGCAAGCTCGGCTCGGCCGGACTCGATCGCAACATCGTCATCGACCTCGGCAAGCGCTCGCAGGCGCTCGCCGAAGCGCAGGCCGAGCTTGTCACCGCGCGCAGCCGCGGCCGCACCAGCGAAGAAGAAGACCTCATCGCCGAGTCCACTGAGCTCCGCTCCGAGGTCCTCGCCGCCGGCCGCCTGGCTCTCCGCCGCGACCCCATCGCCCAGGGCAAGCTCGACGACATCATCGAAGGCGAAGGGCTCGACGATCTCTTGCAGGATCTGCAGGACCTCGCCGCCCTACTCCGCGCCTACTCCGCCGCCTTCGCCAAGGTCGGCCTCAAGCCCGGCGAGCTGGCCAACTGGTCCGAGACCCTGCGCCTGCGCCTGTCCAAGCACCTCGCCGAGCGCCGGGCCGGTGACGCCGAGACCGCCGCCAAAAAAGACCTGCGCGACCGCGCCGCCACCCTGCTCTCGGATGCCGTCTCGATCACCCGCCTGACCGGCGCCTACGTCTTCCGCAAAGACCCCCGCCGCCTGCTCAACTACCGCAGCGCCTACAACGCCGAGCTCCGCGCCCGCGCCGCCCGCCGCGCCCGGCAAGAAGCCCCCGCCCCCACCCCCGACAAGCCCGCCGCCCCCATCGAATAACTCCCCCCTCGCCCCGCCCCCCCTTCCCTACGCGCCGGAACCCCCTCCCCACGCATAGGGAACACGCCCCCCAGCATCGGAACCCCGATTTCCCCCGTCGGAAGCCTGATTCTCCCCGTCGGAAGCCCGATTCGCTGCCTCGGAAGCCTGATTCGCTGCCTCGGAAGCCTGATTCGCTGCCTCGGAAGCCCGATTCGCTGCCTCGGAAGCCCGATTTCCTCCGTCGGGAGGCCGCTTCGCTGCGTCGAGGGCGTGGCTCGTTGCGTCAGAGCTACGTCGATCGTCGGCCGGGATGCGGAGCCCGAGCCGATGAACCGTCGTGCAGCGCTGGGCCGCCGAGGGGGGCGCAGGCGGACTATTGGCCTTGCGGAAAGGTGTAGTCGCCGCTTGGGGTTGGTTGAAGCGGGGTGACGGCGACGACGGCGTCGAGGTTGAGGGGGCCATAGAGGTGGGGATAGAGCTCAGCGGCGGCATCAGCCGGAGGGCGCTGAGTGCTGGAGGGCGGCGCGGGCGGCTCCCATTTGAGGGGGGCGCTTAGGCGGTCCTCGGCGATGGTGAGCAGGCAGAGGTCGGCGGCGCCGCGATAGTAGCGATTGGCCACGGGGACGACCTGGGCCGCGGTCGAGCAGTGGATAAAGCCTTCCTGATCTAGGCTGGGGGCGCGATAGAGCCCGGCGCGCTGTGCCGCAGTCCAGTCGGCGAATGGGGTGATGTGATAAATCATGGCTCGACGATTGTAGGAATCGGCGATTTTTGTTCAACAGGAACATCGGGGCCTACTCTGTGGGCGTGGGCCTACCCCGGCTAAAGCATGATAAAGATTGACGTTTTAAGAAAAATATAACGCTGCAGAAGATTTTCTCGACAGCCTACCAAGTGGCAAGTAGCATTAGATTTACGTCTCAACGGTATCCCCGCTGCGGTCAGTGACGCAGTCCCTGATTCCCAGTCAATACCGACGGACGGTACCACCATTAGCTTGTACGTAACGGACCCTGGGTTCCATCGGCATAGCGGGAGGTTTAGCGCTATCCCCCGGATGTGAATCCCACAGCCGAAATCGACAGCCAAACAAACCGCGCATGCCGTATCTAATCGGTATGGGCATAACCCGGTCGGCACGGATATCTATCTTTCAGTCCTTGCCGTAAGAAAGGAGAAGAACCTACCAGGAGGCAGCGAGAGCAATGCCGCTCTGCGGTATTGGCGGTCAGCCTGACCGCTCAATGCATCCCCCCTACCATGGAGGTTGTTATGAACAGCTTTAGAAGTCTTCCCCAAAACGTCCCGAGCGCCGTCTCGAACCGCAGCGGCAAGCTGTCGCGCCGGACCTCGTTCCGTGGTGACTCGACCACGACCCCCGCCGCCTGGCTGCCGGCCTCTCACGCCGCCACGCTTTTGCCCGCCGCCTCCGACTTTGCGACGGACGTCGTGTCCTGGGGCCGCTTGTCGTGTGCCGCGTTCTCCATGCGCGGACGCACGCATACCGAAAACGAAGACGCCTTCTACGTCGCCCCCGAGCACGGCATCTTCGCGCTGGCCGACGGCGTCAGCGGCCTGAAGACCGGCGCCCGGGCCTCAGGGCTGGCCGTGCTGACCGCCACCGAGTACCTGCGACGCCAGCTCACCGAGGGCGTCGAGCTCTTGGCCGCCCAGAGCTCGACGGTCTTTGTGTGGCTAGAAGGCGCAGTGCGGGCCGCGCACCAGGCGCTGCTCTTAGCCGCCGAGGAGCGCGGCAAGCCGATGTGCTGCACCCTCGATCTGGTGCTGGTACAGGGCGAGTGCGCCTACCTGGCGCACGTTGGCGACAGCCGCGTCTATCACCAGACTGGCGGCATGATGTCCGCGCTGACCTGCGATCACACGCTGGCGCAAAAGCTCGCCGAGCTTGGGCTGGGCGAGATCGAGGCCTTAAACACCCGCTGGCAGCACGTGCTGAGCATGGCCATCGGCAGCCAGAACGGCGTCGAGCCGCAGATCCTGTCCGTCGGCCTCTTGCCCGGCGACCGGCTCCTTCTGTGCAGCGATGGCGTGCACGGCGAGCTAGCCGACGACAGCATCCAGCGCCTGCTCGTCGGCGCCCCCGCCATGGCCGGCTGGTCCCTCGTCAAACGCGTCGCCGACCTCGAAGGCAGCGACGACGCCACCCTAGTCGTCATCGAAAAACAGTAACCCCCGCCCAAGCCCAAACATCCAGTAAGGCTGGGGCCGCAGCGGATCTCATTTTTTCGACGCCCCGGCGAAAAAAGGAGGCCGCGCCCGCTGGGCCCCCAAGCGGAGCTTGGGGAGGGCCCCAGCCGTGCAGCAAGGTCGCGCTGAGTGAATTCGCAGCCCAATCGGCACCCCCCTTTAGGCGACGCATCCACCCGCGCAACCCTCACACCGAGCGAAAAGCCGGCGCCATGGCCTCAGCGATAAACGTCATCACCGCCCGCACCGGCTTCGGCAGCGCGCGACCATGGCTGTGCACCAGCGAGACCGGCATCGGCTCGCAAGTGAGCTCGGGCAGGATCTCGACCAAGAGCCCCCGCAAGATCGCCTCCTGCATGCCGATGCGCGGTACCTGCAGGATGCCCAGCCCCGCCAAGCCAGCTGCCATGTAGGCGTCGGTGCCGTTCACCGTGAGGGCGCTGCGCATCGGCACGCTGACCCAGCGACTACCCTGGCGATACTCAAAGCCCGGCGGCTCGCCCGACAGCAGCGGCGAGTAGTTGACGAGCAGATGTGCCGCCAGATCCGCAAGCGTCCGCGGCGTGCCATGCCGCCGCAGATAAGCCGGGCTAGCGACGTTCACCATCGGCAGGACCCCCAAGCGCCGCGCCACCAAACCCGGCTGCCGCAGCGTGCCGATGCGCAGCACGCAGTCGAAGCCCTCGCGCACGATGTCGACACGGCGATCCGAGGTGCTCACCAGCAGCTCAAGGTGCGGATGCTGAGCCAAGAAGTCGGGGAGCCGAGGAATGATCAGGTTCCGACTAAACGCCACCGGCAGATCGATCCGCACCCGACCGCGCAGCGCACTGGGTGCCTGAAACATCGTCGCCATCTCGGTCGCTTCGGCGAGAAACTGCCGCGCCCGTTCCAGCAGCTGCTCGCCACTTGGCGTCAGGCGCACCGCGCGCGTCGTGCGCTGCAGCAGGCGGGTGCCTAGCCGCTCCTCCAGCGCTTTGAGGCGCAGCGAGACGCGCGACTTCGGGATGCCCAGCTGCTGCCCAGCCCGCGTGAAGCTAGCCTGCTCCGCCACGCGGACGAACATGCGCAGGGCTTCGACATCGATTGTTTCATCCACCGAAACAGTATGTCGAAATGTTGCTGATTTCTCTACAGCCGGCTGTGCCCTAGCTTGGAGACATGACCCAACACACTCCGTCCCCAAACAAGATCGCGCTCATTACCGGTGGCAGCCGCGGCCTCGGCAAGAGCATGGCCCTTCACCTCGCGGACCGCGGCGTCGATATCGTGTTCACCTATCGCAGCGGCGCCAGCGAAGCCCAGGAGCTGCTCAGCGAGCTTCGTGGCCGAGGCCGCAAAGCCGCCGCGCTGGCGCTGGACGTCGGCGACAGCGGTTCGTTCCCCGCCTTCATCAGCGCGCTCACCGCTGAGCTTGCGACCACCTTCGGTCGTGACCGCTTTGACTTTCTGGTCAACAACGCCGGGGTTGGCGTGCACGCCGGCTTCACCCAGACCAGCGAGAGCCAGCTTGACGATCTGTTCCGCATTCACTTCAAGGGCCCGTTCCTGCTGACGCAGGGACTGCTGCCGCTGATCGTCGATGGCGGCCGTATCCTCAACGTGTCGACCGGCCTGACCCGCATGACCATCCCGGGCTATGCCGCCTATGCCGCGATGAAGGGCGCGATCGAGGTGCTGACTCGCTACCAAGCCAAAGAGCTGGGGGCACGACGCATCACCGTAAACGTCATCGCCCCCGGCGCGATTGCTACCGACTTCGGCGGCGGCGCGGTGCGCGACAACGCGCAGGTGAACGGCTTCATCGCTTCGCAGACCGCGCTCGGCCGAGTCGGTCTACCCGACGACATCGGCGGTGCGGTGGCGCTGCTGCTGGGTCCCGAGGCCGGCTGGGTGAACGCTCAGCGCATCGAGATCTCGGGCGGACAGATGCTGTAAGCCGCCCCAAGACGCCGGCCTCGCGCGCTTTCTTTCCGATGCGCGACCGGCAAAACGTACGATCGCTGGGTGGAGCCGCCACAGCAAGCCCCCGAGCGCCAGGTCCCCGGCCGGCACTTCGACGATCAGTACGCCGAAGAGGTCATCCTGAGCGATGGCCAAAAGGTGCTGCTGCGACTGCTGCAGCCCGGCGATAAGGAGCTAGTCCGCGGGGGCTTTGCCGCACTGTCGATGCGCTCGCGCTATCGGCGGTTCCTGACCGGCAAGGCGCGGCTGTCGGAGCGCGAGCTTGCGTACCTCACCGAGCTGGATCAAAAAGATCACTTCGCGCTGGGGGCGATCTGCGTCGATGACCACGGACAGGCGCAGGGGGTGGGGATCGCCCGCTTCGTGCGCTCGCCAGGGCGGCCCGAGATCGCCGAACCCGCCGTCGTCGTCATCGATCGCCTGCACGGCCGCGGCCTGGGACGCATCCTCTGCGAGCGGCTAGCCGAGGCAGCGCGTGAGCGCGGAGTGCAAGCCTTTCGCTGCGAGGTGCTGGCATCGAACACACCGATGCGCGCCCTGATCGAGTCGCTGTCACCACATGCGCAAATCGAGCAGCACGGCGAAGCCGCCACCATCGAGTTCGCACTGAACGCACCAGCCCCCAACCCATCCCCGCCCCCGCTTCCCGCACCCACCACGACGGAAGCCGCCGCCACCCCGGCGACCCCGGCGACCCCGGCGACCCCGCCGACCCCGCCGACCATGATCAACTACCTGCTGCGCCTAGCCAGCCACGGCGCCATGGTCGTCGTACACCGCGCACTAGCCCGCTGGGCCCAGCACGAAGCCTAGCAGCCGTTTACAAATCCAATCCCCTCAAGCAGCCCGTAAGGCTGGGGCCGCAGCGGATCTCATCTTTTCGACGCCCCGGCGAAAAAAGAAGGCCGCGTCCGCTGGGCCCCCAAGCGGAGCTTGGGGAGGGCCCCAGCCGTGCAGCAAGTCCGCGCCAAAGTCATTCGCAGCTGAATATGTAAACACCTTCTTCGAGTGCCCCAAAAACGCGATCTACTTCCGCCAGCGCAGAAGCCCCGCATCGTCGAGGGCAAGCAAGTACTCAGCGAGCTGAAGGCCACGCTCGGCCAGGGTATGCGGGGACGACAGCGCAGCCAGGATCTGTCGGGCCCGCGCAGCGGAGGCCGGGTCACCAAGCGCCAGAAGCGCCCGCGCCAACAGAACGTTTTCGTCAAACGGCTGCTGCCGCGCAGCAAACACACCGACGGCACCGGGATCTTTCGTAGTGGCCCGCAGGAGGACGCTCGCCTCCCGCGGCTCGCCGGCACCAAGCTCGCTAGGACGGACGACAAAGCTGTTCAGCAGCGTGCTCAGGATGCGCTGCGCCGCCTGGCGATAGCGACTGTCCCCCGTCACGGTCGAGAGAACCAACAGCCCACGGCCGAGCGCCGCCGCATCCGCCAGAAACCGCGGGGCCGGCGTCGATCCGCGACTGCGGAAGACCGCGCCCTGACGATCAACGCGCTCGGAAAGCAGGTAGTCGGCAGCGCGTCGCGCCTGCGAGAAGAGCGCCTGCGCCTGCGTCCGATCGGGCACGACCTGAGCCAGCGTGGCGAGGGCTGCGATCGCCAGACCGTTTTCTTGCGGATAGACGCTGCGATCGACGCGCGGAATCCCCAGGGCTCGTCGCCCTGCGTCATCGAGCCGGAAGTAGTCATGGCCATCGACAAAGCGCCCCTGCCCTTCGAAGCCACCCAGGTCGGCATCCTGGCTGACCCCGAAGGCCCCCGACTCGTTCAAAAGGAAGCGCTGCAGGTAGTCGGCGATGCGCAGCGCGTCGTCTAAATAGCTGCGCTCGCCAGTCTGCTTGAACGCGCGCGCCAGCGCCTCGATGTTGCGCGTCTGAAACGGCAGGAGCTTCTCGAAGTGCGGGTGATCCCAGTCGCCGCCCGTCGAGTATTGGTACACGCCACCCCACACCGGATCGTAAAGCGCCCGCTGCGCCTGCAGCGTCTGCCGTACGCGAGCCAGGGCCCCCGCATCGCCGTGCGTGGCGCGACGGAGCTCGACTTCGATGTGAGCGCCCAGCGCCATCTTGTGCCGCTGGCCCCAACCACCCGCCTCATCGTCGTAGGCCTGGTCGAGGCGCAGGAGGAGCTGCGGTCCCAGCCAAGTGAGCGCCGAGAGCGGTAGCGGTCCCGCGATAAGCCCGCCCGCCAGCGGAGGTGACGCGGCGTCTTTGGCGTGAGCCGACAGCGCGGTGTGCAGCGCCGACAAGAGCTCTTGCGGCCTTAGGTAGCCGCGAAACTTGCCCAGCTCAGCCCCCTCGGGCGTCAGGATCACCGTCGCTGGCCAGCCCCAGTTTTCGTAGCGTGCGGACAGATCGGGGCGGGCATCGACATCGGCGCGCAGGACGATGAAGTGTTGCCGCAAGAGCGCCTGGACCCCTGGGTCGCGATAGGTGGTCTCGTCCATGACGTGACACCAGTGACACCACGTCGCGACGCAGTCGAGGAGCAGCAGGCGTCCGTCCTGCTTGGCCTGGGCGAAGGCCGACGCGCCGAACTCTTGCCATGGGAGCTCATGGCCCGCGGCTTTCGCTCCGGACCGTCGGCCTTGCTGCAGCTCCTGGTTGGCCTGGTCGAGTCGATCGACAGCTGGCGCAGGCGTGGCCTCGGGCGGAGTAGAGCGCGGCAGCGTCGCACACCCGACGAGGAACAGCGAGAGCGCGAGCCGGGGCGCAAGACGAAGCCAAGCGCGGGCTCGATGCGGCGTGGACATCCGTCCATGCTGGCAGAAGGCGGGCCCTGGGCGACAGCTTTTGCCTCGGCCGAACGACTCGGTGAGCGGCATAGGTTTGTGCTCGGCTTCGTGCTAGGGTCCGCCTCCATGGCCGCCCCACCAGTCCTCCTTATCGACGACAATCAGACGTTTGGGCAGCAAGTGGTCGCCGCCTTTGCCGATGTCGGCCTGCAGGCCCACTGGGTGGCGCGAGCCGCCGATGCCATCGCCTTCCTGGAAGCCGAGCGGCGGGGTGGGCTGCCGGCCGCGCTGCTGTGCGTGGTCGATCTGGTGCGACCGGCCTCGGGTGGGCGAGCGTTTCTGACGCAGCTGCACGGCCCGCTGCAGGTTGAGCTTTTGGCTGCCGGCTGCGCGCCGACCAGCCTGGCGTTGGTGCCGGTCATCGGCAGCTTCCACGACCTGCCCGACGGTGTCGAGGTCCAGGTCAAGCCGATCTTCCCGAGTCAGGTGGTGGGGACGGGTCGGCGCCTGCTGGGCCTGGCCCCGGCAGTCTCGGGACGGCCGCTCTCGGGCTCAATGCCGGCCATCTCAGCGGGTCCCGCGACGGGTGGGCCACCGCGCCTGACGCCGCGGGGCAGCGCGCCGGCGGTTGCCGATGCCACCATCCAGGTCGAGACCGTCGAAGAACTCTTGGACTTTGGGCCGTCGGACACCGTGCTCATGCCGCTTACCTCGCTGGGCGTGACGCCCCCCGGGGCGGCCAGCGCCAACATGGAAGAGCTGGCCCGCGCCCTTTCGATGGGAGGTTCCGATCCAGCGCTGAGTGCAGTGACCAGTGCACCCGATGAAGCCGCAAAGCCCGCGCCGCGGCCACGCACCCGACCGCAGTTCCCGGCGATCTCGCGGAGCGGGGCGGAGAGTGACGATTCGCCGTCCGCCAGCGTCGATCCCAGCGATGTCCACACCATTCCCTTCCCGCGTCCGCTGCCGACGAACTTTGGATCGAGCAGCCTGGCGGCGCCCAGCGAGGCCCGGGGTGGCCTGGGTCTGTCCGAGATTGCCCAGGCCAGCGCAGCACTTATGGGCGCTGCTTCCTCGCCATCGAGCCGCAGCCCAAGTCCCCCGGCGGTCGCCCGCGGCAGTGCCGTGGCCCTCAGCGGCGATCTGGCGCTGATCCCGCTCATCGATGTCGTCTCGCTGCTCGCGGGGGTGCGCAAGACCGGCGTGCTCAGCGTCCTCGGTGGCGCAAGCGGCGAAGCGCCCGAGGCGGCGAGCGGTCTGCGCATCGAGCTCTACTTCCGCGGCGGACGTCTCGACGGGGCGCAGGGTCATGGCCTGCCAACGCTGCGCATCGGCCGCTTCCTGCTTTCGCTGACCGGCCTGCGGGGTCGCGATCTCGACGATGCCGAAGCCGATCGTGGTCGCTCGGGCGGAGACGAAGACAGCCGCCTGCTCGGGCAGCGCCTACTGCGGGCCGGTCTGCTGCGCGGCGAAGAGCTCAATCAGGCGCTGGCGCAGCAGTGCGCTGAGCTGTTGTACGAGGCGCTGAGCCTGTCCTGCGGTCGCTTCGTCTTTACTGATTGCCGCGCCGAAGATCTGCCGCGCCGGATGCGCGAGCCGGTGCTGGGCGGAGCGCTGAGCCTGGATACCGAAGCACTGCTGCTGGAAGGCTATCGCCGCCTGCGCGAGCGCCTGCAGGTCGGACGAGACATCGAAGAGGGCGCCGTCTATCTGTCGCTGGTGAGCGGCAGTGGCCCGCTGTCCCGCCTGGGCTTATCCGATGTCGAGTCGGCGGTGCTGCTGCTCTGCGATGGTCGCCTCAGCCTGAGCGAGATCGCCCGCGAGAGCCAGCTTGCCCTGCCGACGGTCAGCCGCGCGCTCACCCGCTTGCAGTCCCTGCGCCTCTGTCGCCGCCGCGTTCCCGCCCTCCTCGCCGGCTAAGCACGAAAATTTACCTGTGCTCGCGCCAGGGTCTGGGCACGCACAGGTCGAAGGGAAGTAAGATTCGGGGATGTTCTTCCTACCTCGCTCTCCCCGCGCCAACCGCCGAAGCCCGAAGGCGGTGACGCTCCCTACGCTAACGCTGACGCTGACCCTGGCCGCCGCAGCGCCCCTGCTGCCGTCGCGAGCGATCGCTTCTGAAACCACCGCGAGCCTGATTGAGACGGGACAGCTCAAGTTTCAAAAGGGCGATATGCAGGGGGCGCTGGCCGCCTTCGCAGCGGCTCAGAAGCTGTCGCCGGGTGATGCCCAGCCACTGATCCTGCGCGGCAGCGTCTACCAGAAGCTGGGCAAGCTGGCCGAGGCCGAGGCTGATCTGCGCGCGGCGCTGCGCCTCAACCCCAAGCTGCCGAATGCCTTCGAGGTTCGGGCTGAGCTGGCGGCCATCCTCACCGATAGCAAGCGACCGAAAGAAGCGGCCGAGCTTCTGGAGGGGCTGGTGCGTGAAAATCCGCGCCATACCGACTCGCTTTACAACCTGGGTCTGGCGCGCGAGGCGCTGGGCAACTTTGCTGGCGCCGCCGAGGCCTATGGTCGCGCGGTGCAACAGAAGCCGGCCGAGCTGGATGCCCGGTTAAGCCTCGCCGGTGCGCTGCGCAAAGCTGGACGTCACGCCGAGGCCCTGGCCGCGGCGCGTGAGGCGCTGACCTTGGCCGGCAAGCTCGCCGCCCCCCCCACGGTGCAAGCCCAAATCCACGACGAGCTTGGGCTGTCGCAGCGACGGCTTGGCGACCTTAAGGGGGCCGAGGCCAGCTTCCGCGCCGCGCTTAAGCTGGGACCGACGATGCACGGCGTGCGCCTGCACCTGTGCACAACGCTGGCCGCCGCCGGTCGCTGCCCGGAAGCCCTGCGCGAGAGCGAGAGCCTGCCCACCACCGCGCCCTTCGCCGAGCAGGTCCAAAAGCTGCGCGCCGGCTGCCAGAAGAAGTAGGCGCCCGACCCCGGATCGTAGGACCCGCGCTAGTTGACCGCAGCGATAGCGTCCGCCGACGTAATGCCGAGCTTGGGCAGGGTGTGGTCGGCGCGATCGGTCAGCTGTCGCAGGCGGTTGGCGAGCACGCCGATGATCTTGCCCGAGACGTGGGCGCGCTCTTCGACAAACCGACGGAAGGTATCGCCGGCGATGGCCAGCACGCGGGTGTTGACGCCAGTGACGATCGCCGTGTTCGAGCGCAGCGAACCGTCGATCACCGACATCTCGCCGATGCAGTCGCCCGGGCCAAGCAGGGTGGCGCTGCGATCGCCGCCGGTCTCGGAATAGACCAGCTGCACGCGGCCCGAGATGATGACGAAGACCTCGTCGCCAACGTCGCCTTGCTTGAACAGCACGGTGCCCTCGGGATAGCCGCGCTCTTCGGAGGCGCGGGCCAGAACCAGCAGATCTTCGGGCTCGAAATCGACGAACAGCGGCACGCAGTGCAGAAACAGGATGCGCTCTAGGTTGGTGCACACCGGGCCGAGGTTGGTCGGCAGGCGCGGCACGGCGAAGCGACCGGTGACCATGGTGTCGGCTTGCGGGCCGGTAAAGCCATCGTCGATCTCGATGCGCGGCTTGTCATCGCCCGAGCTGCTGCTGCTCTCGGTCTTGGCCGCGGCTGGCTCTGACGGTGAAGAGGAGGTGCTGGCCGGACCAAGGCTGGGTGCGGCAGGCCCCCCAGCAGCCGGCTGAGCGGGCCCCGCCCCGGGCAGACCGGTGGGCTGCGGACTGCTGGTCGATCCCGTCGCGGCGACAAGGTTGGGCGGCTGCGGACCCTTATGACCCGGCGCCGCGCCCCCGAGGTTCGGCGGCTGCGGACCGGCGGGCAGCGACGGCGCTCCACCCGGACCAGACAGACCAGACAGGTTGGGCGGCTGCGGGCCCTTCATGCCGGCGCCCCCTGGACCCCCGGCAAAGCCGGAAAGGTTCGGTGGCTGCGGGCCCTTCATGCCCATGCCGCCCATGCCGCCCATGCCCCCGGGGCCGCCTGGCCCGCCGAGGCCAGCCAGGTTGGGGGGCTGCGGACCTTTGTGACCCGCTCCACCGGGACCCGCTAGGCCGGCGAGATTGGGCGGCTGCGGACCTTTGTGCCCCCCTCCACCCGGGCCGGCAACGCCGGCCATATTCGGCGGCTGCGGACCCTTGGCCGGTAGGCCGCCCGGACCGGCAAAGCCACCCATATTTGGCGGCTGCGGACCCGACTTTCCCGATGGCAGCGGCGACGGTGCGGCCGACGGTGCGGGGATGGCTGCCGGCGGTGGCATCTGCGCCCCCCCGACTGAGCCGAGGCTGGCCGGCTTGCGACTGGCCGCCGACCCCCCATCGCGCGTCATGTCGTTCATCTGCGTGCCGGCCGCCATGCCCCAGCCCGTCGGCAGAGCCTGAATCGCGGCCTCGCGCACCAGGGCGTCTTCGTCGTTCATGCCCGACAGCAAGCGTTCAATGCTGGCAGGTGACGGCGTCTCGCCGGGCAGCGCCGAGGCGAGCATCGCACCAGCCCGCACGAAGGGATCGTGCTCAGAAGCCAAGGCATCCAGCACGCGCTCGCGCTGTTCATCGGTGATCTGCACGCGCGAGTCGTACGAGGGCACGCGCTCTTCGAGGATCGGCACCAGCCGCTCCATGAGCTCTGGATCGCCGGCCGCGACAAGGGCGTCAATCGCCGTCGCGCGCGAGACCTTGTCCTGGTCAAACAGACGCGCCCGATGCGTGCGGATGACATCGCCCATGCCCATCAGCGACAGCACATCCAGGGTGTGATCGACCAAGCGATCCTGCCGCTTTAGCAGCACCAGCGACAGGAACTCCAGCGACGGGCCCATCACGAAGCCACAGAGCGCGCGATAGACCGCCCGCAGGTCTTCGATGCGGGCCAGGAGATCCTCGACCGTGCCGCGATGGCCACCGCCCTTGCCGGTGATCTCATCGACGATGCGCTGGTGGGCGTCGGGAGCGACACCGTACTCGCGACGCAGGTTATCGATGTCGCGCTTGTTCGAGCCGCGCAGAAGCAGCGTGCGCAGCGCCAAGCGATAGCCCTGCTCTTGCAGCCGCTCTTCCGCCGACACCGCGACGTTGGGGTCGAAGAGCTGACGGTCGCTGATCTCTAGCTGCTGCAGCACCTTTTCATGGTCGGCGTCGGAGATGTTGAACTGCGCGCGCACCTGCTCGATGATGCGCAGCTCGGTGCGAGTGATGACACCTTCGGACATCAGCTCGCGAATGGTGTCGGCGTAGACGCGCAGACCGACTTCCTTCTCCTGCTCCTTGCGCTTGATGACGTAGAAGGCTTCGCGCAGATCCTCGGGCGGCTTCTCGTCCTTCCACTGCCAGCGAGCGACGAAGCGCTTGGCGAAGCGCTCTTGCACGGCCTCGTCTTCGCGGCGATGGACGCGGCGCAGGAAGAACCACGCCGACAGCGTGATCGACAGGAAGGCCATGAGGTACGGCCCCACCTGGGTTCCCGCAATGAAGACCCGCCGCCAGGTCGGCTGACCTGCGAACAGATAGAAAATATTGAACGCGGCAAAGGCCGCCAGCGACAGCGTGTAGTGCATGCCGCGCTCGTCGCCATAGCGGCGGCGCAGGGTGCGCTCCAGCGTGAAAAACACCGCCCACGAAAGCACGGTCGGCAGCGCCAGCGCGATGTACACCGCGAGGATCTTCGGCACCCAAGGCGCGAAGAAAAAGCCCGGGCCAAAGATGTTCTTCCACTCGGCCGGCTCGCGCGTCCACACGCCGCTGAAGTAGTAGTCCCAGGTGCCGCGTAGCGCCCAGAAGGCCCAGTAGAACGCGAACACCAGCCCCGGCCAGCCGTAGGTCGCCATGCGCCGCGACAGGATGTCTTTTTCTTTCCAGTAGCCCATCTCGACGTCGATGTCGGGGCAGTGGCGCTTGCAGGCCGTGCACTTCTTGCACTGCGAGTTCTGCGCCTTGGCTCCGGGGCCCATGCCGCTGGGTTCGAGATAAACCTTTTCGATCAGGCCAATCGGGCAGAGGAAGTTGCACCACGTCTTGCCGGTGAAAATGAGGCCCGTCAGGAAGGCCCCGAGCAGCACCAGCATCAGGAACACGCCCAGAAAGACACCTGAGCCGTTGGTGGCCAGCATGCGGATGCCGAGGCTGAAGTACATGACGGTGAAGATCACCATGTAGCCCCAGCGCTCGAACCAGGGCGGTACGCGACGCTGCTTGGCGCGAGGGATGCGGGCCGCCAGCTTGGTGAACACCGCGATCGGGCACACCTTGCGCCAGACGTAGTAGCCAAACACGATCATGAACATCGGCGCGAACGGCAGGCCCATCGTCCAGAAGATGCGGGTGGCGCGCAGGTAACGGCTGCCCACCGGATCGTCGACGAAGTGATGCGAATACAGATAGCGGGCCAACGGCCCGTCGAATAGGCCAAGGACGACGACAAACAGGTAGATGCCCACAAAGACGCGACGCACCAAGGACTCTAGCGAGCCTTCGGGGGCGCTTTGGGCGGGGCGAGCCTGTGAGGCTTCGGCTGCAACCTTGGCCTGGAGTACGGGTAGCTTGACCAAGAGACTCCTCTGAGCAGGCCGATGGTATCACGCGGGGGCGAGTCCAGCGGGGCAAAACCGCGGCCGAACTAGGCCGAGCTGCGCCGGGCACCCTGTGGTGGCCTGGCTTGACCCGGTCGTCGGAATCGCCGATGTTTCTGCCGATGCTAGAGCCCAGCCCAGCGACGAACCCGCGCGGAATGCCACCGACGCCTCAGCCCGCGTCTTCCGTGCAGAGCGAGTCGGGCGAACAATCGGGCCAGGGTTCGGGCCGGGGCTCGGGCCAGGCGTCGGGCCAGCAGTCGGGCTGGCTGCGGCGGCGTCGCTTCCTGGGCTTTTCGGTGGGTGTGGCGTTGGCTGCGCTCGGCTGGGGCTGGCTGCGGCGCGGCCCGCGACTCGATCCGGCTCGGCTGACGGCTAACCGTCCCGCAGGTCTTCTGCCTGGTGTCTTTTTTTCGCCGCGCCAGCAGGCCGTTCTGCAGGCCGTGGCGCTGCGCATTCTCGATGGAGCGGAGCCACCACCCAGCCAGGATGGGGCCGTGGCGCAGTGCCAGTTCATCGATCGCTACGTCGCCGCCCTGGCAAAGCCACTGCGCGACGATCTACAGGCGCTGCTGGCCCTGGTCGAGTACGCGCCGCTGTTCGGCTTTGCCGCTCGCTTCACGCGACTTCCCGACGCAGAACAGGACGCCGTGCTGCGCCATCTGGAGACCAGCCGCTTTCCCCTTCTACGCCAAGCGTTCGCGGCGCTGAAGTCGCTATGCTGCCTGGCCCACTATCAGGACGAACGGAGCTTCGCCGCCATCGGCTATAGTGGGCCGCTTGTGCGAGGGTGAGGGTGGAGATGGCAGAGCGCACATATACGCGACGGCAGTTCATCATCGCAGGCGGAGCCGCCGCCGCCGCCTGGACCCTGCCGCCTGAGCGCTCAGCAGAGGCGTCACGGGTGGCGGGTGAAGACCTGGCGGTGGCGGGCGCCCTGTTCTTCAGTCCCTGCGCCACCGGCATGCTGTCCGAGCCCGCGCCCCTCAGCCGGCTGCAGGATCGGGCGCGCAGCCTGGGCGCGCAGCTTCACTCACCCGTCCCGGCCGGGACCCGCCTGATGTTTTGGGGGCAGCCGCTCGGCATCGTCCTTGCGAAAGAGCGCCACACCGCGCTGACCGTCGCCCAGGTCCTCGCCGACGAGCTTGCGGCAGAGCTTGCGCCGAGCCGGACACCGCCCATCCTGCAGCTAGCCGCCGCTCTGCCGGCGACCCGCACGCCGGGAACCGACGCGACGACCGAGGCCGCAACTCAGGCCGCTGAGAGCGCGCTTTCCGGCTCGCCGTATCACCTGCGGCTGACCTATCACAGCGTGGCCCGGCTGCCCGCCCTCAGCGCTCCGCTGTCGGTGTTCGCTGGTGCGCACCTGCCGCTGCCGCACCTTCGCCTATCGCATCCCTACGAGCCCGGCCTGCGTCAGAGCCTCGCCGCCTGGAGCAAGCTTCCCCCCGACTGGTTCACCCTCCAGGTCAGCTCACCGGCCGCTGAGCCCGCGCGCTTTGACATCCCGGCCAAGCTGGCCTGGTCAGCAAGCAGCAAGCTCCGCCGCCCGGTTGAACTTTTGCTAACGCCAGAACAGACCCAGGTGCTGGCCGGGGGGACTCCCGAGATCATCCAAACCCTGTCGTTGGGAGCGGAGCGCGATGGTCGCTTGCGAGCGCTTGTCGTGCGCGTGCTGCACACCTGCCCGCAGGGTCAAGACAGCCTGCTGCCGTGCGCCCCGGCGAGTGAGCTTTATTCCGCCGGCCAGCGTGCTGCGCCGCTGCATATCGCGCCGCTACACATCGGTCCGCTCCTTGCCGATCCGGCCCATGGCTACATCGCGGGCTCGTTTGCTATCGAGAGCGCTCTCGACGAGCTAGCGACGCTCTTGGGGCTGGATCCGGGTCAGCTACGCCGAGTCAACCTGCCCACCGATTCCACCGGACGGGGTGCCAGCCTGGCCGCCCGCTGCCTGAGCCTGGGCGCCGCGCGCTTGCCCTGGCCAGACGGGACCTCACAGCCTGCCCCAGGAAGCCGTCGCGAGGGCGCCTACCGCATCGGTCATGGGCTGGCCCTGGGCCACCTGCCGTACCCGCCAGCGAATCCAGCCGCCCGAGCGCCGATGGGCTACGTCGCACACTTCGTACGCCTGCGCGTTCCCGACGGTCAGCCAAGCTTTGAAGTCCTGCGCCATCTGGTGGTACTGGCCCTGCCCAGAGGCGCCTCGCCGGGATCAGCCGGTGCCAGTGCCGCCGAGCGTGAGGGGCTGCGGACAGGGGTCCGGCAGGCCCTCGCTGCGGCCTGGGAGCGAGGCTTTGCGCCGGCTCCGGCCTACGATCCGGCGAGCGGAGCGCCCCTCGCCTCTCCTCTGCCGGCGATGCCTGGGCTTCGCGCCGAGATCATCGACGTCGAGTTCCTGGACGTCGAATTCCTGCCCGACGATTCGCCCCCGACGGAGAAAAGCGGCAACACGACCGGACCGACCAACCCAGCCCAAGAAACCGCCGCGCTGGCCGCGCTCGCTCAGTGCGGAGCAAGTGCCGCGCTGGCCAACGCGCTTTACAACGCCACCGGCTATCGTCAGCGCAGCCTGCCTTTTGACCTGTCGCTTTTGGCCCGGCCTACGCCCACGCTGTAGCCAGCGGCTGGCCTACACTTCTTTGACGTCGTCGATCACGTCTTCAATGCCCAGCGCGGCAGCCGGCGGGGGCGGCACGGCAACGGCGCGCTTCTTGGCCTTGGGATCTTCGATCATCAGCACCGTGACCTTGAAGCTCAGGTCTTTGCCCAGCAGCGGGTGCAGGAAGCGCACGGTGATCTTGTCTTTGTCAGCCTTCACGACCTTAAACGAGATCGGGCTGCCATCCGGGCCCTTGGCACCGAAGATCTGATCGACCGCGAGCTTGGCCTCCTTGGGAAACTCGCTGCGCGGGATCTCTTTGGTGGGCAGCGAAGCTTCGGTGATCGCTTCGCTGGCTGGGATGTCGCCGGTCTTCTCTTGGCCGATGACTAGGCCCTCCAGGCGCTTCTCGATGGCCGGCAGGATCTTGCCCTCCCCCTGGATGTACTCGACGGTGGAGTGCTCGATCTTGTCGCCGCCTTTGACCCGGAGCTCAAACTCAATGCGAACCTTATGACCCGTTGCGATCTTCATGGCGATTACCCGAAAGGGTAGCACACGGCCCAGGAAAAAATCGCCAGCAAACCCCCGCCCGCAGGCGATTGCGCGGCGGCTAAGCCGAACGGCCTCCCGATAGGTGCGGGGCGAGCTAGGCGGCAGTGGCGGCCGAGCTAGGCCCCCGGCTCAGCGCGCCCGCTTCGCGAGCCGTGACCGACTGGTTGCGGCCGTTCCTCTTGGCGGCGTAGAGCGCCTGATCCGCGCTCTCAATAATCAGCCGCGGCTCGGCAGCAGCGCTCGGTACGTCATCGGGGAAGGTCGCGACGCCCAGCGACAGCGTGCAGCTAAACGCACCCTTATCGCTCTGCAAGACAAGCTTCTGCACCTCTTGCCGAATGCGCTCGGCGAGCAGGCGGCCGCCGGCCTGATCCGTCGAGTCGAGCACCACGACAAACTCTTCGCCGCCATAGCGCGCCGCTAAATCGATGGTGCGCACCTGCGCCTGCACCACCTGCGCCACGCGTCGCAGCACCTGATCGCCGATCAGGTGGCCATAGGTGTCGTTGATCTTCTTGAAGTGATCGATGTCGCACAGGAGCAGCGTCACCGGCCCGCCATGCCGATCGGCGCGACGCAAAAGCTCGCCCAGGCGCTCTTGAAACACGCGGCGATTCTTCAGGCCGGTGAGCGCGTCGGTGGTAGCCATCGACTCCATCGTCTGGTACATGCGCGCGTTTTCCAGCGACACCGCGATCTGGTTGGCGAGAACGCCCAGCATGTCGATCTTGCTGGGCGAAAACACGCGCGGCCGCCGGCTAGCGATGACCAGCGATCCCATCGCCGCGCTGCCATAGACCAGCGGCACGACGATCAGCGAGGGATAACCGCGCAGGCGCACATCGGTGTCGAAGATCGGCGTGTACAGATCACGCTGCTCACCCGACTTCGGCAGGCAGAGATGGTTCTTCACCGCCATCGCCACCAAGCCGGCGTTATCGGGGAAGCGGTGGTCCTGCAGCATCGCGCTCAGCGCGACATCGCCCACCGTGGCGACCACGCGGTGCAGGTGCTGCGTCGCGTCGTAGGCAGTCAGCGCCGCAAAGTCGAACTCGCAGACCTCAGACAGCGCAGCGAAGGCGGTCTTCTGCACTTCATCCAGCGTCAGCGCACGCGACAGCCGGGTCGAGGCGCGATACAGCCGTTCGTGTTCGTACTTGCTGCGTTCAACGGCGATGAACAGTCGCTCGCACTGCAGGCTGCGCAGCACCAGCATGGCGGCATCGACCAGCAGCGCCTCATCGGCAGCGGCGAAGCTGACGTCGCTCTTTTCGCCGCGGGCCACCGGACGATCGGCGCACAGCACCCCGCACAGTCGCCCTTCGTCGTCGAGCATCGGCACACCCAAGAACGCACCGATGGCCGGCCCGGCCGACTCGCCCCCCGTGTAGTAGGGCAGCTGACTGAGCTTGGGCTGGCTCAGCTTAAGCGGTCGCAGGCTCTTCACCACCGTGCCCAGCACGCCGGCATCGATGGCCAGCGCCGCGTCGGTGGCGTGACGGCTATGGCTGGATAGCGCCATGCACTTCAGGCTGTCGCCGCCTTCCGGCAGCACGAACAGCGCGCAGGTATGCAGCGACAGCGCGTTGCGCAGAAGCTCGACCACGGCCTGCAGGTTTTCCTTCAGCTCGACGACGGCGCTGCGGGCCAAGAGCTCTTCTTCTTTTTCGCGATCACGCGGCGCGCCGGTCGCGATCTTGTGACCGGCTGAGCTACTCGCCGGTCCGCCGCCGCCGAGTCCGCTCGGCACGCCATCGCGACGCCCGGCCTCCTCGCTGAGCAGCAGCCGGAAGTCGCGCGCCTGCTGTTCCATGGAGGCGATCGCCGCCGCCACCCGCTTGCGATGATCACCGCGCTGGCGCCATAGCTCGCCGCGAAACAGAACAAACTGCAGTCCGGCAAACAGCACGATCAAGAGCCCATGCACCAGATACTGATCGGGCTCGGCGCAGCCTTCGCTGTACAGCAGGAGGAGCTCGCAGACCAGTGCCAGCCCAGACAGGCTCAGCGCCACCGCTTGCCGCTGATAGCTGACGAGAAAGGCGCAGACGGCGTAGACCAGCGGATGTACCGGACAGCGACTGCCCCCCACCGCCTGTAGCAGGGCATAGGTCAGGCAGAGGATGGCCCCGCCGCCTTCTAGCTCGATGAGCAGGCGCCGCCAGGCCACGCTCGGCGCGGTCTGGGGTCGCAGCCGCTCGCCCAGCTTGATCGAAAGCAAGATCAGGCAGAGCGCAGCCAGGGCCGACTGCGCGTACGCCCAGACGCTGACCTCGCCGCCGCCGACAATCGCGATCGCTGTCGAGCGATCCCCCAGATCGGTGGCGGTCAGCGCCCGATCGACGAGCTGCGAAACGAAAAGCACGCTCGGCGAGAAGGCCCCGCGCGCCAGCAGCCATAACGTTGCAGTGATGGCTAGGCTGCCGACCCATTGACGCCATGAATGACGCAGCAGTGCCGAAAACCGCGCCATCGGCGTGCGCTCTGCGACCGGAGCCTGCGACATCGACATGGGCCTGACTACTCCACCTTGAAGACCACTTCGCCGCTGCGCACCATGCCCAGCTCGTCGCGCGCCACCCGCTCGATGGCGGCGGGATCTTCTTTCATGCGCTCTAGCTGATGACGCAGCTCAGAGATGCTCTCGCGCAGCTGATCGTTGCGGGCTGACAGCGCCGATAGCTCGCCGCGCAGCGAAACGTACTGCACCAAGCCCGAGCGCAGATACAGCTTGTACGGCAGGTAGCCCAGCGCCACCGCCAGACCCAGCGCAGCGACGACACGCACCAGCCAGAGCAGCGCTCCCGGCAGGCTCACAAGATCGTCTCTGGCTGCGCTCTGACGAGCACTGGCGCGTGGCGCCCCCGAGGTCGGTTTTTTCGTCGCGCCGGCGCGATCGCCAGCCCTTGCAGTGGCCACAGGCCTATGGTGCGGAGCCGCCAGACAAAGCTCAAATTTTCTGCCTAGCTGTGCTAAGTCGTGCCCCATGCCCGACGATCACGACTTCGAACCAGTCCGTAACGAAGCCCCCTAGCCCCGTCGCAGCCCCACGGCTGCGGTGGCCTGCGGATGACACCAGCCCCTCGGTGTGGGGCGTTTGGCGTCTAGCGATCTCCCCCACTCCAGCCCCGCGGTTTCGGCGCTACACTAAGGCGCCGCGGCCTGTGATCTGGCAGCGGCAGGACGACAGGCCCAATGACGCTGCAGGCGCCCAGTTCAACCCTCGCAGGGGATCGCTATCGCATCGAGCGCCTGCTGGGCGAGGGTGGAATGGGCTCGGTCTACGAAGCCACCGATCGCCTCACCGGGCAACGCGTCGCCTTGAAGCTAGTGCTCCTCTCGGCCGACGCGCTGGGGCGACCGACCACCGACCCGCAGCCGGCCCCCGCTGAGACCATGGCCTTTAGCCGGAATGCGCTCTCTTGGGCGCAGCCGGCCCCGCGGCGGAGCCTGCCCAAGGTCGAGAGCAGCGCCGCCGAGACCCAGCTCGCTCGGCCGGGGATGCCGCCACCGCAGTCAGGCCGCGTCTTCGTCCCCTCCCAGCACACCACCAACACACAGAGCGCGCAGTGGGCTCGCCTAGCCTTGGCGCGCGAATTCCGCACCCTGGCGTCGATTCGCCATCCCCACATCATCAGCGTGCTCGACTATGGCTTTGGCCCAGATGACAAGCCCTACTTCACCATGGAGCTTCTCGTCGGGGCCCAGACCCTAAGCCGAGCCTGCCGCGATCGCAGCCCAGCCGACATCGGCACCCTGCTGGTGCAGCTTCTGCAAGCGCTGTCGTATCTGCATCGCCATGGAATCGTCCACCGCGATCTCAAGCCCAGCAACGTGCTCGTGGTCGAGGGTGCGACGGGGCCGCAGGTCAAGCTGCTGGACTTTGGGCTGTCGCTATCACGGACCAACAGCTCCAAGAATTCCGGGGAGCTCAGCGGAACCTTGGCCTACATGGCACCGGAGGCCTTTTCCGGGGCGAAACCCTCGCCGGCCAGTGATCTCTTCGCGTTTGGTGTCATCGCCTATGAGCTGCTTTGTCATCGCCATCCCTTTGATCACGGCGATGAAGGCGATCTGGTCACGGCGCTGATGACGCGTGACGCCGACCTCTCGCCGCTTGCCGCGCAGCCTGGGCTGCAGTCCCTTCTGAAGCGACTGCTGAGCAAGTCGGCCTTGGTTCGCTTGTCTGCCGACCACACGCTGCAAGCGCTACAGCAAGCACTACGCCTGCCGCCCAGCCCCGAGAGCATCGCCCTGCGCGAGAGCACCTTGCAGGCGGCGCGCTTCGTCGGACGCGAGCAGCCGCTGGCCACGCTGCAGCAGGCACTTTGGCAGGCCGGCAGCGGCAGCGGGGCCACGATCCTCTTGGCCGGAGAGAGCGGCGTCGGCAAGTCGCGGCTGATGGAAGAGCTGCGGGTATACGCCATGGTGCAGCGCGTGCGCAGCCTGCGCGGTCAGGCCAAGAGCGACGGCGGCGAGCCCTATGGCGCCTTCCACGAGGTCCTGCGTCCGCTGTGCCTGGCGATGCCACTTTCGGCGTTTGAGCAGAGCGTGCTCAAAGCGCTGGTGCCCGATCTAGAGGGCCTGCTGGGACAGGCGATTCCCGACGCGCCGGAGCTGAGCCCGCAGGCGGCCCAGCTGCGCAGCTTGCAGGTAATAGAGGGGCTGATCCTGCGCCATGAGCAGCCGCTCCTACTGCTGCTTGAAGATATCCACTGGATCGATGTTGAGAGCCTGTCCTTGCTGCAGCACTTGACCGCGCAGTGCCACACTCGTCCCCTGCTGATCGTGGCGAGCTATCGCGATGATGAGAGCCCAGCGACGCCGAAGCAGCTCCCCGCGGCGAGCACGCTCAAGCTGACGCGACTGACCAAGGGCAGCATCCGCGAGCTGTGTCAGTCGATGCTGGGCGGGGACGGCTGGACTGAAGAGCTGGTCGACTACCTGACCGCGGAGACAGAAGGCAACCTGTCAAGCACTCAGTTGACAGCGACGAGGCGGTGTTGCAAGGGGGAGCGGCGGGGTGTTGGGTTTAGGAGCTGCATGACAGGCCGCCATGCGCTCATCATGCGCGAGTATGAAGGTGCGCAACGCAGGCACGCTCAGATGTACCGCGGCAGTCGTACGTCAGTGCAAGGCTGGCATCGCGCAGAGAGGCGACCTGCTCTGCGGATGTGCGGGACTGCCTCTGCCGCAACGATTTTTCGCAACAGTGTCGCGACAATCGGGGATGCGTCGATGCACAGTGGCTGAATCGCTCTGCACATCCTCGTTGCGCGCACGGATCAGCCAGAGCCCAGCTCTTTTTTGCGACGGGCCTCCAACTTCTTGATGCTCTCTGCGGTCGGCAAGTCCTCGGGCATGGTGCCGCCGAGTTCTTTGATGGTCTGGCGGACCTTAGCGCCGACCTCGCGGTGGGTGCGGTTGGCGTTGGCTTTGCCAACGATGCCCTCACGCCGCAACTTTTCTTCCGCTTGGGTCGCGCGGAACAGGTTGGCGGCCAACTCAGCGCTGCCCATGTGATCTAGGATCTGTTCGCTGGGCTTGAGACCCTTCCGCTGGTGAATATCGCCCGCGGTCAGCCCGCCATATAGCCCCTGATAGCCGTGGTTCTGAAAGATGGCGTAGTCGCGCGGCTCAATCACCCCAGCGCTGCGGGCAGCATCTGCAAGCTGGACATTGTGAGTCCGCATCTCTTCACGCAGCCGCAGGCGCCGCTGTTCCTCGACAACCTCGTCGCTCAGTTCCTGCCGACGAGTCTGAATCGCGAAGTAAGTCTGTCCTAGCGCAACGCGTGTCTTGCCAGGGTCGGCGTTCTGGATCGCCAAATAGCAGGCATAACGAGAGAGCAGCGTCGTCTTGACGGCGCGCTGCGCTCCCTTGCCGACCTGGATCATTTCGGTGATATCAACGAAATGATCCTCGACGGGCTGGCCGCTGTTCATGCACGCCAGCTTGGCTTTGTCGAGGACCGCCTGAAAGTTCCGCAGGTCGCTGTAGCCTAGCGCCTCGGCAAACTCTCGACTGGACCAGCACTCGACGCCACGGGGATCAACCCGACGAATCGCGACGAAGACAGAAGCATCAGTTTCGATGGCAGACATGGCGGATTCTATACGTCGTAGGGTAACGTGGCGCAAGGCACATGATAGTCTCAGGTCTAACCAAAGGCGCGTCGGAGACAGATGAGCAGGTTTATGAAAAACCTCAATTCAATCAACGGTGAATAGCTATTTAATTTTGCTTTCCGCTAGGCCTCTTGGATTGGAGCGTTCGTGAGTCCAAAGAATTTCCTCTGGCCGATTTCCGGCGTCGGTTAGCTGCTCGGTAACCGCGCGTAGATATGCTTCCGCGTGGGTTTGTTCTTCTTCTGGTCGAAGTTCCATAATAGGGTCAGGTATCCAGTGCTCAGAGAGATACAAACGAGCGAGGGTGTCTAACAATAGATAGACGCGCATCAGGTTATCTGGACTGTAAACTGGAACATCCTCTAACATATGAAGAGCATTATGTCTATTGAAGTTATCGTATGCTCGCCCAGTTTGTGTTTTTCGATAGAAGTGACGTTCGAGAATGAATGAACATGATTCCGCCCATGACTCAGCAAATAACGGTCGCGTCAGCAGTGGGTTGCGTTTGGGCGTCTCCCGCACGTACTGAGCAGCCCCCGCCATCGGTGGTGCCTCCGCTGAGGACGAGTTATGGCCCCGCCAACGCAGCAGAAGCCCTTCTACCACAGGGATTAAGAT
>CALFYE010000322.1 GCA_937952145.1 uncultured Myxococcales bacterium
TCCAGCATGAACCCTATTATGGCGATCACTATCAGTACCCAAATAATCCGATGGGTGTCTATGCCGCGATTGTTCCCCTCAATCCAAAGCTGCGGTTATCTGCAGCCGAGCTGATATCGATTGCAGGTGAACTTAGGGCCATGATGCGCATGTTATTAGGGGAAGAAGCCGAATTTGAACTATATATTGAAACAAAATTTTCTATGTCTGGCGACTACATTAAGGAGATCTTGAAAATCGGAATGAAATCGCCCACCCGAGCACAGAAGGTTGCTTTTCGCCTGAACTTTCCGCGATATGTCGGCGTAATTCGATTCTTCTTCAAAGGCCAAGCTGTCTGTGATATAGTTTGTGATACGTCTGATATTCAACGACCCCAGCCACGCTATGCTGCAATACTATCAGTCATTAGCTTCAATGACGATTACGTCGCTGAACTATCACGCCTAATGGGTGGGGTGATTCCAGAGGCCGTGGTGATGTAGTCAGCCGCGTGGGCCGGCTTAGTTCAGGATCGCAAAGCAATAAAACCCACCATACCCGCCGCCCGAGCCGACGGTGTTCGAGGAGGCCATGGGGCCGCCCATTTCGATGAGGTTGACGCCGGGGGCGCAGCCCGACTCGGTGAGGGAGTTCATCCAGTGGGCGCCGCTGGTACCGCCCATGCCGCCGCCGCCGAGGCGGGGCCAGGAGTGGCCGACGCGGGGCTGGCCTTCGGTGGCTTTGTTGCCGGTGCCGCCGGTCCAGTCGAGGCAGGTGAAGCCGGCGCCGTAGAGCTGACCTGTGGAATTGGTGCCGGTCAGCATGTCGTGGTTGTCGACCTGCGGCTGGTTGGGGTCGGGCTGGTGGTTGGGGACGCCGTCCTCGTTGGGGAAGTCGTTCTGGATGGCGGGATCGGCGCCGACCGGGCGGGTGGCGACGAGGTCGGTCTTGGTCTTGGCGAACAGGCGGCCGAGGCGGTCGTACCAAGGTCCGGGACCGACGCGATCGATGGCGTGCACGGGGTTGCCGGTGCCGTCATTGGTGGCGCTTAGGAAGGCGCGCCAGGTCTTCTGTCCGGCGCCGGGCTGGCTGCGCTCGGCGATGGTGGCGCAGATCTTGTCAGCGCCGCGCAGGCCGGCGTTGGCGCCGGTCTCGCCATAGCGCAGGTCGCCGCCGAAGCCGCTCGGGTTGCCGGACAGATCCTGCAGTGCCTTGAGGCTGGTGACGAAGAAGCTGAACTTGGACGTCGGGTCGACGGCGACCGCCAGATCGGTGCCGCCATCGCCCCCCCCGGGGTCCGGCCCCGGGCCGCTCCCGGTCTCGCTGCTCTGACAGGCCGAGATTCCTAAGAGGGCCATAAATGCGAAACTCCGGATTCCTAAATGAGACATGAGAACACTCCTTTTTTATTCCTATTTCTAGGCTTACTTGCAGGTCAAATCGGTCTGGCAGGTCTTGCCGCCCGTGCAGTCGGTATTGCTGGTGCACGAGGTCACGCCGGGTACGGTTACGGCCTGCTCAACGGTGGACGTTACGGCCAGCTCGACCCGGCCGGCGGCGATGACGGCGGTGCCGGGGTTGGTGTTGCGGCTGACCACGATGGTGGGATAGCCGGCGGTTCCCAAGTTCACCAGCTCGGTGATCTGCGCGGCGGACAAGTCCAGACTCCCACTGTCGGCGGTATCGCAGCTGATCATGCCCTTGGTGCCGCCGTGGTGACTGATGTCGAGCTTGACGTGGATCTTCGAGGCCGCCGCCGACTTGGCCGGTGTCCAGGTCAGGCGCGCCCCCTGATTCGGCGCGATCTGCAGCGTGCCACTGGTCAGGGCGAGCGGAGCGATGCCGGCCGCCGTCAGGTTCATCGCCGCATAGGCGCCGCCGCTGGTCGTGAGCTTTAGCTCGGCGCCCTCGCTAAACGCCGGGAAGGGCAGCGAGGTACCGGCCACCGGCTGATAGGACCCCGCGACCTGCTGCAGATCGAAGTCGCCAGCGGAAAAGCCGCTGGCCCGCACGCTGCCCACCGACACCGCCTTGGGATAGGGCTGGCAGGTATTGTCGGCGACACAGACGGCGCTGCTGCCGCAGGGGGTGTTGCAGAACGGCACCTTGGGCTTGAGCAGCTGACAGTCGCCCACCGTCGAGGACACCGTCCACTGCAGGCTGGCCGGCGTGGCGCCGTCGTTGACCTTGCCAACCAGCGAGGTATAGCCCGCCGCACCGCTTGTGGCATCGGGAGCCACTAAGGTGACCTGGAAGGTCCCGGCGAGGATGCTGGCATCGCCCATCGACAGGTTGCCAGAGGTTCCGCCGCCGCAACCCATGCCTACAAATAGGAATGACGCGATCAGGGCAGTAAATCGAACGCTCTTATTCAACATAGGACACCTCCAGGAATCTGCGGGACTAGTTGCTGCTGCTGCCGCGTCCAGGGTTCGATCGGGCCTGCTTCACGTACAGCTTGGCCGTGGCCGCGCTATCGCCATCGAACTTGAACTCGACATCCATGGCGTACCAGCCGCGGTTGCCGGCCGCCGGTCCATACGCCGGAGCAAAGCGCTCGTGAATCCGCGACAGCGCACTCCCCAGCTCGTAGTTCTGGGCCCGCGAAAGGACGCTCTGTCCCTCTTCCAGCAGGTTGTTGTGCGACACCCATACGATCGGCTGGCTGGGCTGATCGAACTGATAGACGTACTGATCGCTGGTCACCCCGGGCGGAGGATGCACGACCTCGGCATCGCCACCGGCTTGCACGTTGATGTAGAAACCCGGCTGCAGACCCGAGCTATCGTAGGGGTTGTTGGTCAGCGCCACACCGTTGGCTTCTTCCGTCGGAAAGTTCTCGGTGACGAGCAGGGCCATGACCACGCTCTTGTGCTCGATGCTGTAGTAGCTGCGCTCTTCGTAGGTACGAAATAGGAAGGCGCTGGCCCAGGTGTCGCGAATCGCATCCTGCATGTCCTGCCAGTCGCCGGCCTTGCCGGTGTGCGACTCGTAGCAGCCAGCGCAGGGGAAGCCTTCCAGGTCTTCGCTGTTGGTGCTGCTGCGAAAGCGCAGGCTGCGACCGGGATACTCGGCATCGATCTTGGCCTTGAGCAGACTTAGGAATCCCGCATCGAGCGGCGCCCCCCCCATGGCCGCCCGCAGCGCCAGCAGCCGACTGTCGCGCAGCACCGGATTGTCGCGGAAGCTGGGATCGGCGGCCAGCGCATCTAGCTGAGTGTAAAAGCCGTTCTGGCGCATGAACAGATCGTAGTAGTAGGCGGGAATGGCAAAGGCGCGGCGGATCGGAATCCCCGGCGTATTCACCATGACGGAGTAGTGCGCAGCCTTGCCACCAAACGCTAAGACCGCGGCCTTGATGGCGTCGCGCAGCGAGACGGTTCCTTCGACCGTGACGCGCTCGATATCGGTGAGCGCCGAGACTGCGAGGTTGGCTGGCGGTAGCGTCACCGGGCTGGGCTTGTGACTGGTCCACCACGTCTCGGCCTCGGCAGCGCTGACCTCGGTAATGCTGTAGGCCTGCGCCCCAACCACCAAGCGCACCCACTTGCCATTGAGCGCCAACAGCTCGCTCCGTGTCGTGGCGTTGCGCAGTCCCATGTTGGGGTTGTGCCGATTCTGCGAGAGCACATTCACGTGCGAAAGCGGAGTCTGAAACTCCTGTGTGATAATGCCCTGCACCACCGAGATATCATTGGGCACGTGATCGAGCACCACGATATCGCGATAAGAGACATAGGTACTTGCAAGCTCGGCAGCGCTTAGGAAGTTCAGGCGTCCGACCGCGGTTCCTAAGTTGAGCGGCTGATAGTCGATGGCCGCGTAGAGCTCATCGGTGCTCTTTTGCGGAATGCTGGCCGGCAGCCGCGATGCCTCGGCAGCGACGGTGTCCGAGGTCGGGTGGAAGACCAGCTGAGGGCCAAAATAGCTGGCCTTGCGCACCCGGGTGTACAGCGTCTGCATCTGATCAGCGCTGGCCGTGTCGTAGGGCGCAAGCTCCAGCGCAAATACGCCGGGTCCGCTGTAGTAGGTCACGGCTCCCAGCACGAAGCGACGGCTGGGGGAAAAGTATTCTGTCTGGTTGAATTCAGACAGACTGGGAATCAGTGGCCGCCCCTGGCCCGAGAGGTGGGTCGAAGCGAACTCGTAGTGAATCTTGTACTTCTTGCTGTTCTGGAAATACAGCGCGTTCCCGTCGGCCAGATCCATCACCACCTTGACCGACTGCGCCCCCGGCAGGCTGGAATCCAGCGGCTCGGAAGCCAGGGCATCGAAGTCAGCGCGGCAGGTAAAGCTGGACACTGAGTCCGGAGTCGCGCCCCCAATCTGACAGTCCCCCGGCTGCGTCTGATCGTCGGGACCGGCGCAGGCCTCGGCAAAGATCGACGAAAGGACCAGAACGAGCGACAAGACGACATGGGAATTTCGACTTGGGAATGATCGCAGCATGACGGTCACCAGATTCCTTTTTGGTCTTGCAAGTGGGCCTACAGGTTGCGAGCCGCCGGAGTTGGCGTCAGGGACAGATACTGTCCCGTCCCATCCGGCAGTCGGCCCCAGGTCCGCCCCGCGCTCGACATCGTCGAAGACCAGGCCAGGCTATCGAGCACCGTGCCGTCAGGCGCGAGCAGGCTGACCTCATCGCTGCCACCGAGCTTGAACGGCGCGTGCAGGCGATCGCTGGCCCCCCCGTCCGGCGCGTCATCGGCGTAGACCATAAGGTAACCGCGCGCCGCGACGGTGGTTCCCGTCGGCAGGGTGAACGGGGTCTTGTCGTCGCGCAGACGGCACCCCGAAAGATCGGCGGGCTGATCGGCCAGGTTCTTGAGCTCGATCCAGTCGGGATCGCCCAGCGGATCGCTGCCGCTGGCGTAGATCTCGTTCACCACCACGCGCACCGACCCGGCGCCCCCAGAAGGCATCGCCTCGCTACCCTGGCACGCCGCCATGCCAAGGAAAAATAGACCCGACATCGCCCGCCATGCTGAGTCCCACACCCCGCCCCCCACTCTCCCAAGCCCGAAAGACATTTTCACCCTCCCCCTGCGTTGTTCGATCCGGCACGCGCGAGGTCCAGCTCGACCCGGCGCGGCAGCGACCGCAGGGAGGTAGACGAAGCCATAGGTGGCAAGGTTCCCGGGCCCTGCCACCGTCGGGATTTCTTCACCGGCGCGGCGCCGTCTGTGGAATCCTAGAGCGCAGAGCATGTCGATGTCGCGCCACCTCCCCACCTGGATCCTTATGGGCCTGCTGTTGCTCTTGGGACCGGCGTGCCGGCCGGCCTTGGCGACCGATCGCGCCGCCTGGTTGACCCAGAAGCTAGCGACGGCCGATGCCGGGCTCGCACCGGCCCAGCGAGCGGAGAAATACGCGGCGATGGCCGAGGGCCCCTTCGCGTTTTTCCGCGGCAGTGCCACGCTGTTCTGGCTGGACTTCGGCACCTCGCCGCAGCTTCGCGTGTTTGGCGGCACGGGGGCGACGCGCACCTGGCTGGTCGGCGATGCGCACACGCAGAACTTTGGGGCGTTTGCCGATGCCCGCGGCCGCATCGTCTATGACCTCAACGACTTCGACGAGGCCGTGCTGGCCGACTATCAGCTTGATGTCTGGCGACTGGCGACGGCACTGGTCCTGACGATGCGGCAAAACGGAGGCTTTTCGTCCACCGATGAAGCGACGGTGCTGGACGCCTTCAGTCAGCGCTATCTCGATACCCTGGCCGCCTGCGTCGGCAACGATCGCGAGCTACAGACCGTCGTCACCGCCGAGAACAGCTACGGCAAGCTCGATGAGTTCTTGGCCCACGTGGGAAAGAAGCGCAGTCGAAAGCGACTGCTCGATACCTACACGCAGCTTGCACCAACGGGCCCTGCCGGGAGCCGGGTGCTCAGCCCGCAGGTCAGCGCCGATCTGCAGGCCGTCCCCGCCCCGCTGGCATCGGCGATCAGCGCGGCCCTGCCGGGATACGGCCAGACCCTGCGCGGCAGCCTGCGCTACAGCCCCAGCTACTTTGCCGTGAAAAGCGTGGCGCAGCGCCTGCATGCCGGCCTGGGCTCGCTGGGCACGCCACGCTACTACGTGCTCATTGAGGGCCCGACGTCGAGTCCCGACGACGACATCATCCTCGACATCAAGGGCCAGGGCGCGCCCTCGGCCTATCGCAACCTGGATCCCGAAGCGCGAGCCGCAACCGAGTCCGCAAGCAGCCAGAATCCCGCCCAGCGCGTGGTCCTAGCCACCCGCTCCCTCGGCCTGCAGGTCGATGACTTCGTCGGCGTGCTGGCCCTGTCGGGCGCCCCGTACTCCGTCCGCGAGCGCTCCCCCTGGAAAGACACGCTGGACCTTTCCGCCCTGTCCACCGTCGAAAAAATGCGCAAGCTCAGCGAACAATGGGCCGCCATCTTGGCCCACGCCCACGCCCGCGCCGACGCCGACGCCCGCCCCCAAGGCAGCCCCATCCTCGTCGAGTTCGAGTCCGAAGTCACCCGCCAAACCCTCGGCAAGCACGCCGACTTCCGCAGCCTCGTCCGCACCATCGCACTCGGAAACGCTGCCCAAGTCACCGACGACTACAAAGCCTTCCTCAGAGCCTTCCCGCCCGCTCCTTCACCCAGCCGACCTACGCCCTAAGAAGGTGTTTAGTTCGTCGCTCACGCGCTAGCCGCATCAGCCAGCTTGGTGCTCAGCCACCTCGACGCGCGCCTCAGCGTCTCTTTGGCTTCTCGCAGTCCGAGAAGCGACACGAATCCGTGCAAGGCCCCAGGCACCTCGTCCAGCGTCACGTCGACTCCTGACGCCGAGAGGCGCTCGGCGTAGGCGACGCCCTCGTCGTGCAACACATCGCACTGCACGACGGATATGAAGGCGGGGGGACAGTCCTTAAGCGATGCCAAAAGGAGCGGCGAAGCCCCTGGCTCATGTCGTCTTTCCGCTTCGGGCACGTACTCTCGCCGGAAGTAGCGCATGGTCGCCGCGGTCAGCATGTAGCCGTGTGCATACCGCTCGTAGGAAGGCCGCTCGTTCGCGCAGTCCAGGACGGGGTAGAAGAGCACTTGGGCTGTGACCTGGGTTCTCTGTGCGACCGCCGCCGCGAGGTTCCCGCCCGCACTGTCACCCACGACGGCGACGCGCCCCGACTTCAGGAGTTCTTGGGTCACGGCGACGCAGTCATCGAGGGCTGCTGGGTAGCGGTGCTCTGGCGCGCGACGGTACTCCACCGAGACCACCTCGTGCCCAGTCTCGGCCGCGAGCGTACCCGCGAGGATGTCATAGTCATCGATGTCGCCAATCATCCACCCGCCGCCATGGAAGAACGCGATGGTCCCCGAGCTTGCATGGGCAGGCCGATACCGGCGCACAGCCACGCCCGCGATCTGCTCATCGGTGATCGCCGCGAGCGCCGGCCGCGCGCCGACGAGGAGCTTCGGACCTCGCGTCGAGTTCGAGAACTCGCGTCGGCCCCTTTCCGGCCCCGCGTCCTCCGCAGGCGACATCACGAACCGGCTCGCAAACGCGATCATCCGGAACTGCCAGGTCAGTCGCGGAGCGCTCATCGCTCACCCCACAGTACCCAGAAGAAGAAACCGCAGCCGAGCAGCGTATCAGCAGCGGCGGTGATAAGTGCGAGGATCTCGAACGTCATGGGGGTCCTTGCTCAGTTACTGATCGAGGGCGTTTGCCGAAGGAACTCGGGCCCCGTCGCGCGCGCAAGCAGGAACTCCGCGATGGAGGACGCGGTGATCGTGAAGCCCAGGCCCTTGCCGTCTGCCGTCGTGCGAACGGGCTTGGCAGGGCCCTCGGCGATCGCAACGAGACGCACGGCGATCCATTCGACGGGCGATGCCCGCAGCGCGCTCTCCATACGTTCCTTGTCATCGACGATAGGCTGCAACCAACGAAAAAATAGGGGAACCAGGACGCGGTTCACCAGCCACAGTCCGCTGCCGCCTGTCCCGACGTTCGACATGCAGACGATGCGGGGGACGCCGTGCTTCTGCATGGCGGTCAGCGCTGCCTTCACCGAGTCCGAGATGAGCGTTGTGCGCTTGCCGTCTCCCTTGCCGCCCACGCCGAGGCAGTGAATCACGACGTCGGCCCCGCGCACGCAGGCCTCGACGTCGGCCGGGGACGTCGGACTCCCCCCGATGATCGTGAGCTGTTCATGCTTCAGGCTGACGATGTCAGGGTTCCTCACCAGCGCCGTGACGCGATGCCCCTTCGCTAGCGCGCGTTCTACGACCAGCCTACCGGTAAGCCCGGTGGCGCCAAAGACAGCGATGTTCATATGCAATCTCCCTTCTCTAACCTCTGACTGCGGACACCAAGGAACGGAAGCTGGAAGCACTACTATGTGATCAGTGTGAACTTTACATGCAAAGTTCACGATGTCAACATCGAGTTACGCTCAGACGTCCTGCCTACCCATCGCCCCGATGTCCAGCGGCGGAAGCGTCGAAGAAGGAGCTTGCGACGAGCGCGGTCGCTGACCAGCGACCATAGCGGCGAGGGATTGATGAGTGGATCCTCGCCGCGACCCATGCGATGCAGCTGGCGAGCGGTCTGAGCGATAGTTGCCGCCGAGACCATGCTCTTGTCGCGCCATGCCGCAGTGCGGAGAGCAACGGCTTGCGACTCGCCACGGCGCCACCGCTCGACGAGATCGGGCACGAATGCGAGTGCGGTGGCCATCCCCACGACCGAGACGGCGGCCGCCAACACTCTGGCCGCTACCTCGGGACGACGAATGCCTCCTGTGGTCATCACGGGGAACGTCGCCACGTTCGCGATGTCGCGTGCGAACTCAAGAAAGTAGGCCTCCCTTTCCATCGTTCGCTGATCGGCGGGGCGGCCTTGCATGGCTTGACTCTCATAGGTGCCGCCTGACACTTCTATCAAGTCGACAGCCAGCTCATTGAGCCAACGCACGACCTGTTGTGAGTCCTCGGTGTCGAAGCCGCCGCGCTGAAAGTCGGCAGAGTTGAGCTTTACCCCCAGCCCAAACCGTGGCTTCACGACAGCCCGGATGGCTCGAACGACATCGAGTAGGAGCCGGGCCCGATTTTCTAGCGAACCGCCCCAGCGGTCTCGCCGGTGATTCGAAAGCGGTGACAGGAACTGCGATAGCAGGTAGCCGTGGGCTCCGTGCAGCTCGACTCCGTCGAAGCCTGCCTGTTCGGCACGCCGGGCTGTGTCAGCAAACCGCTCGACGACTTCCGCAATGTTCTCGGCTGTCATCGCCATCGGCCGCCCGAACAGCTTCGAGTGCTTACCCAGGCTGAGCGGGACGGCCGATGGAGCCCACACCCTCCCGCCCATGTCGGCCTGCAGCGCCCGCCCCGGATGGTTGATCTGGAGCCAGAACTGGTTAGCGCCACGCTTGCCCGCTTCCGCCCAGCGCGCAAAGGGCTCCAACGCCGTGTCGCGCTCCAACACAACGGCTCCCGGGCCGGTGACCGCGTGGCGGTCGATCATCACATTTCCCGAGATCAGCAAGCCCGCCCCGCCAGCCGCCCATCGTCTGTAGAGTTCGCACAAGGCGGAGCCTGGGACTTGGCCTCGGTCCGCCATGTCCTCCTCCATCGCGGCCTTGCCGATGCGGTTAGGCAACGTGGTCCCGTTAGGGAGCGCGAGCGGTTCAAAGAGGATGGTGTTCGACATTCGTCCCCCATGTACGTGCGCGACGAAGTCCGCCGCCCCGTGATTCCATCAAGCCCCGACGACGCTGTCCGGCGAGCCCAGCCCCCTGCGAGTGGGCACGTCGGTGCGCTGTCCGGCACTCGCCAATGTTCACGACGTGAACTTTACAGCTAAAGTTCACGCTGTCAAGATCACGTGGTGTCTCCCTCGAAAGCGACCTATCACCACGGCGACCTGCGAAACGCGCTGATCGAAGCTGGCCTGCGTATGATCGAGCAGGTCGGTGCCGAAGCCTTCAGTCTGCGAGAAGTCGCGCGCGAGGTCGGTGTGTCCGCGAACGCGGCGTACCGTCACTTCGAAGACAAAGGGGCGCTCTTGACGGCAATCGCCGTGCGCGGCTTCGATCGCCTGTCGTCCAGCATGCAAGACGCGATGCTCTCGGTTCGACGCAAGAGCGCCGGGAAGTCGCGTGCAGTCGCACGCTTCAACGCCGCGGCGCGAGCTTACGTAGACCTCGCCCTCGAACGTCCCCACCTCTACGGTTTGATGTTCGGCTCAGCAGGTCGTGCTTGCCTGGCAGCGGAAGGTGCGTTGCTCGGTCTGACGCCTGGGGCTCTACTTGGACGTATCCTCGACGAGCTCGTCGCTGAGAAGGCGATATCAAAGAAGCATCGCGCGGGGGCTGAGACTCACGTGTGGTCGGCAGTGCATGGCTTCGCATCGCTGGTGCATAGCGGGCCGCTCGCTGAGCTCAGCATCAAGGCACGCGCCGCTGCGCTGGAGGATCTGCTCCAGTTTGTCATCGCCGGACTTCGTGGCTGAGGCCAAGCCGCGTCACGAGAAAGAGGAGCAGCGGAGGCACAAGCAGCCTTGTCGACGGGCGGGCTTGTCAGGGCCGCTTTTGTGCTCTGTTCGTGGACTGCGCGATGTCGAGTTGGTGACGGACCGCAAGACACCTTCTACGCCGCGTGCCCGTGGCTCGCCCCCGCGAACAGCTCCGCAATCCGTGGGCGCAGGAAGCCCGAGCACAGTGCCGTCAGACCCGGCCGCTGCGTGGTCTTGGGCCACAGCAGATAGACCCCCATGCTCTGGACCTGCCAGGACGGCAAGAGCTCGACCAAGCTGCCGCGCGAAAGGTCGGCTCGGACCAGGATCTCGGGCAGCGTGGCCAGGCCCGCACCGGCCAGCGCAAGGCCGTGCAGGGCGGCGGCGCTATCGACGCTGATGCGGCTGGAAAAAGGCACCGTAACGCTCGCTGAAGCTGGACGCCCGACTCGACTCAGCGTGACCGCCGCGGGACGCGAGGCGAGCTGCAGATAGTCGAGCCCTGCCAGGTCGCGGGGCAGCCGCGGCGAGCGATGCTGGCGCAGGTAGTGCGGCGACGCCACCAAGAGCCGCCGCATCTCGCACAGCTTGCGCTGACGCAGCGTGCTGTCGTTGGTGCGCGCGACCCGCCCAATGCGCAGCGCCAGATCGAAGCCATCGCGCAAAAGATCAATCGGCGCATCGGAAAAGCTCAGGCGAAGCTGAACCTGCGGATGAGCCGCCGCCAGCTCAGCGAGATCGCGACACAGCGACGTCGTGGCCAGAAACGCCGGCGCCGCCAGCCGAAGCTCACCGCGCGGTGTCTTGCCGTCTTGGCTAAGGGCATCGATGCCGCGCTCCGCCGCCTGCAGCATGTCGGCCGCCGCCGCCTGCAGCCGCTTGCCTTCTGAGGTCAGCGCCAAGCGCCGAGTCGAGCGATAGAGCAGCGGCAGCGCCAGGTGCTCTTCCAGCTTGCTGATGTGGTGGCTTACCACCGAAGGCGACAGCGACAGCGCCCGCGCCGCGGCCCGGAACGAACCCAGCTCGACGGTCTTGGCAAACACCGCCAGCGCTCGCAGGTGCTCAATCATTGTTCGAATCTATCGAACAGTGTTCCCACATTCCACTCGATTGTCGGCCACTTGCTGCACCCCCATGATGGTGCTGTCCCCCCCCCCAAAAAAACAGACCGAGACACCGAGGAGACCCGACATGAACCAGCTAGCCGCCCAGGCCTTGATTGCCCCCTTTTATGACGCGCTCAATACCCCGGCGAGCAAGGACGTCGCGACGCTGATCACAGCCGTGGCCAGCCCCGACTGGCGTTCGTTCGGCAGCGGCGCAGCCAGCAAAAGTCGGCAGGAATTCATCCAGCAGGTGATCGGCTTTGGCCGCCTGATTCCGGATCTGGAGTGGAAAATCCAGGAGGTCCTGGTCGATCGCGAGAGCCACCGCATCATCGTGCGCAGCGAAGCCAGCGGGACGCCGGCCGGCGACTTCATGGGCGTGCCACATAGCGGGCGACGCTTTGCGATCATGACCATCGACATCCACACGGTGCAGGATGGCCAGCTGGTCTGCGCTCACCACGTCGAGGACTGGGCGACGGCGCTGCGTCAGCTTCGCGGCTAGCACCCCGCGCGCTCTGTCGTCTCAACGCAGCCCCAGCCTCCCCCCCCTCCGCCGTGCGTCCGGTTCGTAGGACGGCGACCAAAAACGCCCCCCCGCCGCGACCGACAAATTCGCAACCGTCGGTGATACAATTGGAATCGGCTGTCTTCCGGCTTGTCGTCGGCTCGCTAGCCCCAGGGCTGCCCTCGCGGGTGACCCGGCGGCGGCGGCCCAGAGGCGCCAGAGAGGCGCCAGAGACAGTTGACCAGGCAGCCGCCAGACCGGCCCAAGGAAACCGCTCAGCCAGCCCAAGGAACACGTCGATGAGTCCGCAGGTCCCACCTCGCGCCTTCCCGCTTACGCCCTGGCGTCACCCGTCGCCGGGGACCGAGCCTTGGTCGCTGCGCTGGGCCCGGTCGACGACGAGCCGGCAGCGAGCCTGGGGCCTGGCCCTGGGTGGCCTGCTGCTTTCCTGCGCCGCCGAGCCGGGCGAGCCGGTGGCACCGCCGAAAAGTCGCGGTCAGTCGGTGGCCAGCCCAGATGGCGACCTGACGGTGAGCGGCTCGCAGATCCTCAACCGCTACGCAGCCCTGACCGCGGATGCGGCGGCCGGTGCCACGGTGCTGCGCGTCGATCCGGGCGCGCTTTCGGCGCTAGGTCTGCAGGCCGGTGACCTGCTGCTCGTCGCACAGGTGCAGGGAGCGACGATCGACACCGCCGCCGCGAGCCCCAGCCATGGCACGGTCACGGCGCTCGGGGGGACAAACGGTCAGGCCGGGCGCTTCGAGCTTGTCAATGTCACGGCCGCCAATCCGACCACCGGCGCGGTGACGGTCAGCGCCCAGTGTGGAGGCCTGCGCAATGCCTACAGCACGGGCGGCCACAGCCAGATCGTCCGCGTGCCGCAGTACGGCCTGCTGACGATCAGCGCGGGCGGCGTGGTGACGGCCCAGCCCTGGGATGGCAGCGTCGGTGGCATCGTGGCGGTGCGGGCGCAGCACGTGCACCTCGACAACGGGGGCAGCATCAGCGCCGACGGGACCGGCTTCCGCGCCGGGATCGCGGCCTCGCCTTCGGGCAACAAGCTTGTCGCTGGCGACGTGACGGGCTTTTCCGGCGGCTCGCTCGACGAAGGCGCGGCCAAGGGAGAAGGCATCGCGGGCTGGCTGACTACCTATGGACGCGGCGCGGCCGGAAATGGCGGCGGCGGCGGCAACGCCTATGGCGCAGGCGGTGGAGGGGGCGCCAACGCCGGCGTGGCCACGGGCTGGGCAGGCAACGGCGTGATGCGAGCAGGCAGCGTCGCTGAAGCGGCGGCCTGGGGCCTCGATCCGGCGGGTGCGCTGGCGCTCAGTAACGAGGGCGGCGGCGGACGCGGCGGTTATTCGCTTTCCACAAGTGATCAGGATGCGCTCAGCCTGGCCCCCGGAAACAGCCAGTGGGGCGGCAACTCTCGACGGGAACGCGGCGGGCGCGGCGGCTTTCCGCTGAGCAATAGCGCGACCCTCCAGCTCTTTTTGGGGGGCGGCGGCGGGGCTGGCGATCGCATTGATGTCGCCCCGGTCAGCGGGCCGGGGGGCAGTGGCGGACGCGGCGGCGGCCTCTTGTACATCCTTGCGGATCTCGTCGATGGTGCGGGCGCGCTCTCGGCTCGCGGCGCGGGCGGAGCCAACACCGCGGCCGGAACCCAGGGCGGAGCGGGCGGCGGCGGCGGCGGCGGCAGCATCGTCGTCAACGCCCTGGCTCTACGCGGCAGCGTGGCGGTCAGCGCCGATGGCGGCGACGGAGGTAGCCAGAGCCGGGTCGCAGCGACGCCGTTTACCCCCGCGATGGGACCGGGCGGCGGCGGCGGCGGCGGCTTCATCGCCCTGCCGGGCGGTACGCCCAATACCGTGACGGCGCATGCCCTGGGTGGCCGGGCCGGTAGCTCGCAGGCGGACATCGTCAGCGAGTTTCCCGGCAACGGCGCCACCGACGGACATGCCGGCCCTAGCGTGGCCTCACTCACCGCCGGGGCAGGGGGCTCGCCACTGTGCGCGCCGGTCGACCTGCGCATCGCCGTCACCGGCGCCAGCGCGCAGGTGGCTCCCGATAGCGAGGCCTCGTTTTTGATCACGGTTGCTAACGATGGTCCGTTTACCGCGATTGCCGCCCCAGTCACCGCCACGCTGACCCCGCGCGGCGACTTCGTGGACTGGATCTGCTCGGTCGATAGCGGCAACGCCGGCGACAGTGCCACGCAGACGCAGGCTAGCTGCAGCGCCGCGATTGGCATTAACGCGGTCAACACCGCACTGACGCTGCCGCCCGGTGGCCGTGCCAGCATCCTCTTGCGAGCCATCATCCCGGTCGAGCTGCGCGGCCCCCTGACCTGCTCGGCCAGCGTCGCTGCGGCCAGCATCCAGAGCGATCTGGATTTCAGCAACAACGCCGCCAGCGCCACCATGACGGTGGTGGAAGAGGCCGATCTTGCGCTGACTAGCACGGTCGCCCCCAGCCCCACCAAAAGCGGCCAGAGCCTGACCTACCTGCTGTCGCTGCGCAACCAAGGTCCCAACACCGCGACGGGGGTCACGCTGACCTTCTTCGTGCCTGAAAACGCCACCCTGCTCGACAGGTTTGCGCCGTTTGGCGATGGCTGGGCTTGCGAGGTCGCACCCAGTCGAACCCAGGTGATCTGCCGCCGAGACAGCCTCGATCGCGGCCCCGCCCCCGACGTCACGGTGGCTCTAAGTCCCAGCTTTGCGGCCACCTCGGTCGTCGGACAGGCGACGGCCAGTGCAGCCTCGTTTGACCCCGATCTTAGCAACAACGACTCGGCCGCCACGGCAGACATCACCTACGACGCGACGCGCTATCGCCGCGGCGTGTTCGGCGGCGGCGGGCTCTCTTGTCGAGTCGCCGCCCCAGGCTCGCCACCTGAGGGCTTCGCTCCTTCGCTGCTTATGCTGCTAGGGCTCTTGGCCGGCAGCCTGCTTGCGCGTCGCCTCCCCCGCTCTCGCCAGCCCGCCCGGGACATCCGCCCGAGCTCTGCCAATCCCAACGAGGAATGCCTTTGCGACCTGCCATCCATCTCTCTGTCATCGCGGCGGTAAGTGGCCTGTTCGGCGGTGCGCTGTTCGGCCCGCGCCTCTGCCACGCGCAGAGCCTGGCCAACACCAACCACGGCTTCCAGATCAACCGCTACGAACCCACCAGCGCCGGCGAGTGGTCGTTCCTGGTCGACCACCCCTGGTACAGCTCGACGCGCGGCTTCGCGGCTGGCCTGACGCTGAACTACGCCCACAACCCGCTGGTCTTTGGCTTTCGCGATCAAAACGGCGCCTTCCTGTTTGACCGTTCACTGATCGCGCATCAGCTCATCGGTAACCTCGACGTCGCGGTGTCGTTCCTCGATCGCTTCCTGGTCTCGGCCTCGCTGCCGGTGACGCTGCTCGAACGCGGCAGCAGCGCCGATGGCGAGTTTGGCGTCACCCGCGTCAGCACGGCCGCGGTCGGCGATCCGCGCCTGTCGCTGCGCAGTCGCTTGCTGGGTCAGCCCTATCAGCAGCCGTTTTCGTTCCATGCCGGCATCGATGTCTGGCTGCCGCTTGCCAACGCCACCTCGGCCTTCCCAGCCCACGTCGGAGACAGCGGGCTGCGCGTGCAGCTAAAGCTAATCCTGGGCGGGCTGTGGCGGACGCTGATGTGGTCGTTCACCGGCGCGTACATGTATCGCGCCGAGCAGTCGCTGGGCTCGCTGCCGCCGGGGTCAGGAAACACCGTTGGACCATCGCTGCTGTTCGGAGGCGCGATCGCCTATGCACGGCGTGATCTGGGCCTGGCCATCGGTCCCGAGGCGCTCTTGAGCACGGTGATCAGCACCGGCGGCGCCTTCCGGCAGGACTACACCAGCCTGGAAGTCCTCGGCGGCATTCACTACAGCGTCGCCCGTCGCGTGCAGCTTTCGCTGGGCGGCGGCCTGGGTCTGCTGCGCGAGCCGGGCACGCCCGATGGTCGCGTGCTGTTCCGTCTGGCCTACGCGCCGCTGCCCGCCGAAAAGCCCAAGGATCGTGACGGCGATGGCATCCCTGATCGCAGCGATGCCTGTCCCGAAGTCCCCGGCGTGGCCGCAAGCGATGCGCGCCGTCACGGCTGCCCACCCCCGCCGCCCGACAGCGATGGCGATGGCCTGATCGATGCCGAAGACGCCTGCCCAAATCAGGCTCCCGGCAACAACCCCGATCCCCGGCGTCGCGGCTGCCCGCGTCCCGACAGCGACGGCGATGGCCTGTTCGACGACGAAGATCAGTGCGTAAGCGAGCCGGCGGGTTCAAACCCCGACACCGCAAAGCCGGGCTGCCCGCTGCGCGATCAAGACCAAGACGGCGTCTGGGATCCGCAGGATGCCTGCATCGCGGTGCCAGCCGGGGCCCATCCCGATCCCCAGAAGCCCGGCTGCCCCGATCGCGACAGCGACGGCGACGGCGTCTACGACGCGCAGGATCAGTGCCGCGAGGTCCGCGCCGGCATGTTCCCCGATCCAGCCAAGCCGGGCTGTCCGCTGTCGGATCGCGATCACGACCTGGTGCCCGACGCCAGCGACGCCTGCCCCGACAAGCCCGGCGCGCCCTCGCCCGATCCCAAGAAGAACGGCTGCCCGGGTCTGGTCGAAGCCAAGGCCGATCTCTTGGTCATTCGTCAGCAGGTGTTCTACGCGCCGCAGAAGGACACCATCTTGAAGAAGAGCTTCAAGGTGCTGGATGCCGTGGTCGCGGCGCTCAAGGCGACGCCGCAGATCAAGAAAGTGGCGGTCGAAGGGCACACCGACAATGTCGGCAAGGCCGAGCAGAACCGCGATCTCTCTGGTCGCCGCGCGACCAGCGTCATGACCTACTTGACGGGACACGGCGTTGAAGCGACGCGGCTAGAAGCCCATGGCTACGGTCCTGATCGGCCAATCGCCGACAACAAGAAGCCCAAGGGACGCGCGCTCAACCGTCGGACGGACTTCCGCATCCTCGATCCGGCGATCCAGGATCTCAGCAGCGCGCCGACCGCGGCTCCTCCGGCGCCAACCCTTCCGGCACCGGCCGCAGCAGCCGCGTCGCCAGCGACCCCGGCTACGCAGCTTCCACCGGCCGGCCCAACCGCCACGCAGAATCCCGTAACAGCGGCCCCTGCGCCGACAGGCAAGGCGGGCAAAGCGGGAAAGAACGGTAAGCCAGGCAAGGCCCCCCCTGCCGCCAAAGCACCGGCCGAAAAACCGACCCCGGCGGCCAAGCCCGCCCCCGCGGCCAAGCCCGCCAAGCCAGGCAAGGCGGGCAAAGCTGCCGCCCCCGCCGGCCCCAAAAAGCCGTAGGGGGCAGTCGCTCGCTTACATCCGCGAGACGTTCAAAAGAGCGCGGACGTAGTCGGGCAGGAGGTACGGCACTTCCGCGCCCGGAGCCACCGGAGCCCAGAAGAACGGGATGTGCTCGGTCTTGCTGGTGCCGATCCACTCGCCACCGATGACCGCGCCGGTCGCGTCAAGCTCCAGGATGAAGTCGTAGGTCTTGCCTGCGCTCAAGAGCGGCGGCGCGGTGTTGGCCGTCGGGTTGGTCTCGACCGCCCAGTCGAGCTTCATGGTCACGCGACGGAAGCCAACGGCGGCGGTGTTCCAGGGATAGTCGCGCGTCTCGGCGGGATCGACGGCCTTGGTGGCCTCGGTCTTGGTCACCGTCTTGTACTGCGAGATGGCGTACTGGTAGGCCGGCTGGTTCCACACCTCGTCGTTGTTCACGGCGTTGACCGCGAACGAGCGACCGGCCTTCTTGATGAAGTTGGTGGCCGTCAGGAACAGCGTGCCGGCGTTCGAGCGGCAGTTCGGCTGGGTGATGCGACCGCTCCGGTCGTACTTGAAGTTGACCGTCGCGGTATCGCAGCGATAGCCGATAAAGCGCGCGTCGGCGGCGGCGTAGGCCTCGGCCATCAGGCCCGTCAGGTCGCCCGGCGAGAAGCTGACGCAGTTAGTGGTGCTGGTGGTGCAGCGCTGCAGGTAGGTCTTGCCGTCGCGCACGTACTTGCGCACGGTGATCGGCTTCTGCGGCGACTTCTCGGCAATCGCCGAGCCGGTCCAGCCCTGGCAGATGCCGAACCAGCTCTGCACGCCGGGGACATCCTTGCCGTGGTTCTTCTGGATGAAGTCGTACATCGTCTTCTGCTGCGTAGCGTCGAGGAACAGCGTGCCGTACTTCTCGGCCGGCGACGGGATGCTGGCGCCCATCCAGCGGTTGAGGATGCCGTTTTTGATCATCGGCCAGTAGTCGCTGGAGAACGGCTTGTTGTCGGTCGGCACCGCGATCGTCTTGCCGATGTCCGTCGCCGGCGCTAGCTCGTCGGCCTTGAAGGTCGGCATGGCGTTGACCAGCTTGATCAGCTCCATCGGGTTGGTGCTCGAGTTGAACGAGTCAGCCTTGCCCACCGCCTCAACATCGTAGAGCTCGCCGTCTTCGAGGAGCTCCTCGTTGCTACAGCCGCTCATCGCGGCAAGGGGCAGGAGCGAGGCAACAAAACCAACCGATAGAAGTCTGCTCAAGGTCATGACGGGTCTCCTCAGGGATCTAGTCGAAGGCACGCAGCACACAGAGAGGCGGGGGCCAGCCGGCTGCACGAGAGTTAGGGTCTGGGTGGGACTTCCCCCCCCAGGCCTGCGAAACGTAGGCACAGCCCCGAGCAAAGTCAATGCAAGAAGTGAAGATAAATTCACAAAAATTTTCATCATCTTGGTCGGGTCAATCCGTCGGAAATCCGCCGGCTTGGGTTGCTTCATCGCCGGCTCTCGCTACCATCGCGGCTATGCCCTCTGCCGCCGACTCCCGCCCAGCCCTCGTCCTTAGCGAGGAAGCCCGCGCCGTCCACGCCGCGGCCACGCCCATCGATCTGCACGCCGACACCACCAAGCTGATGTCGCGCGGCTATGACTTTTACCGTCGCCACGACCCGCCCTGGCCGGTGCGCAGCTTCTTTGGCCACGTCGATCTGCCGCGCATGCGCGAGGGCAACCAAGCCGCGCAGTTCTTCGGCATGTGGACCTTCCCCAAGCCCGAGTCCGGCTGCGCCGCCGATGTCCACCGCCAGATCGATGCGCTGGAAGCCACCATCGCCCGCGGCGAGTCGCAGCTTGTCTTGTGCCGCAGCGCCGACGACGTGCGACGGGCCCGCGCCGCCGGACAGGTCGCCGCCCTCCTCGGCATCGAAGGCGGACACGCCCTAGAGCGCGGCCCCAGCGACGAGGTCCTCGGCCGCCTGTCAGAGTTCGCGCGGCGCGGGGTGCGCTACCTCGGGCTCTTGCACTTCAGCGACAACGCGCTCGGCCATCCCGCCTACGGCTGGGGCCACGATCACGAAAAGGGCCTGACGCCCCTCGGCTGCGAGGTCGTCGACGCCTGCGCCCGGCTGGGGGTTCTTGTCGATCTGGCGCACATCAACCACCGCGGCTTCTTCGAGGTCGTGGCCCGCAAGCCCGGACCGCTATTCGTCACCCACACCGGCGTGCTCGGCGTGCAGCGGCACTGGCGCAATATCGACGATGAGCAGATCCGCGCGGTCGCGGACAGCGGCGGCGTCATCGGCGTGATCTTCGCCCCGCGCTATCTCGGGCAGGACGGCCTGGAAGGCGTCGTCGCCCACCTGACGTACCTTCTGCGCACCGCGGGGGAAGACGCGGTCGGGCTGGGCTCGGACTGGGATGGCGCCGTGCGTCCAACGCGCGGATTAGAGAGCCCGGCCCAGCTACCCAACCTGACCGAGGCGCTCTTGCGCGCCGGCATCCCCCCGAGCACCGTGCACAAGATCCTCGGCGAAAACGTGCTGCGCGCCCTCGCCGCCGCCCCCCCCGTCGCGGTCTAGTAGAGCACGGCCTGCCCAGTCAGCGCGTGCGAGGCCAAAAAGCGCGTCCAGTCGTGCCGCGCCGCCCACAGATCGAAGACCACGAAGTGCCCGTCTTCCTTCGGAGCCGCCACGTACTGCCGCAGCACCGCCGTCGCCTGTCCGCGCGCCGCATTGCCCTGCACCGGTGAAGTCCCCCAGCGCTGCGGCGTCAGCCCCAGGCCCGAGATGTCGTAGAGCCGCGGCTCGATCGGCTGCACTCCCATCGACAGCGCAAAGGCTGCGATGTTCGGTACTGGCGTGTAGTTGTCGACCAGCCCCAGCGTCTGAAACACGTGCTTGGGCGCCGCGCCGGCCGGCGGTCGCTGCACCAGAAGCGGGCCATAGTTGTTCGGATCCGATGACTCGAAGAAGGCCTGCAGCAGGTTCAAAAGCGGGTGATCTTCCGTCGCTGGCTCCATCAGAAGCCCCTCGACCAGGGCCGCGATATCGGTCGGCGCACGCTTGTTTAGCAGCGACAAGATCAGCACCGAGCCCGCCCCCGACAGCACCGCCGCTTTCACCTTCGGCTCGACGCCCAGGAACAGCGGCCCGGTCAGCCCGCCCTGCGAGTGCCCCATGAAATAGATGCGCGAAGGATCGAAGCGAATCGGCTGCCCCGTCCCCGGCGCACTTCCGATGCTGAAGTTTTCGACGAGGCGCAGCAGCTGGAAGTCATCGGCCGCCCCCTGCTTGACGTTGTCGCGCGCCGCATCGAGGTTCTGCATGTTGAAGAACGTGATCTCGGGATCGCTGTGCTGCGGATCGCGCGGTCCATGCAGCACCTGATCGATGCCGATCATCGCCATGCGCACCGTCTTGCCGTCGGGAAGCTCGACGAAGGCGGCGCGCGTATCCAGCCCTTCGCGGACAAACGTCAGGTAGTCGCCACCCGTGCCGTGGGCATACAGAATCACCGGCCAGCCCGACGCCGGCATCTCGGCATTGGGCAGCGACAGCGCAAAGCGCAGCGACTCGGTGCGCGCCACCTGCGGCCGGCCGCTGCCATCGCGCTTCAGATCCCCACCGCCGTCGAAATAGGGTGGCTCGCCGTTCTGAAAGTTCGGGGACTCGAAGCGCCCGGTATAAAGCTGCGCCAGCCCGTCGTGTGGACGCAGATACGTCAGATCCTTGGGCTGTGGCGCCGGCAGCGAATAGACCACCTCGCGCAGCGCGCTCATCGTCTCGGTCGGCTTGCTGGTGGTGAACACCGTCGCCTGCACCACCTGGCCGGACAGCGGCGCGTCCTCCAGATAGCTGCGCAGCACGCCATAGCGAGCCCAGGCCGAGCGATACGGCTCAGCATCAGGCTGGCTGCGATCGAGCAAGCGCTCGAGATCAGCGGGCGCACTCACCGACTCGCCACCTATGCCGCGCACGCGACTCGTCACCACGGCGGCATAGGTCGTGCCCGGCCGCAGCGGCAGGCCCGGCACCGGACGCAGCGACAGCCAGTTCTTGCCGATGAACTGTCCAGCCTCGGCGTGGAAGGCCGTCAGCACCGGCTGGCGCGTGCCATAGGTCGGCGAGCCCGGCGTGATATCGACGACAAACGCCGACGAGCGCTCGCTCACACTGGCCGCCCCATCGAGCGGCAGGGTCTTCGGATCCAGCGCCGCCGCAAAGCGGAAATAGATCCCCGCGCCCGGCCCCGCGCCATCGATGCGCCCGTCGAGAAACTGGGCATATTTGCCCGGCTGACCCGCCACCTTGGGCAGCCGCGACAGATCGAAGGCCCCGCCCTTGAGTCGCAGATCACTGGGGAACGGCAGCGCGAAGAAGTCCATGTCCGCGGCATCGCTCTGCCCGCCAGGCAGGACGTGCATCGCGGTGACCGCCGGGCCTTCACAGGCCAGCGCTAGCAGGGGAACCGCCGTCGAGAACAGACGCAGAGAAAGAGCCAGCCGCTTCATGCGCGGAACATAGCGCAATTGCCCGCGGCGCGGCGGTCCGAATGACGGACAGCGCTGTCCGGCTGCCGGCCACCCGTCCGGGGAGCGGACAGCTCTGCGCCATGAACCGGCGATGCTCGACCAACGCTCCGTCGCTGAGTCGCCGATGACGACGCCCACGATGTCCGGCCCCGCGCTTGCATTCCTGCCGCTCATGCTCGCGGCTCGTCTGTCTTCCCCCTCTCGTCTGTCCCCTCGCACTCGTGCCCTTCGCCCACTCGGCGTCGGGCTGCTCGTCGGCCTGCTGTTCGGTCTCTCCCTCGGCTGCAGTCGCGATGATCCGGCTGGTTTTGGCGAGGGAGAGGCGGCGACCCAGCAAGCCTTGGCCCTCCTGCAGCGCAGCCTGGGCCCAGTTGAGCTGCTGCAACATCCCCAGCACGGCACGGTCAGCGATCTCGACTTCCGGCAGCCGCCGCAGATCCAGAACACCAGCGGGCTGGGGAGCGCGGTGCGCGATCTCCTGCTGCGCTTCCGTCCGCTCTTCGGACTCGATCGCGGCGACACCCTCGATCTGGAGCAGACCACCTCTGACCCGCTGGGCATGCGTCACCTGTGGTTTACCGTCGAGCGCAACCGCCTGCCGATCTGGGGGAGCCAGCTCGCCGTCCATCTCGACGCGACCGGCCGCATCCTGCGCCTGCATGCTCACCTACCGCCGATCGCCGGGGTCGCCACGCCCGCCCCGCTGCCGAGCTTTGGTGCCGAGGCCGCCCGTCAGCAGGCCCTCAGCCTCGCCCGGGCCGACGGGGGTCCCAGCGCCAGCCTGACCAGCAAGAGCCCCACCCTGCACTACCTGTGGCTTGGCAATCGCCTGCGCCTGGCCCACCGCGTCGAGCTTGCCGGCCAAAAAGGCGATCGACCGCAGCGCGAGGCCCTGTTCATCGACGCCCAGGACGGTCAGCTTCTGCTGCGCGAGGAGCTCGTCGCGCGCCTTGATGTGACGCTGCCGATGAAGGGTCGCGGCCGGGGAGCGCTAGGCGGTGAGTACGTGCTCGACATCGCGCAGCGCGGCGAGCGCTTTCTGCTGCAAGATCCGACGCGCGGCGACCTGCGCGTCACCGCCACCCACCCCGGCGACCGCCTGCCCGGCCGCACCGTCGAGAGCCCCACCCCCGATCGCTGGGACAGCCACAGCAGCAGCCCCACCGCTGGCCTCGCCGTCGACGTCCACGCCCACCTGCAGCGCCTGTGGGACTACTTCGGAAAAGAGCAGCAGCTCTTCGGCTGGGACGGCAAGAGCCATGGCATCGGTGCCATCACCCACTACCGCGACGCCACCCCCGGGCCCGGCAACCCCGCCGTCCCCGCCGAGGTCGTAAGCTGGGCCCGCTTCGACGGCGAGCGGCTGTTCTTCAGCGATGGCGACGGCCGCAGCATCGCGCCGCTCGGCTCAGCCTTCGACATCGTCGCCCACGAGTACGCCCACGCCGTCCTCCGCGGCCAGGCCGACCTCGCCCAGTCAGGCGAGAGCGCGGCCATCGACGAAGGACTGGCCAACCTGCTCGCCTGTCTCATCGAGCAGCATGTGCGCCCCGATCGCGGCAACTTCACCGTTGGTGAAGAGCTCTTCTTGGGCCCAGCTGGGGACGACCACGCTGGCGCGCTCGCCGATCTGGCGCAGCCGCACCGCACCGACCAGGCCCAGACCCTGGCCGAGCTCAGCACCGACCCCGGACCCGAGGGCATCCGCCGCAACGCCGGCCCAGTCGGCCACGTCGGCTACCTGCTTGCAGGGCAGCTGGGCGCGGATGCGACCGCTGCCCTCATCATGCGAACGATTACTTACTACGCCCTGCGATATAGCGACTTTTCCCAGATTCGGCAGGCGATGCGCCACGCCGGCCGCGACCTTTTGGGCGACCCCGGCGACGAGGCGGTGCGGGCGGCCTGGGCCGCGGTTGGACTAGGGGGGAAAGAGTAGCCGGGTCGGCCTGGCCACGTTCAACTACTTGCTCAGGTGGAGGATGAAGGACGACGCGGGCGGGGGCGGGGCTAGCTGTAGACGAGCAGCGACTCGACCTGCGTGTCACCCAGCAGGCGGCGACCGGGTAGGAAGGCTAGCTCGATCACGAACACGTGACCCGCCACCTCGGCCCCCAGGCGCTGACACAGTCGGGCCGCCGCAGCAGCGGTGCCTCCGGTGGCCAACAGATCGTCGATGATCACCACGCGCTCGCCGGCCACCGCATCCTCGTGCATCTCCAGCACGCCGCTGCCGTACTCCAGCGTGTACTCCTCGCGCACTACGCGATACGGCAGCTTGCCCGGCTTGCGCACCGGGGCGATGCCAATGCCCAGGCGGTCGGCGAGCGGGGCCGCGAACAGGAAGCCGCGCGACTCAATGCCGACGAGGCGACTCGGGGCCAGCTTGCGCACCCGGTCCTCCAAGAGCCGCAGCGTGACCTGAAAGGTCGCAGCGTCCGAGAGCAGCGGCGTGATGTCCTTAAACAGGATGCCGGGCTTTGGGAAGTCGGGGATGTCGCGCACGCGCCCAGAGATAATCTGTAGGCCCTGCGCTCTCTCCTGCTCAGTCGGGGGAGTGCCTGGCCCAGTCTCTGCCTTACGGTTCATGTCTGCCTCGCTCGATTGCACCGCCGCAGTATGCCTGAAGCCCCCCCGCCTCAGTCAGGCTTTTGGCGGCAGCCAGGGCTCAGGATCCTCTCTGAATCCCCAGGGCGGCCGGCGCGTCAGGTAGCGCTCGGGATCGAGTCGATAACGACTCAGCTCAGTGCGAATCGCCGCATGCTCCGGACCCGCGATCAGGTCCGGCTGCGATCCCAGAAGCGGCCACAAGAGTGGCAGCACGCGATGGCGGTGCCACTCCATGACATCGCTGTCGACCGTGTCCAGCCAGCCAGGGCTGCCGGGCTTGCGGTGACGGCGCGGATCATAGGCCGAAGACTCACCGACGCGGGCGATAAAACCCGTCAAGACCTCGCGGGCAATCAGCGCCTGCTCGCGCTGCGGCAGGGCATAGAACGCCTCCCAGAACAGTGCCTCGGGCTCGATAAAGTCGCTATTGATGCGACCGCCCGAGGACTCGGCGTTGATCCCCTTGGCCTCAAGCCGCAGCTCTTCCAAGCGAGCCCGCCGGCCATGGCGGATCAGTGTCGCTTCCGCATCGGCGAGGAGCTGATCTTGCAGCAGCGTCTTTTCGAGCCGCACCCCGGGGTGATCTTGCAGGTACTGCGCGCGATGCACATCCAGCAGCACGGCTTCGACGAAGTCACGTGCACTTGTGCGTCCAAACTGCGCCCGCACTTCAACGCTGGCTTCGTTGTACAGCATGGTGTGGGCAAGCGGCGCCGACAGCGGCGGTACCGCATCGGGCTCCAGCACCTCGCCGCTCTTTACGTGATACTCGCCGCGGATGCGCAGGCGGTTCAGGTTGCCCTCGCTGTAGCGCATGATCTGATCGGGGCGATAGCCCATCGAGTCGGGATGCGCCCCCTGCCAGTAGCCGGGGTGAGTGTTCTGCGCCAAGAGTCGCACGGCGCGACCGAAGGCAAAGTTGGTCTGAAAGATCTCCTGCCGGTTGCCGATCGGTCCGTGACTGCCCATCAGGCCGGGGGGTGGCTGCGCGGCGGGGGCAAAGCCGTAGTCGAGCAGGGCATTTTCGACGGTCAGCGGCCCAATGGCGCGCGGATGGAAGGCGCCGGCCCAGTACTGCTCGACGATGCGCAGGAAGGCCTCGCGTCGCCGCGGCGTCGCGCGATAGCAGCGATCGTCGCAGTTGGGATAGTCGAAAAGAAAGCTGCACAGCTCTGGATGGTTGAGCCGATCGGCGAGCTGATCACACAGCAGACTGCCGCCCATAAAGGTCTTCGCCGACAGCGAGAACTGACAGCCGCCGTGCTCGATCGAGCTACGCAGCCCAAGCTCCTGCGGCACATCCCAGACGATCTCTTGCAGGAAGCGCACAAAACGCGCGTCGTACAGCCACTGCACCGGTACCGGCTTGATGCTGAACTCGAAGACCTCAGGATCGAGGCCAAAGCGCACCGTAAAGACGTTGTCATCGCCATCGCAGCGAAAGTCGAGGTTCTGCCGCCGCACCTGCCACTGATCGAGATCGCGACGCCGCTCGACGGTATCGAACAGGCACCAGGGCTCGCCGCGCTCTCGCGCTGCGCGATACTTCTTCAGCATCGCCTGGGCGACGGCTTTTTCCTTCTTGAGGATGTAGGGATGTTCGAAGAACTGATCCTCCATCTCCTCGGTCTGCGACAGCTTGGCCCACAGCTTGACGGACTTCTTGCTGCTAAACGTCGGCTCCATGCCCAGCCAGGCGTGCCCGGGGTCGGTCGTATCGCTGCGAAAAACCTCGCTGAGGATGGCGGTAAACGGTGTGGCGGCAGGCTTTTTCGCCATGGGACCCTCGCTGGGAAAGAGACGATGGAGAGAGGGCAGAGCCGATCCGGAAGACCCGGCGAGGCCGGCCAGGGGAAAGACTCGCTAGTTCGACAGCGCGAGGCCGATGGCCCCGGTGCAGACGTGGCCGCTCGGACAGCTGGTGTTGCGCTGCGAGGCCCCGACGGCAATCGCCGTGACCGTGCCCACCGCGATCACCCCGACGGCGGCCCAGAACCACCAGCGCTTGTACAGCGGCCGGGTATCGGCGGGGGCGGGTGGAGGCGCGTCGACCGGGGCCTGCAGACCGCCGTCGTAGCTGACCCCGGTGTACAGACGATCGCTGACGGTGGCCAGGGCCCCCGCAGCCGGCACCCCAGCCGGAGCACGCAGCTTGCTGGTCTGCTGGTTTAGGAGTCGGCGGCTGCGCAGATCGTACAGATAGGCACCGAGCTCGACCTCGTCCCCCGCAAGCTTTTTGACCTTGATGAACACCGTCTGATCTAGGAATAGCGTCTCGCGCAGGTTATCGACGACGGTGTCGATCGGGCTCTGCCCCATCTGCGGCGCGACCTTAGCGATGGCTTGCTCGACCAGCAGGTACTTCTCGTTGCGCTGCAGCTTGCCCAGCACTGGCGAGCCGCCGCTCTCTTTGACCTGGGCGACGCGCAGGCCGCGCTTGTAGCCCAGCTTCTTCAGCGTCACGTAGTGCTCGCCGATGGCCACGCCGGGCACGGTCAGCGGCGCCACACCGATGTAGTCGCCATCGACGAAGACCTGCGCGCCCGACGGCTCGGACGAGACCTTGAGATCGGCCCGTGGGAGCTGCCCCACCTGCTGCCGCACCGACTCGATGGCGTCGTTCATCTGCGGCGGCACCTGCGCCGGATCCGGCGTGTGGTTTGGACGCCAGGTCAGCAGCCGCTTGAGCGCCTGCTGCATCGGCGCCGTCTTGCCTTTTTGATAATGCGCGACCGCCACCGCCATCATGGCGTCGGCTAGCTCCTGCTTCTTGATGTACGGGAGGACGGCGATCAGCTGATCGACAGCATCCGACAGCTGCAGGATGGCGTTGTCGACCTCCATCTTGAAGAGGGCGTCCTTGCCCTTCTGCAGCGTCGTTCGCGCCAGCTCAACCTGATCAAAGGGCATCTCTTGCGCAAACTCGGCCAGGCGCACATCGAGATCCTTCATATCGAGGCGAGCGTTCTTGCGCAGCGCTTCGCCGAGATCGCGCTGCAGCGCGACCTGCAGGTCTTCGCTGGCATCCGAGCCTGGCAACACGGCGATGGTCACGCGCAGGCGCGGGGCTTTCGCACTCGCGCTACCGCTGCTCGCCGGATTTGGCGTATCGGCCTTGGCAAGGAGAACCGGCGCCCCGGCCGGCGATGGCTCGGTCTGCGGAACCTGGCCTGCAGGCGGGACATACAGCGTCGGCGGAGCCGCCCAAGCAGGGACCGAAGAGGCCGCGCACAGCGCCCACAGCACAAAGCCCACCGCCCCGACCCGAAGGAGGCCGGCTGAGATCATCGTCTGCTGCACCGACCCGCGCCGCCTGCATGCTTGCATAGTTATCGTCCTGTCCCTGGGCTCGATGGAGGACCCAGCCGCTCGATGCGACTGGCGAGGTACGGATCGTCCTTGGCGTAGGCGGACAAGAGCGTCCGAAGCTGCGCGACGAGCGGCGAGTCCTGGCTAACCCCGGGCAGGCTGCGCTGCACGACGTCGTCGATCAGCTCTTGCACCGCCTGATTGGGCGAGATCGTCCCGCGCCGCAGTCCGTCGATGATGCCCTGCACGCGATCGCTGGCCAGGACTCGCTGAGCCGCGCTGACGGCTGCCGCGGCGTCGACGGGAGCGGCTCCAGTGACGGCCTCGACACGCTCGCTGCTCGCCACCGCCCCGACGGCAGCAGTGGGTTCGACAGCGCTGCTCGGCGCGACAGAGCCCGCCCGCCCTACCGATTCGATAGCGCCGGCACTGCGGCTGCCTGCGGGCTGACCGGGAGTCCCGGGAGCGTTCGGAGTACCGGGGGTAGACGATCGGTTGGCCATGGACTCGTAACTCCTCTCCAGAATATCAAAAGCAGGGGGTGGCTTCGGACCGGTTTTTGCGGCGAAGCTCGCGGGCACAGCGGTTTGGCCGGGAGAGCCGCATACGACTCGCCCGAACCGGCCGGCGTGTGTAGGTTAAGGCCATGTCTTCATCCGCCGCTCAGCCAGGCGAGCCCGCGTCCAGCGTCTCGGGCGCAAGCTCGGGCGCAGCCTCGTCGCCCCCCAGCGCGGCAACCGCAGCCGAGACCGCGGCCCCCCCGCAGGCAAAGCCCGATACCGCCGCCCAGACGGCGATCGATCCCATCTGCGGCATGTCGGTGAACAAGGCGGCTCCCAAGGGCGGCTCCTTCGCGTACGCCGGCACAACCTACTACTTTTGCAATCCGCGCTGCCTCGCCAAGTTTTCCGCCGATCCCGAGCACTACCTAAAGTCGCCGCCCCCACCCCGCCCGGCGGCAAAACCCACGCCCGCCGCAGCTACCACGCCGACTGCACCGGCCGAAAGCGCCCCCCCACCCGAGCCGGCAGCAGCGGCCTACATCTGCCCGATGTGCCCCGAGGTGCGAGCCACCGTCCCCGGCCCCTGCCCGACCTGCGGCATGGCTCTGGAGCCCGAGATTCCGTCGCTGTCCCCCGAGGATCTGGCCCGCGATCCTGAGCTCCTGTCGATGACGCGGCGTTTTTCCGTCGCGGCGCCGCTGTCCTTGGGTGTGCTCTTGCTGGCCATGGGCCCGATGTGGCTGCCGGGCCTGGCCCACCACCTGCCGGCCGCCCTGCTGGCGCTATCGCCGACGCTGCAAGCCGTGCTGACGGCCGGGGTGCTGCTGGCCGGCTGGCCGCTGTGGCAGCGAGGCGTCTCGTCGCTGCGCTCGGGCAGCTTGAACATGTTTACGCTGATTTTTTTGGGCACCGCGGCGGCGTTCGGCTTCAGCCTGGCCTACTTGCTGCTGCCGGGCATCGGTCACCCGCTGGCCGGGGGTCACGCGGGCGGACACGAGCCGCTGTACTTCGAGTCGGCGGCGGTGATCACGACGCTGGTCCTCTTGGGCCAGGTGCTTGAGCTGAGGGCCCGTCAGCGCACCGGCGACGCCCTGCGCGCTCTGCTGGGCCTGCAGCCGCGCAAGGCCCGCCGCATCGCTCCAGACGGCAGCGAGGGGGAGATCGATCTGGCCGAGGTCCGCATCGGCGATCGCCTGCGCGTCCTGCCCGGCCAGGGGATGCCGGTGGATGGCGTCATCGAGTCGGGTGAGACCAGCGTCGACGAGTCAATGCTGACCGGCGAGTCGCTGCCAGTGAGCCGCGGCCCCGGTGAGCGGGTCCACGCCGGGACGATCAATGGCAATGGCAGCGTGATCGTCGTCGCCCGCGGCGTTGGCCAAGGCACGCTGCTGCAGCAGATCGCGGGGCAGGTGGCGCAGACGCAGCGCAGCCGGGCCCCGATTCAGCGCCTGGCCGATCGCGCTTCGGCGGTGTTTGTGCCGGCGGTGGTGGGTGCGGCTCTGGTGACGGCTCTGGCTTGGCTCACGCTGGGTTCGGCGCCGCTGGGTGCGCGCCTGGGGATGGCGGTGTTCGCGGCGGTCTCGGTGCTGATCGTCGCCTGCCCCTGTGCCCTGGGCCTGGCGACGCCGATGTCGATCGCGGTGGCCAGCGGGCGGGGGGCGCAGGCCGGCATCCTCTTGCGCAGCGCTGAGGCGCTGGAACGCCTCGCTACCGTCGATACCCTGGTCTTCGACAAGACCGGGACGCTGACGGTCGGCAAGCCCCGCGTCGTGGCCCTCGCCAGCGTTCCCGGAGACTCGACAGAGAGAGAGACGGCCGTGCTCGGCATGGCCGCCGCGCTGGCGAGGGGCAGCGAGCATCCGCTATCGAAGGCCCTGTGCAGCGCCGAAAGTGAGCGCGGCCTTCCGCCCCGCACGGCGCAGGACATTCAGGCCGCCCCGGGGCAGGGACTCTCGGGATCTCTCGACGGACAGCGCCTGCTGTTGGGCAGCGCCGAGTACCTGCGCCAGCAAGGCATCGATCTGGCCGCCGCCGAGCCCCTGACGGCAAGCTGGCAAGAGCGCGCCCACACCTGCGTCTATGTCGCAAAAGGGACCACCTGGGTCGGGGCCATCGCGCTCGCCGATCCGATCAAAGACAGCGCGGCCGAGGTGCTGGATGCGCTGCGGGCCGCCGGGCTGCGCCTGATTGTCGCCAGCGGGGATAGCAGCGCCGTCGTGACTGCCCTGGCACGCAGCCTGGCGATCGATCCCTCCGACGCACACGGCGGCAAGTCGCCGGCGGACAAGGCCGCGCTGGTGCGAACGCTGCGGGCGCAGGGGCGCCATGTCGCGATGGCTGGCGACGGCATCAACGACGCGCTGGCCCTGGTCGAAGCCGAGGTCGGCATCGCCATGGGTGGCGGCACCGATGTCGCGATGCAAGCGGCCGGGCTGGTTCTCCTGGGCGGCGATCTGCGCGGCGTGCTGCGGGCCCGCCGACTGAGCCAAGCGACGCGACGCAACATCCGTCAGAACCTGGCCTTCGCTTTCCTGTACAACGCGCTCACCGTGCCGATCGCGGGCGGTGCGCTGTATCCGCTCTTGGGCCTGCTGCCGGGGCCGATGCTGGCGAGTGCGGCGATGAGCCTTAGCTCGCTCTGCGTCATCAGCAACGCCCTGCGCCTGCGTCGCGTACGCTTGTCCTAGGAGGAGGGAATCCCATGCTGGCTCACTCTTGGCTCGCACGCGTCCTGGCGCTTGCCTGCGCCGGGGTCGCGCTGTCCTGCGGGGCCGGCGGTGGCGTGTCATCGCCCCCTGAGCCGGTGCGGGTCGCCGGCTGCGAAAGCGCGGTCTGCGAGAGCGCCATCCGCTACACCGGTGAGGTGCAGGTGAGCAGCCCAGGCGAGGTCTTGACGCTATCGATCACGCTGTGCCACCAGGCGGTCTGCGCCACGCGCCGGCCGGCACGGATTCTCGACACCGATGCCTTTGACTGTGGCCTAAGCGGACTTTTGGAAGCGAGCTGCAGCCTGGCTCCTCTGCAGTCCAGCCCGTCGCGTTATGAGCTGGCCGTAGCTTTCGCGGGCCCGGGTGAAGACTACCAAGCGGGCGACGCGTTTTCAGTCCGGGTCGAGGGGGCAACGGGCGGGCCGCAGAGCTGGTCGGGCACGGCGACGAGCTACCGCGAAGAGCGACCGGCCGGCGAAGGCTGCCCGCCGCTGTGTCGCTACGCCAGCTTGAACTGAGCCCCGCCCAGCGGGCTACAGCACCGCATCGAAGGGATAGGGCCGGCCGATGTAGCAGTCGTCGGCGATCGACTTCATCAGCTCGTCGTCGTTCTGGTTGAAGCGCGCCAGCGTCTCTTGGATGCGCACGCTGGCCCGCGAGCAGAAGCCGATGCACAGCCGAAGCTCGCGCTCGGCCCGATCGAGCTCGCCGCCGGCCTCGGGCATGGCGTGATCGCCGCGGGCATCGCGGCTGTGCAGCGCCGCCGAGGCGCGCGATACCGCAGCACACATGCCGTACAGATCGATGACGACGTTGGCGACGCGGCGCTGCACGTACTGCATCTCGGCGATGAAGCGACCGTGGCGGCGCAGCACGCGATCGACCTCGCGGGTCAGCGACTCGATGGTGTCTTCGATGACCACCGCCTCGCGCTTGAGGCGAGGATGGTGGCGGGCCAGGATGGCGCGACCGTAGGCAGCGCTGCGGACCTTGTCGACCAGGGTCTCGACGACCAGGCCATAGCCGCGCAGCGGGAACTTGATGGCATCTGACAGGCGGGCAAGCTGCTCGCCGGGCCCAGCCAGACCGTTGAGCGCGATGTAGCAGCGCAGGACCTCGTTGGTGCCGCCGGGATAGACGGTGTACAGGCGCGCGTCGCGCAGCAGGCGTTCGTAGGGATAGTCGTTGGCGTAGCCGCAGCCGGCGGCGATCTGGCTGGCCTCGGTGGCGGCGCGCCACAGCGTCTCGCTGGCCATGACTTTGGCGCAGGCGGTCTCTAGCGAGGTGTCGATGGCGCGACCATGCCGCTGCGCGTCGAGGAGCCCAGCCGTAAGGTAGACCATCGACTCGGCGGCGTAGAGATCGACGGCCATCGTCGCGCACTTTTCTTTGATCATGCCCAGCGTCGATAGCAGCCGACCGAACTGGTGACGGCTGGTGGCGTGCTGCACCGCCAAGCGCAAGAGCGTCCGCGTCGTGCCCAGACAGACCGAGGCAAACGCCAAGCGGCCGAAGTTGACGGTCTCCATCAGCACTTTGAAGCCGCCGCCCAGCCCGCCGAGAAGCTGCTCGCCGCTGGCCTTGAGTTCTTCGATGTAGAGCGCCGTCGTGCTGGTGCCGCGCACACCCAGCTTTTTGCGCTCGCTGCCAACCACCACCCCGGGCCCTTTGTCGACGAGAAAACCGGATATCCGATCGACCTCGTTGTCTCGGCGCGCGACCGTGGTCTGGGCGAACAGGATGTGCAAGTCGGCGAGACCGCCGTTGGTCACCCAGGACTTGCTGCCGTTGAGGACGAAGCCGCCCCCCTCGCTCTGCGGCTCGGCGCGCATGCGGATCGAGGCGGCGTCGCTGCCCGCCAGGGGCTCGGTGACGGCGAAGCTGGCCAGGCTGCTACCACTGGCCAGCTTGGGTAGATAGCGACGCTTCTGATCTTCGCTGCCAAAGTCGGTGAGCGACCGTCCGGCGAGCGCTGTGTGCGTCGCCACCGTGACCGCCAGCGAGCCATCGATCTCGCCGAGTGCATCGTACAGCCGACAGCTGGCCCCAGCGCCCAGCCCCAGACCGCCGTACACCGTCGGAATGTTCAGGCCAAATAGGCCAAGGCCGGCCAGCCCGGACAGCACCTCTTTGGGGATGTGCTCATCGCGATCGATGGCCTGCGAATCGACCTGTGCGTGGGCGAATTCGTGCAGCCGCTGGCAGAGGTCGTGGGTCCGCCGCTGCTCATCGCGCAGCAGGCGCGGGAAGGGGAAAATCAGGTCTTCCCGCAGCTCGCCGAAGAACAAAGACTTGCCGAAGCTCGGCCCGCTCGGCGACTTGGCATCCTGGGCACTGCGACTCGACGGTGTAGAGGTCGTCATATGGGCACCGAGGGCGAGGATATCGCCAATCTTGCGCAAATTTCGTCCTTTCATATGCTGCCCGGCCAAGTGCCCCCCGGCGACGGAGACCGCCTGCGATGAGAGCTCTTGTGGTTCAGCCCTTAACCCAAAAGACGAGCACCGGCCCGGGGCCGGCGGCCGATGCGGTCGCGCCGACTTCCCAGCTGATCTACACCGACGTGCCGGAAGCGCCGCTCGCTGCGGGTGAGTGTCGGGTGGCAGTTCGGCTGGCCGGGATCTGTCGCACCGACATCGAGCTATGCCAGGGCTACGCGGGCTTCGCCGGCATCCCAGGGCACGAGTTCGTGGGCATCGTCCGCGCGGGTGCCCCGGCCCTTATCGGTCAGCGTGTGGTTGGCGAGATCAACGTCGGCTGCGGCGACTGTCCCAGCTGCCTGGGTGGCCTGGAGCGTCACTGTCCCCGTCGCACGGCGCTAGGGATTCGCGGTCGCGCTGGGGCGTTTGCCGATTCGCTTTACTTGCCGGCCAGAAACCTGCTGCCCGTCCCGCGCGAGCTTCCCGACGAGATCGCGGTGTTCTGCGAGCCGCTGGCCGCGGCGCTTGCGATCTTTGAGCAGGTGCCAGCCACCGCCGGAATGCGCGCTCTGGTCCTTGGAGATGGCAAGCTGGGCCTGCTGGTCAGCCAGGTCTGTGCCGGACGCGGGCTGCTGACGACGCTGCGGGGCCGACATCCCGGCAAGCTGGCGCTGGCCGAGCGCTGGGGGGTCAAGACCGAGCTAGCCACGCCGGGAGACGCCGCCATTCCGCGGGGTGAACCCTATCCCCTGGTTATCGAGTGCGCGGGCAGCCCGCTGGCGCTGTCGCAGGCTCTTTCCGAGACCGCGCCGCGCGGCGCCCTGGTGCTCAAGAGCACGTACGCAAAGAGCGCAGGCGGGCCAGCCGCCAACATCGACTGGTCGCGGGTGGTGGTCGATGAGATTCGTATCGTCGGCAGTCGCTGCGGTCGCTTTGCCCCCGCGCTCGAGCTTCTGGCGAACGGCGCGATCGAGGTCAGAAGCTTGATCGAGACCTGCCTGCCGCTGTCGCAGGGGGTGGCCGGCTTTGCCCAGGCTAGGCGTCCCGGAGCACTCAAGGTGCTGCTGCGACCGGATGCCGCAGGCAGCCATCTGTAGCGTCCCCGCCGACGGAGTCGTTGCGATCGCCGGGGCGGTCGTGATAGGGTCGCGGCAACCGTCAAGGAGAATTCATGTCGGCAACACCAGGTCCTTATGAGCAGACGGTTGCCCTAATCGAACGGCTTCTCGGGCTCTCTGCTGTGCATCGCGAATCGGACCGTGGTCTCTACATCGACCGCGGCCTGTACGTCATCAAGCAGGGCTCGTCGTACGTCATGATCGCTGTGCTGCGCTCCGGCCCGGCGGGCGATCAGGTACTGGTACGCGTCACGGCGCAGGTAGTGGCCGGCGTGCGGGCTGAAGGGGCGCTCCTGCGTCAGCTGATGATCCTAAATGGCAAGCTGCGCTTCGGCGCCTTCGCCTACGAGCCGCACGGCGAGCTGATCCTGTTTCAGCACACGCTGCTCGGCGGCGGCACGCTCAACGACAACGAGGTGCTGGCCGCGGTACACGACGTCGCGCTGGTGGCCGATCGCTATGACGACCACATCGTCGCGCGCTACGGCGGACGCCGCATGCAAGACGTGCTGGAAGAGTCTGCCTGGGCGCGCATGCTGCACCTCAGCGATCGCGACAACCTGCCGGTCCTCGACGACACGGAAGAAGTCGCCCTGCGCAGCAGCCCAAGCTCTGGCCCGAAGTCCGGTCCCAAGTCGGGCCCGAAGCCTCCCGCCGAGAGCGGGGGATCGACCAAGAAGCATCACTAGCCCGTCCTGGTCAAAAGGGCGACACGAGCGCAGCCGGGGCGACTGGCTGCGAGGTTGCAACCTCGGGGGCGACGTCCCCCTAACCGGTGGGTCCCGACCAGTGGATGGCCAGCCGGTTGACTTTCGCTGTGGAGAAGATGCCCATGTCGTTGCCGCTCATGCACGGCGCTCGCGCCAACATCACCGAGGCGATTGGGGGAACGCCGATTGTTCGCCTGAACAAAGTAGCGGCGCACGTAAAGAGCTCGATCTACGTGAAGTGCGAGTACCTCAACCCCGGCGGGTCGATGAAGGATCGCATCGCCCTCAACATCATCCGCGATGCTGAGCGACACGGCCTGCTGGCCCCGGGGAGCACCATCGTCGAGGCGACCTCGGGCAATACCGGCGCCGGCCTGGCGATGATCGGCGCACTGCGCGGCTACAAGTGCATCTTCGTCATGCCCGACAAGATGTCGAACGAGAAGATCGCCTACCTGCGCGCGCTGGGCGCCAAGGTGGTGCTGTGTCCGACGGCGGTCGATGCAGATGATCCCCGCAGCTACTACGAAGTGACCAAGCGGCTAGTGGCTGAGACGCCAAACTCGTTCCACGCCAACCAGTATCACAACCCCGCCAACCCCGAAGCGCACTACCTGTCGACGGCCCCCGAGATCTGGGAGCAGACGCAGGGCCAGTTCGACGTGTTCTGCGCCGGCATGGGCACCGGCGGCACGATCAGCGGCTGCGGTCGCTTCTTCAAAGAGAAGAACCCCAAGGTTCGCATTATCGGCGTCGACCCGATCGGCTCGCTCTATTACGAGTACGTAAAGACGGGTCGCATGACCAAGCCGTTTTCGTACTACGTCGAGGGCATCGGCGAAGACTTCCTGCCTTCGACGATGAACCTCAAGCTGATCGACGAGATCGTGCGCGTCGATGACAAAGAGTGCTTCCTGATGACCCGGGCCCTGACCCGCGACGAGGGCGTCCTGGCGGGCGGCTCGGCGGGGGCAGCGGTGGCCGGAGCCGTGCGCTACGCCGAGCAGGTCGACGCGGCCGGTCTTCCCGCGCAGAACATCGTGGTCCTTTTGCCCGACGGGGCGCAGAAGTATCTGTCGAAGATCTTCGACGACAACTGGATGCGCGATAACGGCTTTTTGGACACCGAAGATCCGATGGGCACGGTGTCGGATCTTTTGCGCAGCCGCTCAGCCCGCCCGATTGTTTCGGCCGAGCGCACCGCGACGCTGCGTCAGGTCATCGCGCTGCTCAAAGAGCACGGCATCTCGCAGGTGCCGGTGGTCGATCAGGGCCGCCTCTGCGGGTTGGTGGCCGAGGTCGATCTGCTGAATCACCTGCTGGTCAAAGGCGGCAAGCTCGACGAGACCATCGAGCCGATCATCGAAGCCGACTATGCGACGGTCACACCCTCGACGAAGATCCGCTTGCTCAAGACCATCTTCAACGATGCCAAGATGGTCTGCGTGCTGTCGACCGGCCACTCAGACGGCTCGTCCAAGACGCCGATCCCGACGGATGCGCTGCTCGGCGTGATCACCAAGATCGATCTCATCGACTTCCTCGCCAACCGACACGCTTGAGCCGTCGCCCCCACCCCCTCGGCCCCGGGCCGCGAAGAGACTGCATCCTGCCGCCAGGCAGGCTGACGCAGGCGGGGGTGTGGCTCAGTCTGGGCCTGCTGCTCGGTGAGTCGAGCGCGCTGGCCTATCCCTACGGCGCGCTGCGCCCCGCCGATCAGATCATGGCCGGGCCGACTGATGGGCACGTCAGCGCCATCCACTTCAATCCGGCGGCACTGCGCCTGTCTTCGGGCAGCCATATCCTGGCGGTTGCCGGGACGCGCGCCACGCTGGGCAGCTACGGTCGCGATACGCCGCTGCCCGCTGGCTTTGATCCTGGACAGGCGGGGACCCAAGCCGCCGATCCGGTCGCGCTGGGCTGGGCCGTGTCCGACATGATGGTCGCCGCTAGCTGGGACTTGCGCACTGAGGCGGTGACGCTCGGCTTTGGCGTCTATACGCCGTACAACGATGGCACGCGCTACGCATCGGCCGAGGACCTGGCAGCCGGCAAAGACTCGGGGCAGCTGCAGCGCTTAAGCGCGCGCTACCACGCCATCACCGACCAGACCTACAGCCTGTGGGGCACGGTGGCGGCCGCGATCCGACTGCGGCGTGGCCTGTTCTTCGGCGGTGGTTTCGAGTTTGCCTACACCCACAGCCGCCTGAGCTTCCTGCGCGATCTGGGCGACACCACCCAGCCCGGGGGAGGCGATGGTCTGCCCTGCGCTGGCGGCAGCTGCGAGCAGTGGACGGGACGTCAGCTCATCGATCTCGACGTCAACGGCTGGGGCTACGGCTTCACCACCGGCCTGCTCTCTGAAGTCCTGGAGGACCGGCTGTGGCTCGGCATCTCCTACTCAAGTCCGCTCCTGACCTCGATCGGGACCGATGTCGCGCTGGAGGGACGGCCAACTCGACCGACCTGGCTGGGTCCTTCGCCCGATCCAGCCCAGCCCTGCGGCGAAGGGGGACGCGGCGCACGCATCAGCAATCGCGACGAGCCGCTGCGCTGCGCCAGTGCCCGGGTCACGCGCTCGTTTCCGCACTTGGTGTACCTCGGCGCGCGGGGACGCTTCGACCTGGAGCGCGGCCGGGCTGCCGAAGCGGCGCTGTCGCCCGACGGTCAACCGAAGAAGAGCCGCCTGCGCCCAGAGTCGGTCGAGCTGTCCGGCTGGCTGCGTCTGACCATCCCCAGCAGCTCTCTCTTGCGGGTGGCCATCGACGACACGATCTTTCCGCCCGCTGAGCTGCAGATCCCGACCGGCCAGCGCACCGCCGTCGCCATCGCCTTGGGCGTCCGCCAGCACTGGAGCTGGCTGAGCCTGGCGCAAGAGATCTTGTACGAGAGCCCGCGCAGCGATCCGGCCGCGGTCTCGCCGATGAACTTAGAGGGCCACAAGCTCGATCTCAGCCTGGCGGCCCGCCTGCGCCTGCACCGCCGCATCTCGCTGCAGCTGACCGTCGGCAACACCTTCGCCCTGTTCGAGCCGGGCAGTGGCGCCGGCTTCAGTAGCGACTGGGCCCTGGGCTGCCGAGCCAGTGGCTACGACATCACCGGCGATGCCTGCCAGCGCGTGCAGGCCGGCTGGTCCCTGCCATCGGCGACGGGGAGTTATCAGCTGTTTATGCCGCACGGCATCGCCGGCCTAGAGCTGAATCTCTAAGCCGAGCGAACGCGCTTGCCTAACCTGGCGAGATCGCTTAGAAAAAGCTTCTCGTTTTGCTGACAGTGATTGCTTCATGCTGTCGCAGCGGGGCGTAGCGCAGTCCGGTAGCGCGCCTGCTTTGGGAGCAGGATGTCGGAGGTTCAAATCCTCTCGCCCCGACCCGTTCGGTAGTCCGTGGGGGCTGTGCCCCGCTTACAGCGCCGGGGCGTACGTGGTTAGCGGTACGCGCGGCTGAGCCGGGGGTGGCTGGGGCAGCGGTAGCTGAGCCGCATCCTCGTCGAGTTCGAGGAGCGGTGGCAGGCGACGCGGACGGCGCTCCTGGCGACTGCGCAGCGCCTGATACGCCGCCTCATTCGTGCCGCGGAAGCTGCGAAAAGCCGGTAGTACGCTGCTGCGGAACCCCGCCATCACCTCGCGCAGCCGCGACAGATCGATGCCCGGCAGGCGGCGCTCGTACACCGCCAGCGTCGGCCGGGGCAGCGCTGCACTGACATAGAGCGACCGCAGACCCGCCTTCTGCGCCTGCGCCGCATCGTCCTCATAAAGCACGATGGCGTCCGCCTTGCGCAGCGAGGCCAGGCTCAGCAGCGAGCCGACATCGCGGGCCGAGACCAAGCGGTCGCGCGCCAGCGCCAGCTCGCCTTCAAACAGCAGGTTTTCGGTGAAGGCCTGGGGATTTTCCAGCGGCAGGGCAAAGAACAGCTTGTTGCCGCGAAGCTCGGAAAGGACGCGAATCGCGCTGCTCGTCAGCACGACCAGCCGCGTCTCGCTCCCCCCGCTCGGCGCCACCACCGCGACGGGTTGTAGCGAGGACAGCCGCGCCGCGACGAGCGGCGACTCGGCCAGCAACAGCACGGTGCGCGCCGCATCGGCATCCAGCGCTTCCTGCGTCGCATAGACCCGCGGCGTCAGACGCAGCCGCTCGTCCCCCGAGCCCGGAAGGTGCTTCGCCAGGTGCTGCGCCAGCTCATTGCCCAGCTCGACCTTGTCTTCCAAGCGAGCGAAGTACACACCCGGCAGATAGATCGCCAGGATCTGCTCCCCGTCGCCCGACGCGGCATAAAGCGGGGGGCAGAGCGCGCCGAGCAGCGCCCACACAACCAGGCACAGTGCCTGCCGCAGCGACCCCACCCGACGCTGAACCGATCGATTTGCGGTACGCCTCATCGCGGTCCCTCGTAGATGCGCTCCAGCACATCGACCCACTGCCGCACCAGCGGAAGCTGCGGATCGCCGGGCTCGCTCTCGGCGAGGTACCGACGATACGACTCCAGCGCGGCGCGGCTGTCGCCGGTCAGATCGTAGTAACTGCCCAGGCCCAGGTGCACCGTCGGCAAGAGCTGCGGATCCAGCCGGCTGAGCAGGGTACGTGCCTCTTCCGCCCGACCGCGATAGAGCTGCAGGATGGCGTAGTTGTACTGTAGGCGAGCCTGGTTTTCCGGCGTGGCCCCGGCGCCATGGGTCTGGGCGGCGCGCAGCAGGCCGTTGGCCCGCTCCAGATCACCACGCTCGCCGCGATCGAGCAGCTCGATGGCCTTGCTGGTGTAGGCCACGGCCATGGCGTTCTGCAGCCCGCGCGCCTCGGCCGGCTGAAGCTGCTGCAGCGCCTGCTGGGCGTAGCTCTGCCCCTGGTAGAAGTCGCCGCCGCGCAGCGTGATCCGCGCCTTGAGGTTGGCAAAGCCGCCTTGCCCCAGCAGGGCATCCAGCGTCGGCTGATCGAACTGGCTGGCGACCTCGTTCAAGCGGCGCAGCGAGATGTCGTGCTGACCACTGCGAGCCAGCGCCACCACCTGATAGAGCATGGCCTCGGCGCGCTCACTGGCCGAGAGCGCCGTCCCGGCCCGCAGCGCCGCTTGCGCATACCACAGCACCTGCCGCTCGTCGTTGAGGCCCTGCGGCTGCAGCGCCGTGACCGCCGGCCCCACCGGACCGGCCGGGCTGCCTTCGGGGACATCGCTGCCCGTACGCAGCGGCGGAAACGGACCCCGGCTGGCCTGCGCATCGTTGCCGGTGCGCAGCGGCGGAAAAGGTCCGCGACTCGTCTGTACTTCCGACAGATCGATCGGGCCGCGCAGCGGTGGGTAGACCGCTTGCCCGGCTTTGCCACCGCGCGACTCGGGCTGCTCGTGCGCCTGGCGCAGCGGCGGAAACGGACCGCGGCGACCACTGGTCCGCCCCCGGCCACTCGGCTGGTAGTAGGCGCGCACCGCGGCCAAAAACGCGAAGGCGCGCTGGCGCTTTGCCGTCTCGTCGTTGCCTTCGATCAGGCGCAGCGCATCCAGTGGGCGGCCCAGCGCGATCAGCGTCTCGCTCTGATCCTGGCGCAGGGCCTGACGCAGTGGGGCTGGTCCCGCCGTCGCTGCCAGCTCGTCGGCGCGCTGCAGCACGCTGAGCGCCTGCTGCGGCTGGCCATTTTCCCGCAGAGCGCGACCAAAGACAGCCAAGAGCTGCGGTGCCACCCCCGCCGCGCTGCCCTCGCAAAGCGGCGACAGGAGGGTCACCGCCTCGCCCGCCCGGCCACTACCCAGAAGTCCCAGCGACAGCACTTGTGTCGTGGTTGCCGACGGGGCCAAGCGCTGCGCCTCTTCCAGATCGGCGAGCGCCGCCCTCGGCAGCGGGGTCGTCGCCAGCTGCGCCAGCCCACGCCGCAAGAGTGCCGCCGACAGACGGGCATCAAACGGAGTCGGGCGACGCTCCATCACTGGCCCGGGCGCGGCCTTGCCCTCGCCGCCCTGACTGCGCAGAGCCGCCTCGCGCAGGCTGGCAATCCCAGCGTCAAGATGCCCGAGCTTTAGCTGCAGCTCGGCCCGCAGGCTGAGCACGTTCAGCACATCGCTCGCCGGCAGGTTCAAGGATTCACAGCGTGACAGCTCGGCCAGAGCGCGATCCGGCTTCTGGGCCCGATCGAGGACCACCGCGTGCTCTAGACACAGCCGCAGATCGTTGGGCTCGATCGCAGCGGCACGCGACAGCACCATCGCTGCGGCGGCGGGGTTCGGCGGATCCTCGCTCATGTAAATGCGAGCCAGCGCCGTCATCGCCGGGGGATCATCGCCAGCCTGCCTTAGGCTAGCAATCGCGTCCGAGGTTCGGCCGGCAGCAAGCTGCGCCTGCGAAAGGAGAATCAGCGCGCGGCTGCGCTCGGCCCCGCTCGTCTTGCCGAGCGCCGACTGCAGCGTGCTCACCGCTGCCGCTGCCTGCTTGCTGTCCAGCTGCGACTGCCCCAGAAGCAGGAGCGCCTCGGGGGGGCCGCTGGTCGTCAGATCAGCCAGCGCCGTCGCGACTCCGCCGGGCTGCTTGGCGGCAAGGAGGGACCGCGCCAGGCTCAGGCGCAGGCTCGACACCGACAGCCCCGTCTCTAGCGGCGGCACCGTCGGCAGAGCCCGCCCGACCTGGGCCAGCGCCGGACGCAGCGAGGCAATGGCCAGCTCGTGCTCCCCCGCCTCGCTCGCCGTCTCGCCCAAGGCGGCCAAGAGCCGCGCATCACCGGGATGGCTCGTAAGCCCCCGCTGGGCCTCCTCGATGGCGTGACGCAGGCGGCGCATACCGACGAGGGCCCGCACCAGCTGCACGCGCAGCGGCACGTCGCGCACCCCCTCCCGCACCTGCGAGCTACACAGCGCGTAGGCCGCCGCCGCATTGCCGCGCGCGATCAGCGTATCGGCGAGCGGCGCATACAGATCCTTGCGCAGCGGGTTCAGCTCTAAGAGCTGACGGTAGCGGGCCGCCGCCTCACTGAGCTCGCGCTCGGCCGTCGGACGATCGCCGCGGGCCAGCGCTTCGCGACCACGGGTATGGGCGGCTTGGGCGGCATTAAGGGTGCGCCACTCGCGCTCGATCTCGCTGGTCTGCGCCCACGCCGACGGCTGCCAGGCTGACGGCCCGACGAGCAGCAGAGCAAGGAACAGACAGCGACGCATGGCTGGCCATCATAGCGCAAGCCACCCCGACGGGGGCCATGTCGGCTGTCGGGATGGCTGCGAGGACCGCAGAGGGGTCCGGCAGGGACTAGGTACGCGGAACCGTGCTGTCGTAGTAGGACACGCCAATCGCTTCCAGCTTGGCCTTCGCCGCGGGTCCACGCAGGTCCTGCATCACGCGGTGGATGTTCTTGTAGCCCGGGGCATCAAGGCGCGAGATGAAGTCATCTAGCTGGTGCAGGTTGTAGTGCCAGGTGCAGCCAACCGCGATGGTCATGCCGCGCTTGTACGTTCGCACCATCACCGATTTTTCATCACGTGGAAGCGACTTCAGGCTGTCCTTGAAGTTCTGCGTGTAATCGAAGAAGCCCTCGGCGTTCGAGGTGTAGATGGCGCGGACCTTGAGGCCCAGCTTGCGCGCCGTGTCGCCGATGCTCTTGATCGTCGTCGTGCCGTTGAGGTCGCCCTGCCGCGCGATGACCCGCCCGCCCTGCACCAGGGCCCGGATGTAGCCGTAGGCCGCCGGGTCGCCGAGCCAGGTCGGATGGCGCTGCCCGACGCGGGTGTTGGCGACGTGATACAGGTAGGTCGCCATGCGATCGCGGTAGCGGTTGTAGATCTGCACCAGCTTGGCGTTCTCTTCCTTCGAGGCGGTGGCGGCGTTCAGCACCTCGATGGCCTTGGGCGCGCTGGCCTGCCGGAAGAAGTTGCGGAAGTCCTCGGGCGTCGCGGCCTGCTTGATCAGCGCGTGGTACATGCGATGGACCTGCACGACCTCCAGGTCGTAGTCCATCGTCACCAGAAGCTCGGCATGAGCGGCCGCGGCCATGGTGTAGTTCTGGTCGGTGGCGACCCCAATGAACACGCCCCCGAGGTTCGCCAGCTTGGAAAACATCACGTCGTGGCGCCACTCGTTTGACAGCACAAAGCGCGCCCACTTCGGCTCGGGCAGCTTCTCGCTCGCCGTGGCCTCGACAATCGCCAGCTGCTCCGGCGTGAGCGGCGGCGGGGCAGGGGTAGCAGGCAGCGCCGGTGGCTCCCACTTGGCCAGCATCGCATCCAGCGTCACTGGCTTGGAGCCCGGAGCCTGCCCCGGACCTGCCCACGGCGCCGTGACCACATGCGCTTGCGCCGCGGATTGACCGGCCAGCGCGGCCGGCAGGAGGCAGACCACCGAAGTGATCCAGCTTCCAAGTGAGAGTGATCTTAATAGACTTGATTTGTGAGCTTTGGCACGCATGTTCCCGGCATCAATCGTAGCACGCACACGAAATTGCCCGGAAGCCTGAAAACTCAATTTTTTCGAGAGAGATTTGTATTTTCAAATACATAATTTGTGTAAAAAATTGCACATTATGTAATTCAAAAAACAAATAGAAATCATTTTGATAATCCCTTGCGACCCCTCCCCAAAAATCCCCCCCTCGCGATCGCGAGCGCCCGCAGCGGACGATGGCGCCGAATTTGTGTCGCGATCGCCGGGCTCGTAGACTTGCCCGCTATGTCTCGACGACGCCTCGCCCTGCCAGGGCTGGCTGGGCAGCGGCTCCCCCGCCACCGTGCGGTCCCCCGGGCGCGCTGGGTCCCGGTGGTTTGCTGGGCCATTGCGGCGCTCTTGCCGTCGCTGATCCTGGCGCAGGATTCTCGCCCGGCACCACCCACCAGCCCAAAGCCGCCAGCCGCTGTGACGACAGAGATCTTGCCGATCGCGGCGGTGCGACCGGGGATGATCGGCTACGGCCTGACGGTGTTTAGCGGCACCCGACCCGAGCGCTTCCCGGTGCGGGTGATCGGTGTGCTGCGCCAGTTTCAGCCCCAGCTCGACATCATCCTGATTGTCAGCGACGACGAGCGCTTAAAGCACAGCGGCATCGCGGCCGGCATGTCGGGCTCGCCGATCTACCTGGAAGGCAAGCTGGCCGGGGCGCTGGCCTACGGCTGGTCGTTTGCCAAAGATCCCATCGCCGGCGTCACACCGATCGAAAACATCCTGCGCGAGCTAAGGCGGCCAAGTCGTCCGCCGCACCCGACGACCACGCCAGCCGGTACCCGATCGCCTAGCGATCGCGAGTCGGGCAGCCAGGCCTTCGTCGCGCCACTCACCGACAAGCGCGTGCTGCGCGCGGTGCTGGGCGAAGACCCTGGCGTGATCGATCGTCCGGGTCTGCGCCGCCTGTTCCCCGGCAGCCTGAGCAGTGCCGCGACGGGATCCGTCGAGCCGCAGTTCACCCGCGTGGCCGTGCCACTCTCGGTCGGGGGCTTTGGCGAGCGAGCGCTCGACGAGCTACGTGGCACGCTGAGTCCCTATGGCCTGGTGCCGCTGCAGGCGGGGGGCGGGGGGCGCTCCGCAGGTCGCAGCGGTGCCGCCGAGAGCGAGCGACGCTTCGTCGAGGGGGGCGCGATCGCAGTGCAGCTTGCACGCGGCGACGTCACGATGAACGGCACCGGCACCGTCACCTACTTGGAAGGCTCGCGGGTGGCTGCCTTTGGCCATCCCATGCTGGGGGCGGGCGAGCTGCGCTTTCCCGTCGCCACGGCCGAGATTCTGACCTTCATGTCCTCGCAGGCGATGAGCTTCAAGATGTCGATGCCGCTCAGCGAAGCCGGTGCCCTGCTTCAGGATCGCCCGAGCTGCATCGTGGCCGACACCCGCGAGCGCGCCCCCGTGCTGCCGATCGACATCAGCGTGTTCACCCAAAACGGCGGCCCCGCCCCGGCTGGCGCCGGCTTACGCGCCCTGCCCGTCGGGCCGAACGCTCCCAAGGCTGACGCCGACAAGTCTTTTCACGTCGAGGTCGGCATGCACCGCGCGCTGACGCCAATCCTCGTTTCTAGCGTCACCAACAACGCCATCCAGACCGTTGTGCCGGATGTCGCCGAGTCAGTGATCGAGATCCAGTCACGCATCCAGGCCCGCGGCTTCCCGGCGCTGGAACAGAGCGACTTTCTGTACGCCGCCGAGGGCGTCAGTAACAAGCTGATCAACACCTCGACAGGGATGCGGCAGCTGCAAGAGCTGTTCAATAACCCCTTCGCGCCGGTGCAGATCGAGCGCGTCGAGCTTCGCCTGGGGGTGAGCTTCCGCGCCGACCTGGCCGAGATCGTCAGCGTGTCGCTGCCCGGCGATGAGCTAGAGCCGGACACGCACCCCAGCCTGTACGTCACGCTGCGCCCCTACGCCGGCCCGCCGTTTGTGCGCGCGATTCCGTTCGACGTGCCGCGCTGGCTGGCCGGACAGGCGCTCAAGATCGAGGTCCAGGCCGGCCATCAGGTCAAGCCCGAGCAGGCCCCGCCCGAGAGCCTGAGCGATCTGGTGGACAACCTGCGCAAGGTCTATTCGGCGCGCACGCTGGTGGTGACGCTCAACACCCTGGAAGAGGGCGTCATGCTGCGCGGCCGCCTGGTGCCTGCCCTGCCCGCTTCGGTGATCGCCACGCTGCGTCCGACGGGCGGATCGCGCCGCGGCGAGCCGTATAAGCGAGTCAGCCGTCTGTTAATCGACATGGATACCGTGCTCACCGGCAAGGGCGAGATCACCGCGCTGGTGCGAGACGAGGTGCGATGAAAACCCGAGTGTGCAGATCGCGATGGCTGCCCCTGGCTGGCCTACTTTTCGTGGGCGCGGCAGTGGCCTCGCCGGCCAAGAGTGTGCGCGTGACCAGCTACGCCGAGTTTGCCGAGGGCCAGGCGCAGGGCGTGCTGATTAGCTCGCTCGGCGATGTGCGGCCGGGATACAGCCAGAATCGCCTGCCCCTGCCCAGCCTGACCCTGGACAGCGTGCGAGCCCTCGCCACGACAGCCGATGGCACGGTCTGGCTGGGCACCGGGGGCGATAAACCGACGCTGCTGCGCTACCGTCCCGGCGCGGCGCTGACTGTGGCTGCTAGCCTGCCCGCGGCAACCTGGGTGACGGCGATCGTTGCCGAAAGCGGTGGACGCCTGCTCTTAGCGACGGCTGGCGATGGCCGCCTGTTCCGCCTGCAGCCCGACGGCAAGGTCGAGACGGTGGCGCAGATCGATGCCGAGCATATCTGGGGGCTGGCCCGCGATGAGGCGCGCGGCGTGACCTATGTCGCCGCTGCTCCGGGGCGGTTGTGGGCGATCGACGATCGCGATCTGGCGCCCCTACCCGACAAGGAGGGCAGCCCGCGTCAGCCATCCAAAGCGCGCAAGCTGTTCGAAAGCGACGCGCGGCAGTTCCTGGCCCTGCATCGCGGCGAAGATGGCGGCCTGTACGTCGGAACCGCCGACGATGCCGTGCTGTATCGCATCGATCCGGCAGGCGGCGGCCGCGCGATCCACGACTTCGCCGGCAACGAGGTACGGGCCATCGTGCAGCACGGCGGCTCGCTGTATGTCGCGGTCAACGATATGCAGCGCGGCGATGCGGCGGCCAAGGCCACGCCGACCAAGATCACCCCCGCGCCAGCCGGCAGCGTCCCCGGCGTCAAGGCGCCCGCGCCCCCCGGCAGCCCGACGAACAGCAGCCCCGTCGACAAGAAAGGCAAAGGCGCGCTGTATCGCATCGAGCCAAGCGGCCGCATCGAGCAGCTTCACGCCATCGTCGACGGCTTCTTCAATGCCCTGGCCGTCGATGCGCAAGGCGTGGTCTACGCCGCGGCGTCGACCCCGGGAGGACGTGGCCGGCTGTACGGCGTGACGCCCGATCGCACAGTGTTCACCGCCCTGGAAGTCAAAGAGAGCGATCTTCTGACGGTGATCGCCGCCCCCGGCCCCGCCGCCGCTGCACGCGAGGCAAGTGGCGGTCTTTTCGTCGGCACCGGCAACGCCGGAGCGTTCTACGTCGTGCGGCCACAGCCTCCAGCCGATGCGCAGTACCTGAGCAAGGCCTTCGCCGCCCCCGCCCCCAGTCGTTGGGGACGCCTGCGCTATCTCGCCGAAGGTCGCGTGCGCATCGAGACGCGCAGCGGCAACCTGGCCAAGCCCGACGCCTCTTGGTCACCCTGGCAGCCGCTGGGCGAACCAGTGACGCAGCCCAGCACCGGCGAGCAAGCGGGCCGCATTGCATCTCCGGCCGCGCGCTATTTGCAGGTCCGGGCTGCGCTCCCCGAGCGATCGGTGCTGCGCGACTTCAGCTTCTATCATCAGCCGCTCAACCAGCGACCGCGCATCACCGAGGTCACGGTGGGTGAAGACGGCAACGGTCGCATTGCCCGCGGCGTCCGTCCGCCGAGTCCACAGCGACCGCGCTCGCCGCTGATCAAGATCCGCTGGAAGACCGAAAACCCCGACGAAGATGAGCTGAACTATCGCGTCTATCTGCGGCCTGCCAAGCCCGCGTCCGTGTCGCCATCGCCAGCGCTCACCACCAGCCCGGGTCCTGCTACCCCGCCCGCAAGCAGCGATGAAGGCGAGTGGCTCCGTCTCGGCGGCCCGGACGCGCTGACCCGCACCGAGCTGGAATGGAACACGGAGGCGGTCGGCGATGGTCTTTACGAGCTCAAGGTTGTGGTCTCGGATGAACGCAGTAACCCTCCCGAGCTAGCGCTTACCCACGAACACATCACCCCACCCTTCACCATCGACAATCGTCGGCCCGAGATCCGCGATCTCACGTGGAACGCCGCCACGCTAACGCTCAGCGGCCGGGTCAACGATGCCACCTCACCGATCGCGGAGCTCACCTATGCCATCGACGGTGGTGAGCTCTTGCCGGTCGCCGTGCAGGACGGCGTGCTCGACGATCTGAGCGAAGAATTCAGCGTGCGACCCACGCGCCTGACCGCTGGCAGTCACACCCTGGTCGTGCGGGCCAGCGACGGAGCCGACAACATCGCGGCGGCGCAGATCATCATCCAGGTCTCGCCCCCCGCCCTGGCCAAGCCAGCCCCCTAGGGAGTTCGCTGTTGATCTGGCGCGAGCGCAGGCAAGTCACGGTCCCCCTTTCGGAAGTCTTTATTCGGCTTGCGAACATGTTTATAGTGGTCAACGAGCTACGCACTATGCCTCGGGGAGAATAATCAGGTGGCCTCGACGACTCCTAGCTACGCGCTCCGGTTTATCTCCGGCAAGTACCAGGGGGGGGAATTTCCCCTCGTCAAGGGCCGAGAGATCGTCATCGGTCGCTCCAGCGAGCTGGACATGGTGTTGATCGAGGACATGGTGTCCCGTCGGCACGCCAAGATCCAGACGACGGAAGACGAGATCGCGATCATGGACATGGGCTCGACCAACGGCACCTTCGTCAACGGCGAGAAGGTGAAGAAGGCGCGGCTCAAAGAAGGCGATCGCATCCTGATCGGCACGTCGATCATGAAGCTGGTGACCGTCGATCCGGCGACGATGGTGAGCGAGGCGGATGCGCGCGCTCAGCTGGACAAGCGCGGTCAGCAGGCGGCGATGCGCACGCAGGTCACCAACCGCGCGATGTCGGGCAACATCGAAGAGATCCCGCTGCCCGATCTGCTGCAGCTGTTCTCGACCTCGAAGCGCACGGGCGTCCTGACGCTCAAGGGCCCGCAAGGCAGCGGCGAGATCTACCTGCGCAAAGGACAGATCTACTTCGCGACGATCGACGATGCCTACGATCTGAGCCCGCTCAAGGCGGCGTACCGCATCCTGACCTGGGAGAAGGGCGCGTTCGAGCTCGACTCCTCGGAGAGCAAGACGGTCCTGGAAGAGATCACCGAGTCGACCGAAGGCCTGCTGATGGAAGGCATGCGCCTGCTCGACGAGTTCCGACGCGTGGAGCCGGATCTGCCGCCCCGCAAGGCGCCGCTGCAGATCCCGCGACCGCTGACCGCCCCGCTGTCGGCGCTCAAGCACCCCGAGCTGGATGTCTTCCAGATCGTCCTCAACGGCGGCACGACGCAGACCATCCTCGATAAGTCGAAGCTCAGTGACTACGAGGCGGGCGAGCACCTGATCAACCTCATCAAGCGCGAGTACATCGTCGCCCGCTAGCGACGACAGCTCCGCCTACTCTCGGCGCTTGCCTTTGCCGAGATGGGCGAATACGCTGCCGCCGTGTCTTCCGTCGGACCCGCGCTGGAACTGACCCCTCCGGTAACGCCGGCTGTGTTGCTTGAGCCGGCGCGTTATCTGTTGGGTGAACACCTGGCGCAAGGTGGCATGGCCGCGCTCTTCTTCGGGCGGCGCATCGCCATTGCCGGCGTCGAGCGTCCGGTCGTCCTCAAGCGCCTGCGCCCCGAGCTGAGCGGCAACCCCGAAGCGCGAGCGCTGTTTCTGCGCGAAGCCAAGCTCCTGTCCCTGCTCGATCATCCCGGCATCGTGCGCTGCTTGGACATGACCGAGATCGATGCCGTGCCCTACCTGGTGCTGGAGTACGTGCGCGGTGGCGATCTGCGCCTGCTCTTGCGGCGGGTGCGGCGAAGAGGACTGCGCTTTAGCGTCGCCGCCTCGCTGTATATGGCGCGCGAGCTGTGCTGCGCCCTCGATCACGCCCATCGCCTATGCCTAGCCGATGGCCGGCCGCTGCACTTGGTGCACCGCGACGTCTCGCCGAATAACATCCTCTTGTCGGTGCACGGCGAAGTGAAGCTGTCGGACTTTGGCATCGCCCAAGCGCAAGAGCCGTTCGGCCAGGGACCCCAGGCGCGCGGCCAGATCGGCTACATGTCGCCGGAGCAAGCCCGCCACGAGCTTGTCGATGCCCGCGCCGATGTCTTCTCGCTGGCGACGGTGATCTACGAGCTCTTGACCGATCGCCGGCTGTTTGTGGGCCAGGTGGGCCAGAGCGCCGCTGAGGTCTATGGCGAGACGGTCGAAGCCCCCTCGCTGCACGCCCCCGGTCTGCCCGCCGCGCTCGACGACTTGCTGCTGCAGGCGCTGTCGCTCTCGCCCGGTCAGCGGCCGGCGAACGCGCGTGCCTTTTATCTCGATCTGCATGAGCTCTGTCGCAAGCACGCGCTGTGGATGGATCGCGCCGAGCTTGCCGTGCAGCTGGGCGAGCTCTGTGGCCCGGATCCCAGTCAGTGGGCCACGTTGGAGGAGCGCACCAAGACCGCTGTGATCTCGCCGATAAGCGCCATCCCCGACGGCAGCGGCCCCTCTCATACCCACCCCATCCTGCCGCTTTCTACCGACGAGCTATCGGGTTCGCTGATTACCATCCCCTGGCCCACCGTCGGTGCTATCGAGGGCGACAGCGAAGAAGACACTCTGACCTGGAAGTCCCGCCCGCTGAGTCGAAGCAGCCCTCGCGTCGTCGATGTCCGTCGCGTATTCGGTCGCCTGCACGCAGACCTCGACTCGGACCCGGAAGCCGTCACCAAACCAGCCGAGCGCACCGCCCCGGAAGAAGCACTGCCCTACGACGCCGACGCGCCGTCGCTGCAACAGGCCAAAGTGGGCACCGGCCGCTTGCCGCTGCCCCTGCCTTCCAGTCGTTTACGACCGCCCGAGAAGGGTGCCGGTCGAAGAGAGCGCCCTCTGACCCGCCCCGCACTCAGCTACGCCCTCTGGCTTCTGCTGATTGCGCTTCTGCTGTTTGTGCTGTGGCGCTGGCGCGGCAGCCTTGGTCCGCTGTAGGTCAGCGAGCGTTTTTTAGCGACCCGACAGTCCAGGTCTCGACGGGATAACGGGGAGCTGGCTGGCTGCGCAGCGGCGACTCCGCTGCCGAGGCCGCAGCGACGGCCGAATCAGCCGTTGGAGGCGGGGACGACTGACCTTCCTCTAGCGGGATGAAGTCGCTCTTGCCCGCTCCACAGACCGGACAGCGCCAGCTCTTAGGGATGCGCGAAAAGGGGGTGCCCGGTGGAATTCCCCCGTCGGGGTCGCCGCGACGCGGGTCGTAAATATAGGGGCACTTGCCGCAGCGATAGCGATTCACGCGGCGCATGCTAGCACAGCCGCTGGGTTACCCCGCGCCGGGCTGGCAGCGCTGGCAAAACCTGCGTCCAGCCACCGTGGAAGATGTACTTCTTCATACGGAGTTCGGTTACAATGATCAGGTTCCACCTCTGCCATGAGCGCTCAGCCGCAAACTGACGACGCCCCCCACCCGCTCATCGGGCAAAGCGTCGGTAAGTACAAGATCACCCGCGTCATCGGTGTGGGGGGGATGGGATCTGTCTTTGAGGCGCAGCACGACACGCTCAACCAGCGCGTCGCGATTAAGGTCATGCATCCCAAGCTGATGGCCGATCAGGACTCGGTGCGGCGCTTCCTCAACGAAGCCAAGACCACGAGCCTGGTGCATCACGTCGGCCTGGTGCGCGTGTTCGACTATGGCCAGCTCGCAGACAACTCCGCCTACATGATGATGGAGTTTCTGGAGGGCGAGTCGCTGCGGGCCCGCCTGGCGCACGTCGAGAAGCTGGCCGTGGCGGATGCCCTGCGCGTCACGCGACAGATCGCGGCGGCGCTGGCAGCAGCGCACGACAAGAACGTTGTCCACCGCGATCTCAAGCCCGAGAACGTGCTGATGGTTCCCGATCCCGAGACCCCATCGGGCGAGCGGGCCAAGGTGCTGGACTTCGGCATCGCCAAGGTCATGGAGCCGGAAAACGGCCAGGTGCTCAAGACGACGACCGGCGCGATCATCGGCACGCCGACCTATATGTCGCCCGAGCAGTGCCGCGGCATCGGCCAGACCAGCGATCGTTCCGACGTGTATTCGCTGGGCTGCATGCTGTACCAGATGCTGTCGGGGCGGCCCCCATTTCAGGGTGACGGCTCGGGCGATCTCATCGCCAAGCACATCGTCGAAAAACCCCAGCAGCTGCGCGAGCTTGTGCCCAACGTCGGGCCCGAGATCGAGACGCTCGTGCACAACATGCTGGAGAAGAAGCCTGAGCAGCGGCCATCGATGCGTCAGGTCCTGCAGTCGCTAGAGCAGCTGGGTCAGCTGTCGACCGCGTCGGGGGCCGGCGCGGTGGTGATCGTGACGCCACCCGATCTGCCGAGTAAAGGCGACACCTCGCAGAGCATACAGAAGCCGCGCAGCAAGCTGCTCATCCTGGCCGTTTCCGTCCTGGCACTGATCGGGGCGGCCGTGCTGGTGCTGGCGCCTGGTCGCAAGCCGCCCGTCGCGATCCCCGAGCCCAGCGGGCCAAAGATCAGCCCAGCGCCCAAGATCACGCTCAGCATCGATAGCGAGCCGAAGGGCGCGCAGGTGCTCTCTGCTGCCGAGCAGCGCGTCCTTGGCACCACGCCGTGGCGAGACGAGCGCGCACGCGGCAGCGGCAACCTGGAGCTACTGCTCCGTGCCTCCGGATACTACGACCAGAAGGTCGTCTTCGACGGCTCGATGGATGACTCGCGCATGGTCAAGCTGATCGCCGTGCCGCCAGCACCGAACACCGCACCGAAGCCACCGCCTGAAGTGAAAAAGACGCTGCCGATCAAGCGCATCGGCAAACCGGGTGGGCGGCCGGGGGGCCAGCCGTCCACCGGCACCTCGAAGACCAACAAGGACGATGATGACGTTCCGGTGGCACGCTAGCGCCCTCTTCGCAGTCTTTCTTCTCGGCAGCTCGCAGGTGGCAATGGCCCAGGGAGCCCCGGCCTCGGCCCCCGCCCAACCAGCCCCCAGCGATCCCAAGACGCCCAAGGAATTCATCGGCCGGGCGACGCAGCGCTTCTCGGCGGGGGACTACGCGGGGGCCATCGACGACTATCGCGCGGCCTATCAGCTGCGCCAGCTACCGACGCTGATCTTCAACATCGCGCAGGCCCATCGCAAGGCTGGGCAGTTTCAAGAAGCGCTCACCAGCTACGAGCAGTTTCTCAAAGACGATCCCAAGTCCACGCTGGCCCCCGAGGCAGAGGCCCACGCCGCGGCGATGCGTGCCAAGATCGAGGCCGAGAAGTCTTCGCTGGAGCGTGAAGCCGCGGCTCGTCTAGCGCAGCAGCGCGTCGATGAAGCAGAAGCGCTGGCCAAAGCGCGCGAAGAAGAGCGCAAGAAGGCCGAGGCCGCTCTGCTCTTGGCGACGACCGCCAAGCAGGTGCCGATCTACAAGCGACCGTGGTTCTGGATCGTGATTGGTGGCGCCGCAGCCGCCGCGATTGGCGTCGGGGTCGGCGTCGGTCTGTACCTGCGCGAGCCGAGCAGCGATCTTGGGGTCCGGCCCGTCGAGTTCTGAGCCTTTTTCCCGTCGGCACAGCCGACATCTACCTTAGCGTTTGTTGTCTTTGGGGAGGTCCCGATGAAGCGCTCACTTCTGCCTCTCGCTCTATTGGGTTTGGCGACTTGTTCGCGGGGGCCGACCCTGCTGGTCACCGTCGAAAACGTGCCGGCAATGGCGCAGTCTCTGCACATCGTGGCGGCGCACAGCGACGTCGGCACGCAGAAAGTCCTGGCGGCGATCAACGATCTTGAGCCCTTTAAGCTGGCCTCTCCGGCGGCGACGACCTCAACCTTCCTGCTGCGCCTGCCCGGTGGCTTCAGCGGCGATATCAACATCAGCGTGGGTGCCTTTGCCGGCGCCGACGCCAGCGGCTGCCTGGTGGCCAACGGCAACGCCAGTCAGCCAATGTTCGTCGGTCGCGACGAGACGCTGCGCGTGCCTCTCGACCCCTTCACCGATGCCACCTGCAGCGGCAAAAAACCGATGCTGACCAGCATAAGCCCAGCACTGGGTTCGACGAACGGCGGCGAAAAAGTCACGCTCACCGGCTGGGGGTTCAAGCCGGGTGCCAGCGTCACCATGGGCAGCAAGCCAGCGACCAATGTCACCTTCAAGTCGGCCTCGACTCTTGAGGTCACCACGCCCAGCAAGGCGGGCTTCGGTCTGACCTCGATCAAAGTCGTCAACACCGACATGAAAGAGGACAGCCGCAAGGATCTGTTCCGCTTCTACGCGCCGAGCCTCAGCTTCACCGGCTTTCCGTTTAGCAACAACTCCTCGTACTCAGGCGGTGGCGTCGTCATCAGCCACTTCGATCCCACGACCTTGACCGATGTCGCCATCTCGCTGACCAACAACAACTCGGTCCGCGTGCTGTTCACCATCGGCACCAACGTCGTCTCGAACAAGACCAAAGAGTATCCGGTTGGCAACAAGCCCGGCCCGATCGTCGCCGCTGACTTCGACAAGGATGGCGACAACGACATCATCGTCGCCAACATCAACGACGGCACGATTCAGCTGCTCAAGAACAACGGCGACGGCTCGTTTGTCGTCGGCTCCCCCCAGAACGTCGGCATCAACCCCGAGGCCATCATCGCCGGCGATCTGAACGGTGATGGCGCCGCCGATCTGGTGGTTGCCAATCGCTACAACGCCCCGGCGTCGGGCAAGCTGCAGATCCTCCTTAACGACGGCAGCGGCACACTGAGCGTCAAAGCAGGCCAGGTGGCGGTCGACACCGGTGTCGAGCCAGTGGGCTTGGCGCTAGGTGACTTCAATGTAGACGGCAAGCCGGACATCGCCGTCGCCAACCGCGGCCCTGAGACAGTCGGTGGCAGCGACTATCGCGTGAACCTAATCTTCAACCAGGGCGATGGTTTCTACAGCGATCGCGGTACCGGTGCCCTCGCTCTGCCGGTTTGCAAAGAGCCGACTAGCGTGCTGGTCTCCGACGTGAACAACAACGGCATCGATGATCTTTTGGTGTCGTGCAGTGGCGAAGACAAGGTGCAGGTCTGGGACAATAGCGGTGGCCTCAACGTCCGCGACTACACGCTGGCGACGGATATGCGGCCGCGCAACCTGGCCCTCACTGATCTCAATGGCGACGGCTACGCCGACCTCATCGTGCCTGCCGAAAACGGCAACTCGGTGAACTTCTTTCTCAACAAACAAGGCGCCGGCTTCGAAGGGCTCACCCCGCTCAAGAAGGCGGCGCAGTGCTCGAAGCCCTACCAGATCATCTTTCTCGACGTCGACATCGATGGCAAAGCCGATGTCGGTATCGTCGGCGATCAGTGCATCGCCGGCTTCTTCAATCAGAGCCAGTAGCCTCGCTTTGCCCGTCGCTCGCCGTCGCTCGCCATCGCTCGCCATTGCTCGCCATCGCTCGACTCAGCAGCCGGCGAAAATTGCGCTCGTGTAAAACCCGCAGAAATGCGCGGATGTGGCAACATCGGGGGGCTTTTACCGCCTGAACATCGTCTGGAGTTTCCTGTGACGCGGCCTTCTCATCCTCGGTCTTTCTATCGCTCTGCCCCGCCTCTGCACCGACCCACGAGCGCCTGCCTATCGCTCCTGACGACGGCGAGCTTGGGTCTGCTGGCCGTGCCCGCCTGGGCCCAGCAGCCGACTGTGGCACTCTCATCCTCGCCGGCCGCGACGCCGGCCGCCCAGCTTGCGGTGATCGTGGCCATGCCCTTTGACGGCCGCGATGTCTCGGCCCCGCCCAAAAAGCCGATCACGCCGATGCCCACTGCTGCCGCGATCAGCGATGCGCTGATGGTGCGACCGCAGGCGGCAAAATATCGCGTGCTGACCGCCGACATCTTCGCCGGCATCGCCCGCCTGAAGTACCGCGGCCGCCCCGCCGATCTGCGCGCCATGGGTCGTCTGCTCAAGGCCAAGGTGATACTGGGTGGCTGGATCGAAGCGACGCCCGGCCCTGAGGCCCCCAAGCCGTATCGTCTGACGCTGACCTTGTACGACGGCGAAGGACAGCTGCTCGGTCAGCTTGGCTACGACGTCGAGTCGCCATACATCGACACCGCCAAGTTCCTGTCGCAATCGACGGCGTTCCTGCAGATGCTCGATACTGCCCTTGGGCTCGACAAGTCGGCAACACCTGCCGTGGCCGTCGCACCATCGGTCGCGCCGAGTCCTGCACCCGTGGCTGCGCCGGCGGCGATGCCGACTCCCAGCCGGCCCATCGCTGTGACCCAGTACGACGACCGCGAGACGGCGCCACTGACCATGGACGATAAGCCGCTGGTACCGCGGACCAAGGCGGCCGAGGACGAGCGTCTACGTCGGCCCCCCTGGCTGCCGACCTTTGTACTGCGGGCGGGCTACCTGTACAGCTCACGCGCGCTCAGCAACGACGGCAGCACCATTGGCTTTCAGCGCTCGGGCGCGCATGGCGCGGTGATCCACGCCGAGCTCTATCCGCTGGCCTTCTGGCGCGGCGCCAGCGATGCCCTGGCGGGTCTGGGCCTGCGCTTCACGGCGCAGCTTCCGCAGTGGGGCGACATCAAGCAGCAGAGCCAGGTCGGCGGCGCCACCACCGGCTCAGTCAGCGCCACCGAGCGACGCCTGGAAGTCGGCCTGCGCTGGCACCTCAATCCGTGGGACCGCGTCCTGCGTCCCGACTTCGAGCTAGAGGCGCTATACGGCGATCACCTGTTCGGCTTCAGCAACCCGATCAACCTGATCTACGTCAGCCTGCCGACTGCGACCTACCGCTACATGGGCGCGCAGTTTGGCGCTTCGCTGTTTGTGACCAACTGGCTGCAGCTCCGCGGTGGCTTCCTGTTCAGCAAGCACCTATCGCTGGGCTCGATGACCACCGTCGGTGTCGATGCCGCTGGCAACAGCCTGCGCGAGCAGAACGGCTATCAGTCCTACGGTCCGGGGAATGGCTGGATGTGGCGCACCGACTGGTCGGCGACCGGCCATATCTGGCGCGGCATCCACGCCGGCTTTGCTTTCTTCTTCGAGCAGAACAAGCTGTCCTTCGACGGCAAGGGCAACATCTATCAGACCTCGGGCATGCCGGTGCTCCGGGCCCAAGACGAATACCTGGGAGTCATGCTGACCGTCGGCTACGCCTTCCAGGGCAAGCGCAACCCGCGCCCGACGATGACCGCCGGCGAGACCTCCGACACCGCCCCAGCGACGAGCACGCCCCCCGCGACGGAGGCCGCACCGACGCCCGCGGCGCAGCCCTATCCTGCGCAGCCCTATCCCGCGCAGACCTATCCTGCGCAGGGCTATCCCGCGCAGCCGACGGCTCCGACTTATCCGACGCAGCCGTATCCCGCGCAGCCGTATCCCGCGCAGACCTATCCGCGCCAGCCCGCCCCCGTTCCCACTCGCTAAGCCTGGCTTGACCGAGCGTCAGCGCCGGGTCCATGATGCCCGCCCATCATGGACAGCCTCTTTCTTGAAGGTCTAGAGGTCCCCTGCCGCGTCGGCTGCACCGAGGCAGAGCGTGTACAGCCGCAGTCGCTGCGCGTCGATCTCACCCTGCGCATCCCCTCTCTGCGCCGGGCTGCCGAGCTGGATCTGCTGAGCGAGACCGTCGATTACCGGCTGGCCTACGATCTGATCGGCGCCGTGCAAGGTCGCGAGTTTCTGCTCATCGAGCGCGTGGCGGAAGAGCTAGCCGCCGTCGCGCTGCGCCAGCCGCAGGTCAGCGAGGTGCAGATCACGGTGCGCAAGCGTCCCCCCGTGCAGGGGCTGGAGATGGCCGGCGTGCAGATCACGCGGCGTCGCGGAGATCACGCTGCAGATCGATGACGGCTGGCAGCAGCCGACTTCTGCCCTCTGCGGTCAGTCGACATCAGGTAGGCAGAGGTCCGATGACGAGAGCGCCGTGATCTCGCGCACTTAGCGCAGATCATCGCGTCGGCTCGACCTCGGCACTGCGGTTGCTCTGGGTTCTCTGCGTTGGCAACGCGACGCAAACGAACACAGGAGACCGCCCCATGTCGAAGCTCACTCTGCGCAAGACCGTCCTTTCCCGCCTCTGCCACCGCGGCCTGGTGACCGCCCTGTTCACGCTGCCGCTTGCGGCCATCGGCTGTGGCAGCGAAGCGGCGGGCGAGCGCGAGATCGATCCCGAGCGCGTGCTCAGCGAAGCCCCCGCCGCCGATCAGAAAGACAGCAGCCTGGCCGCCCTGGGCTTCAATACCGCGCTGCGCAGCGACGGCGGCAGCATGATGTATCTCGCCGGCCACGTGCCGCTTTCCATCCGCGATGCGGCCCAGGTGCGCGACTTCGTGCGCGAGCATCTGGCCAGCGCCTACAACCTGTCTTCGGGCACCGACTTCAGCATCCTGCAGGATCAGGTCGATGCCGCCGGGCAGCGCTTCGTGCGCCTGCAGCAGCAAAAAGATGGCGTGCCGGTGTCGCAGGGACAGATCAGTGTGCACGTCGGGGCCGACGGCGCGCTGCTGGCCGTGCTGGGTCAGCTGGTGGCCCAGGTGCAGGCTCAGCAGCCGAACCTGGGCGATGGGCAAAAGATCGTGCAGGCGGCGATCAGCCCGCTCACCAGCGACGGTCTGGTGACGGTCCACGGCGCGGTCGAGACCGCGATCTTCGTGCCCAAGGGCGGCGATGCCCAGCTGGCCCTGCGCGCCACCGTCGAGTACTCCGCCAACGCCAAAGCCGGCGGAGGCCCGGCTCTTGAAATCGTATTCATTCGGCCGGCGGACGGCGCGGTCCTGGGCCGCTACAGCCAGATTCACGATGCGCTAAGCCGGCAGGTCTACGACCTCGGGCGCACCTGCATCCAGAGCGGACGCGAGCTGCCCGGCCGCAGCCTGTTTTCCGAGGGGGGCAGCAGCAGTGATGCCTCGGCGATGGCGGTCTATCAGGGCCTGGGCGATACCTACGCCTTCTTCAAGAATCTGTTTGGTCGCGACTCTTACGACGGCCGTGGTAGCCGGCTCTCGGCCTCGGTGCACGCGACGTTTTCGGGCGGCAGTAGCTGCTCGCCAAACAACGCGGTGTGGATGGGCGCGCCTTACAACCAGATGGCGTACGGCGACGGCGATGGCCGCCTGCTGACCGATCTCAGCCGGGCACTTGATGTCACCGGGCACGAGCTGACGCACGCGATTACCGGCAGCACCTCGGGCCTGGTCTATCAGGACGAATCGGGCGCGCTCAACGAGGCGATGTCGGACATCCACGGCGTCGCCGTCCTTTCCTGGAAGCGCGCCGGCAGCCAGAGCCAGCCGCCGGCCAACGGCGCCTCGCGCTTCTTGGTCGACGACCACACCTGGCGCGTCGGCGAAGCCGCCGCCGGACCGCAGCTTGCTGGCGGAGCGCTGCGCTTCATGAACAACCCCACCGCCGACGGCTACAGCCGCGACTTCTATCCCGAACGCCTGCCCGCCGGTGGCGAAGACAACGGCGGCGTCCACGGCAACAGCGGCATCGCCAACCTGGCGTTCTATCTGCTGTCGCAGGGCGGCGTGCATCCGCGCAAGAAGACGACGACGCAGGTAAGCGGCATTGGCTTCGAAAAGGCGCTGCGCGTGTTCTACACCGCCAACACCACGCTGCTCGATGCCAACGCCTCGTTCCAGAGCGCCCGCGTCGCGACGGCCCAAGCTGCGCAGAGCCTGTACGGCGCCTGCTCGCCCGAGTGGCAGAACACCCACCGCGCATGGGATGCCGTCGGTGTGCCCGGTGCCTGGACGCCATGCATCAGCCAGGGCGGCGGCGGCAGCACCCAGCCCCCGGCCAGCTCGACCCTCACTGAGGTCAAGCCCAACAACACCTTCCAGACCGCGATGGCCATCACCCAGTCGGGCAGCACCGTTCAGGGGACGCTGGCCAGCCTCAGCGATAGCGGCTTCTTCAAGATGACGCTGGCCGCCGGGGCCACACTCTCGCTGCGCCTCGATGTCCCGGCGAGCGCTGACTACGACCTGTACGTCTACAACTCGAACGGCACGCTGATCGCCAAGTCGGAAAATGGCCAGGGCCTGGCCGAGACGGTCAGTGTTCGCAACCCCAGCACCAGCGCCTTTACCCGCTACGTCCGCGTCGTGCCCTACTCCGGCACGCTCGGCGCCAGCAGCCCGTACAAGCTGCAGCTTTCCTGGTAACTTCTCGGCATGTCGATCGCTCTCCCGCCCCCTGACGCCCCCGCTCCCCCCGACGGCAACTACGCCGACATGATCAACCAGATGGAGTCGCGCTCGTTCTCCGGCTTCCTGGGCCTGCACTTCCTTCGCGCGACCGCCACCCTCGTCGAAGCCGAGCTAGTCATCCGCGAGGTGCATCACCAGCCCTACGGCGTGGTCCACGGCGGTGTCTACGCCAGCATCATCGAGACGCTGTCCTCTGTCGGAGCCGGCATCAGCGCCTTCGCCTATAAGAAGACCGTCCTCGGCCTGGAAAACCACACCAGCTTCCTGCGCGCCACTCGCAGCGGCACGCTGCACGCGAAGGCTACGCCGCTGTCCCACGGTCGCCGCAGCCAGGTCTGGGAGACGGCGATCCACGACGACGCCGGGAAGCTGGTCGCCACCGGACGGGTACGCATGCTGCTACTCGAACCCGAAGCCCAGGTCGCCGGCACGACGCTGTCGTTTAAGAGCGCTCCCCCTACCACGCCAAACTCGACGGGAAGCGACAGCTAGCCCGCGACTACGGCCCGCCCAGCAGCCCCGAGGTCGGGCTCAGCGCCGGACGTGAGGCGGCCACACCCACCGGCAGATACCGCATCCGCCACACCGGCAGCCCCTGCGCCAGCACGCGCTCCTCGCGCAGCGACTGGGCACCGTAGGGATTGCCGGGCAGGAAGCTCCACTCGGCACGGCTGTTGCGCAGTCGCGGCTCGCTCTCCAGCACTGCCATGGCATCCAGCGCCAGGTCAAAGACATCGCTCTGAAAGAACAGCTCTCCGTCGGGCGCCAAGAGCCGGCTCAGATCCGCAGCCAGCTCGGGAGTGACGATGCGGCGGTTGTGCTGCCGTCGCTTGAACCAGGGGTCGGGAAAGTTAATGAAGAAGCGCCGCACCGGGTGGTGCGCGAACAGCAGCGGCAAATCAATGTTGATATGGGCGAACACCGCATGCAGGTTCGACAGGCCGGCGGCGGCGGCTCGCTCGTTGACGTCGTCTACCCAGGCCTCGCGGATCTCGATGCCGACGTACTGGGTGTGGCGATCGGCGGCGGCGAGCTGAAACAGGAACTGTGCATCGGCGCAGCCTAGCTCGACATCGACGGGACCGGGCGGAAGCTGCAGGCTGGCTGGGGCCAGGTTGCGCAGCGCCGGGCGCAGCGGATTGACGTGGTGACGGACGCGGACAGCCATGGGGTACCGGAAGGCCCGGCAGCTTACGAGGCACGCCCCGCCGCTGCAAGCGCCGCGCGCCGCCGCTTGCGCGCTTTCGTTTATGTCGATAAGCGCAGCAGGCAGCGATTCCGAGATTAGCAACGGGCGCGCGCTTCCCCGCTCTGGCTGCTCTGGCCGCTGTTTCATTTGACAGTTCGATTCCGCAGTAGCAAAGATGCCCGGCTCTAGATTGCAAACCCTCCTTCCTCTTTAGATAGAGTCCAACAAACTCAGATAGAGTCCAAAACTCGCTATGAGCCAAGAATCCCGCGAATCTTCTTTTGCTGCATCGCAAGCCACGTCTACGACCTGTCCGCAGTGTGGAGCACAAGCGGTCCGCGGCCGCGCCCGTCCCGGTCGCAGCATCCGCTATCGCAACCTGGGAGCCCTGCCGCTGCCCGCCGACGTCGCCGTGCCAACCTGTGTCCGCTGCCGCTTTGAGTACATCGACCCCGAGACCCGGGCCCGCCTAGAGCCCCTGCTGCACGAGGAATACCGTCGGATACTGCAGCAGCGGGTCCGGCAGTCGATCGACGCCCTGATGCGGCACACCTCGCAGCGCAAGCTGGAGCTGCTCCTCGGGCTGTCGCAGGGCTATCTGTCGCGCCTGCGCTCCGGCGCGGGCCATCCCAGCCCCGAGCTGGTCAGCCACCTGGCGCTCCTGGCGCAGGACCCGGCCAAGCGCCTCGCCGAGCTAGAGCGCTATTGGTCGGAGCCCGCCGCGCCTCCCCCTGCCGAGCGCTAATACCCGCCAGATTGGCGCCCAGTTGGGCCAGAGATTAATAGGTAAACTGATCCGAATTTTACCTGCTGTCTCAAATTTTATTACGTAATATACCGTGGGAAAAAGACATCCGTAATTGAAGAATAAGTAGGAAATGTCGATTTCCGGCCCATGGGGATAATCGTAGCTCTGGGCATTTGCGGTAGCCGCCGCGACTCGCACGCAGGGATGATCCGGCCGGGCCGCAACGGAGGATTCTAGGAGTGCGACCCTGCCCGACTTTCGCCGCCGCCACGACGAGCGCTTGTGATAGGATCGGCGCTGTTCCCTAGAGGCGGCTCTCCGTCACGAGCTGCCCAGTTGTCGAGAGAGCGAGCGCGCTCACATCACTTCGGAGATCGCACACCATGGTGCCAGGAAAGAGCACAGTCACGACCCTCCCCGGCGCTTCGCGCAGCTTCCTGCCGCGCGCACTGCTAGTCCTTCTGAGCTGCCTGCTGCTAAGCGCGCTGCTCCGCCCGGCCGAGGCGCAAGAGAAAAAGACCGTCGTGATCCTGGATATCCAGGGTGGCAATAAGCAGCTCCAGCAAGCGATCATCAACGCCCTCAAGGATCGCTACACGATCATCCCGCTTCCCAAGTGGAACGCGGCGGCCAAGAAGCTCAACGTCACGGGCCAGGGCACCGAAGAAGTCGCCATGGTGGCCAGCGACATCAAGGCCGACGCGGTGGTCACCGGCAAGGTCAAGCAGGACAAGGACAGCGGCGGCTGGAAGCTGAACATCGCCGCTCGTCAGGGCTCAAGCGGCAAGCCGATCGGCAAGATCAGCATCGACCTCAAGTCGCAGAAGGTCGACCCCGATGCCGTCGCGCAGGTCGAAAAAGAGATCTGGCCAGCGGTCGAAAAAGCCATCGCCGGCGAGGCCGCCGAGCCCGCTCAGCCCACCGAGCCCAAGGAGCCGAGCTCACCGACACCGTCTCAGCTTGGCGTGGAAGAAGATCCCATCGCCAAAATGAAGAAGCTGGAAGAGCAGCAGCGCAAGGCTCAGTCCGGCGAGCGCCCGGTCTGGTATCCGTTTGTCGATGCCAGCGCTGGCTTCATCCTCAACGGCCGCAGCTTCGGCTACAGCGAAGAGGCCAACCCCTCGTTCCAAGGCTGCTACGACTTCCAGACCAAGCGCCCCGATCCCAACAACCCCGGCCTGAACCCCCCGCCGGTCTACACCTACGGCGCCAAGCTCAACAAGTGCCCGAAATATGACACCTCGGTGGCGGGCGGCGTCCGCGTCGATGTGACGGGCTATCCGCTGGCCTTTATGAACATCGACCCGATCCGCGGCCTGGGCATCGGCGTCACCTTCGACTACATGTTCTGGCCGCCCAGCACGACGACGGGCACCAACCCCGTCACCCTCGACACCCGCGAGTTCCGCTTCGAGGTCGGTCTGCGCTACCACTGGAACATCCTCAACAAGCGCAGCCGCCCGTCGATCCTGGCCAATGTGCAGTTCGGCGGTCACTACTTCGCCGTCGCCAAGCAGGAGAAGTCCTACACGTTCATGGATGAAAACTTCATGACCCAGACGGCCAAGGGCATCGATGACCACGGCCTGCCGGACATCTTCTATCAGTACCTGACGATTGGCGTCGGCGGCCGCGTGCCCTACTTCGCCAACGACAAGATGTTCTTTGGCCTGCTGGTCAACTTCAACTTCCACGTCGTCCTCGGCTTTGGCGAGATCGGCACCCGCTTCGCCGACGAGTCGACCGCCGCCGCGCTGTACGGCAACGGTGGCTACGGCCCGGCCTCGGGCTTTGGTCTGCGCGCCTCGTTCACGCCGCTGGAAGCGATGGTCTGGAAGGGCCTGACGGTGCGCCTGTCCGGCTTCTACGAGCTGTTCAAGTACAGCTTCGCGCTCGGCGACGCTCTGGCGAGCCCCCCCCCGAACGGCAGCCCGGCCGGCGATCGCAAGCCCGACCAGGGAGCCCGTCACATCGCCCCTGGCGCCAGCGACAACTTCTTTGGCGCCATCGTGCAGGTCGGCTACCAGTACTAGCTCGCCTTGCCTCGCTCTTCTCGCCTACCGCAGCGCTTCGCGGTACCGCCACTCTCCTCTGAACATCACCTGCCGCCCTTCCCGCTGACCCTCACCGAGGTCGCGCCGGGAGGCGATGCAGTCGGCCGTCGCGACGATGGCCTGGTGGTGTTCGTGCCGGGGGGGACGCCGGGTGATGAGGTCCTCGTTCAGCTCGTCCGCAGTCATCGCAGCTACGCCCATGGCCGCTTGCTGCGCCTGCTTACCCCCGGACCGCTGCGCGTAAGTCCGCCCTGCGCGCTGGCCCTGCCGGCCCACAACGGGGCGAGCGCGGCCTGTGGTGGCTGTCCCCTGATGGCGATGGGACGCGAGGCGCAGCTGGCCGCCAAGCAAGCCTGGGTGACGCGAGCGATGCGTCAGCTACCCATCGAGACGCGACCGATCCTGGCCCCGGCTGCCGACCAGGGCTATCGCCTGCGGGCCCGGCTGCTTGTGCGCGATGGTCGTCTGGGCTTCGCCGCTGCCGGCTCGAATCACGGCAGTCAGCCCAGCACCTGCCCGGTGCTTCTGCCAACGCTCAGTCGCGTGCTGTTTGAGCGCTGCCAAGTCCTGGTGCTCGCACTCGGTGAGGGCGGGGCGCTTTCCGGCCTCGCGGGCTGGCATAACGGGCAGCCGGCGATCCATCTGGCCCTAGAACCAGCGAGTCCAAGCCGAACCGCGCTGGGGACGCTACGACAGGGCCTGGCCCAGCTCCTATCGACCGGCGATATCGTCGGAGCCAGCCTGCGTACGGCGAGTGCCCCGAGCGCCGGGCCAGAGCTGCACGGCGTCCCCTACATCTCGCTTTTGCCACCGGGTGACCCCGAAGCACTGGGTCCGCTGTGGGGCGCGGCTTCCGGCTTTGCGCAGGCCTGCCAAGCGGGCCACACGCTCTTGCCTCGCCTAGTCGCCGAGGCGGCTCGCGCGATCGCTGACTCCGACGGGACCTCGGGGCTGCCGCGGGTGCTGGAGCTCTTCAGCGGAAGCGGCAACCTCAGCCGCGCCTTGTGCCGGCTGACTGATGAGCTGATCTGTGTCGAAGGCGACGCCGACGCCGTAGATCGCGCTCGCGCAGCGCTCGGGACCAAACCCCGTCTGCTCGCTGAGCCAGTGACCGACGCCCTGCGCCGCCTGCGCCGCGAGGCCAAGCCCCCGACCGTTGTCGTCCTCGATCCCCCGCGCGCCGGCGCTGCGGAGGCCATGCCGCTGATTGCCGAGCTTGCTCCCCGACGCGTGGTCTACGTCTCGTGCGATGTCATGACCCTGGCCCGCGATCTGGGACAGCTTCGCGCCCAGGGCTACGTGCCGCGCTACGTGCAGCCGATCGACCTCATGCCGCACACCGCCGAGATCGAGTGCATCGCCGTCTGCGATGCCAGCGACCCGCGCGCTAGCTGACCACACGACGCGACGAAGTTAGCCAGGCTGACGACGCCCCCCCCGGCGCCTGCGCCAGCGGAACCGCCCCCAGTTCGTGCGGCTAAAAGACCCCGGGAGAGCCGGCCGGCTTCTTGCCCGCCTTGGGCTTGGCCACCGGCCGCTTGGCGATCGGCTTTTTGGGCGGGGCGGCCGCCGGCTTGGCCGCAGTCGGTGGGGTCGGCTCGGCGGGCTTGGGCAGTGCGGTTAGCGAGCGATCCACCGACACATCACGACCCAGCGGCACAGTGATCAGCGACTCTTGATAGCCGGCCAAGCGAAGCTTGAGCTGCTCGCTGCCCGGACTGGCTTCCCGCTCTTGCTGGAACGGCGTTGTGCCCAATACCTCATCACTGCCGACGCGCACGATCTCGGCCCCGGCGGGCTCGCTGTCGATCGACCAGTGGACACTGACCGGCTTGGGCGGGGCGACAGGCGGCGTGGCCGACTGCGTCTCTGGGCTGGAGGCACTGGGCGGCGGCATTCCCGGCACGCTACGGCGCGCGAACCACAGCGAACCCAACCCCAGCACCAAGAGCGAGGCCATGGCCACGCCCCCGACGATCTTGAAGCGAGCCGGCTGCACCGGAGGCCGCTGTCCCGAGCTACCGCGCAAAGTCGTCGAGTACAGCGCATCGCTCACCGGTGTCATCGCCGATGGCGAGTCACCAAGGCCGACTGCCATCAAGGCCCCCGACGAAGATCCCGGAGCCATCGGGATGCTGGGCATGCTCGACGGGGTGGGTATGCGCGGCGCGACGCCCGACAGCGCCGGCAGAGCCCCCGAAGCGGAAGCCGGCGGGGGCAGCGCCGAAGCCGGAACTCCCGCCACCTGACCGTTGATGGCGCCCGCGTTCAGCATGGCGCGCAGCGTCTCTTTGTCGGGCAGGCTGCTGATGCGCGCGGTGGCTTGATCTTCGACCTGATGACTGGTGCGTTCGCCAATGCGACGCGCCACCTCCAGCATGCTGGGGCGCTCGTCCTTCTTCTTGCGCAGCATCTGATCGACGAGCGAGCAGATGGCGATGTTGACGTTCGGCGCCAGCTCGCGCAGCGGCGTCGGCTGTTCGTAAATGTGTGCGGCGACGAGAGCGACTTCGGATGGCGTCTTGAACGGCATCTGCCCGGTCAGCATCTCGAACATCATCACGCCCAGCGAATAGACATCCGACTTGCCGTCGATGTCGATCCGCCCCAGACACTGCTCGGGCGACATGTAGCGCGGCGTGCCGAGCAGGACCCCGGCCCGCGTCTGCGGATCCGCTTCCTGGGTGTTGGTCTTGTTCAACTTGGCGATGCCAAAGTCGAGGAGCTTCACGCGCTCGCCGCCCGCCACCATCATGTCGCCGACCAGCATGACGTTCGATGGCTTGAGGTCACGATGCACGATCTCTTTTTCGTGCGCCGCGGCCAGCACCGAAGCCAGCTGCGAGGCGACGGCCAGCGCCGACTTTTCGGCGAGCCGTCCGCCCGATCGACGCAAGCGCATGGTCAGGGTATCGCCACGCAGGAGCTCCATCACCAGATAGGCACAGCCATCGGGAAGCTCGCCAAACTCCGAGATCTGCACCAGGCCGGGATGGTCGATCAGGTTGACTGCGCGGGCTTCGTTAAACAGACGAGCCAGCGACTCGGGATCAGCGGCATAGACCGCCTTCATGACCTTGATCGCGACGCGCCGGCCGAGCGCCTTGTGCACGGCCTCAAACACGCTGCCCATACCGCCTTCGCCTATCACTCGCGTCAGCTGGTATGGGCCGATCTGAGTACCGACGAGCGAGCCTTTCTCCACCATTACAGTAAACGGCACAGCGGCGTGCTTTGTAAATCCCTTCGCAGGACGCGCGGATGTCCGCGATTTGTTAGGACATCGCCCGCCTTGACCCATGGTCGCCGCCTCTCGTACGCTGTAGCCTGAGAAGGTCTGGGGGCGCCCGCCGTGCTAGGGGAGAAGTTCGGCGACTATGAGATCGTGCGTTTGATTGGCCGGGGCGGCATGGGTGCCGTCTACGAGGCCATGAACGCCAACATCAGTCGTCGGGCCGCAATCAAAGTTCTCCTTCCCGAATTCGCGAAGGAAGACGACACGGTACGCCGCTTCTTCAACGAAGCGCGGGCGGTGAACACCATCAATCACCCCGGCGTGGTGCAGGTCTCAGACGTCGGCAAGCGCCCCGACGGCAGCCTGTATCTGGTCATGGAATTCTTGGAGGGCGAGACGCTGACCGAGCGCCTGCAAGGCAACGGCGGCAAACTCCCGGAGTCGGTGGCGGTAACGGTGAGCTGGCAGCTCGCCGGCGTGCTGGCGGCGGCGCACAGCAAAGCGATCATCCATCGCGATATGAAGCCCGGGAACATCATGCTGGTTCCCGATATGGCGGGTCCCGACGGTGAGCGAGTGAAGCTGCTCGACTTTGGCATCGCCAAGCTCAGTGGCACGGGCGGCGAAGATGCCAACACGCGCAAGGGCCAGCTCTTGGGTACAGCGACCTACATGGCGCCCGAGCAGTTCCAGAGCGATCAGCCGATAGACGGCCAGAGCGATGTCTACAGCCTGGCCATCGTCATGTACCGCATGCTGTCCGGCAAAGTCCCGTTCACCTCGACGAGCGGCGACCTGGGGCTGGCGGCGATGCACCTGTTTCAGAACGCGCCCTCGCTCAAGAACGTCGCGCCGGATGTCTCGCCCTGGCTGATCGACCTTGTCGATTCGATGCTGCGCAAGGAGCGCGAGAAGCGCCCAACCATGGCCGAGGTGCTCGACGAGCTGCAGTGCCATGTGCGGTTTCGGCCGGCCTCCAAGCGCTTGAGCGGCAGCTTGGTGCGCATCAGTGCGTCCGAGCTGCGGATGATGATGGACGATGGGGACTCCGCCGACGAGCTCAAGCCGGTGGAGGAGGAGAAATCCAGCCCCTCGCGGCGGATTCGCGAGCCGGGCACCTTCTCTAGCGCGAGCGTGCAGCTAGCGGCGCTGGGTACGCTTTGGGAGACGCGCAAGCCAATGGTTGCCGCCAGTGGCGCGGCCGCGCTGGTGCTGATCCTGGGCGTGCTGCTGCTGATCCTGCGCCGCTCGCCGCCCCCTGCACCGCCTCCTGAGCAGGCGGGCGAGAATACGGTGGCCGCCAAGCCTGAGGCCTCCTCGGGGGGCGAAAAAGGCGAGAAACCACCCGCAGTAAACCCGCCGCCCAATGCGGCGACCGAGGGCAAGAATCCGGCAGGAACGGGTGCGACCAAGAGCGGCGCAGCCTCTCGCAATCGTGGAACCCCCAAGAAAGATGCCAGAGCACGCGGTGCCAAGAAGCCATCGATCAAGATCATCAACTAGCGCCGCCTGCGGCCTGGCTGTCCTCCTTTCCATCGGAACTGCCGGGGCGGCGGAGCCCGATCGCTGCAACCCCGATCCCGAGTGCGCACGGCTGATCGAGCAGGCCGCAGAGCTCGCGGCCCAGACGCAGTACGAGCAGGCTCTGGAGCGCTACAACAAGGCCTACGAGCGCTCGAAGGAACCGCGGCTGCTGATCAACATCGGCCGCTCGAACTACCGCCTGGGACGCGTGCGCTTGGCGCTGGATGCCTTCTTGCAGATGCAGGCCACGCTGCCCGATGGCGAGCCCGAGCTAATGGAGCGCCTGCAGGCCTTTACCGCCGACGCACAGCAGGCGTTCAACGCCGAGTCCAAGGAAGCGCCGCCACCCGCCACCTGGGATGCGTCAAACAGCAGTCCGCCCCGCCCCGCGCCCGCCGATCGCTGCCTGGCCGATCCGGTCTGTCAGCAGATCAGCGATCAGGCTGCCCAGCTCGCCGCGCAGACCCAGTACGATCGCTCGCTGTCGGCGTATGAGCGCGCCTACGCTCGCTCGGGTGAGCCGCGCCTGCTGCTCAACATCGGACGCTGTTACTACCGCTTGGGTCGCCTGCGTCGCGCGCTCGCTTCGTACTACACGCTGCACCAAGCCATCCCGGTGCTAGAGCCCGATCTGCAGACGCGCCTCGATCAGTTCGTGGCCGAAGCCAAGGCCAGCCAAGGCCGGGATCAGGTGGCGACCTATTCGGGAGCCGAGCCGCCGCCTGCCGGAGCGCCATCGCCCGCGGACTCAGCGATGAGCAGCACGGTGCTGGGTGGACGACCGCTGTGGCGGGTGGCCACCGGTGCCGGGGCCGCGGGACTCGGGGTGCTGTTCATCGCCTTGGGGGCCGGAGCGCTATCGAAAAATGGCAGCTGCGTGACCCCCAGCACGGCCATGCCCGGGGCCTGCGCCGTCATGACGCGGCAAGACGGTCAGCGCAGCACGCTGCTTTTCGATGGAGTCACACCAGGGGTGCCGCTTCTGGTGATTGGAGGCGCCCTGGCCGTCGGCGGCGCGGTGCTCATCGCGCTGCCAGGACGCGGCAAGACGACGGCGGGGCTCTCGCTCTGGCCGCGGACCACGACGGGGCTAGCCCGTTAGTCGGTCAAAAGGCTAGCCCGCTAGCCGGTCAAACATCGCAGGAGGACGGGGATGCGAACGCTGCTGGGCCTTGGGTTGGGCCTTGGGTTGGGGCTGTGCAGCTGTCAGGTGCTGCCGCAGCGCGAGGTCCTGTGCAGCGAGACCGATCGCTGCGAGGGCGGGGGCGGAACCAACGGCCCCAAGATCACCGCGCCCTTTGTGCTGGGGCAGCCCGATGAGCGCAGCAACTTCTGGCCGTCGGGTCTCAACAATCCGACCGCGGTTGCGCTGACCTCTGACGGAAAACTAATCGTCGCCGACCGCGGGAATGATCGCATCCTGATCTGGAACAGCGTCCCCACGCAGAACCAGCAGCCGGCCAACCTTGTGCTGGGCCAGGCCGAGCTCAGCGTCGGTCCGCGCGCCGGGCAGCCCAATAATCGGCGCAGCGATCTGCCGGATGTGTATCGCCTGACCGTCGATGGCAGCCAGCTTATCGCCGCCAGCGAAGCGGCTAACTTCAGTGCTTTCTATCGGCCGCTGCCGACGACGAATAACATCGCCTACTCGTTTGCCTTCGATGGGGGCACGGGCATCTCGGCGAATACCTTCAGCGGTGCGTCGCCAGGCCTGGCGGCAGGACGGCTATATGTCGCCGATCGCGCCAACAGCCGCGTCCTGCTGTGGAGCCCCGCCCCGACGACCGGTGGAGGCAATTCTGATGCCGTGCTGGGGCAGATGAACGCGCAGGTGGGGACCGCGAATGCCGGGGGGCTGGGACAGGGCTCGCTCAACCTGCCGGAAGGCTCGCCGTCGAGCGATGGCACCAAGCTGTTGGTGACCGATACCGCCAACCACCGCGCCCTGCTGTGGACGACGCTGCCCAACATGAAGATGGATACGCCGAGCATCGTCGTGGGCCAGGCCGGGTTCACCAGCAACACCGCCAACCGCGGGGGGGCTGCCGATCTAGGCACCCTGTCGGCCCCGATCGCTTCGGCACTCCCCACCAGCCGCATGCTCATCGTCGATCGCGGCAACCATCGCGTGCTGCTGTGGAATCAGCACCCCACGGCCTCGGGCCAAGCCGCTGATCTGGTCCTGGGACAGAGCACCGGCAGTGGCACCAGCGCCAATCCCGTGGGCAGTCCGACGGCGAGCTCGCTGAACACGCCAAACGGCGTGGCCAGCGATGGCACGCGCGTCATCGTGGCTGACAGCGGCAACCACCGCGTCCTGATCTGGAATAGCTGGCCCACCAGCAGCGGCGCAGCGGCCAACGTCGTGCTTGGACAGCCGCAGCTAACCACCGCCACGCCACGCGGCCTGTACGCGCAAAAGCGACTCTTCGCGACACCGGTCGGCGTGACGCGCCTGGGCTCGCGCCTGGTCGTCACCGATGCCGATGCCCATCGCGTGCTGCTCTTTTCAGCCCTGCCGATCGACGGCACGGCCGAAGCCAGCGTGGTCCTGGGGCAGCCCAGCTTTGATGCCAGCACCGCGAATAATGGCGGCCTCTCGGCCACCTCGCTCTCCGCTCCACGCTCGTCGGCCTCAGACGGCACGGCCCTGGCCATCGCCGACACGGGCAACCATCGCGTGCTGATCTATCGCAGCGCCCCCAGCCAAAGCGGCCAAGCCGCCGACCTGGTCCTCGGCCAGAGCAGCCTGAGCACCGGCACCGCCAACGCCGGCGGTGCGGCGGCCGGCCTTAGCTCGCCCAGCTCAGTGTGTATGAGCGGCGGTCGGCTCTACGTCGCCGATACCGCCAACCATCGCGTGCTGATCTGGAACAGCCTGCCGACTCAAAATGGGAAGGCTGCCGATGTCGTCTTGGGCCAGGCCGACTTCAACGCCACGGGGGCCAACCGCGGCCAGGCCTCGGCCCAGGGAGGCTCGCTGAAGTCACCGGCTGGCGTATACAGCGATGGAACCTCGCTGTGGGTCAGCGATACCGGCAACAGCCGCGTGCTGATCTGGAACACCGCGACCCCGACTAACGGACAGGCCGCGGACCTCGTCATCGGCCAGCTCAACCTGACAAGGAACACCACGCCCGTCGGAGCTTCCGCGACCGTCGTCTCGATGCCGCAGGGCCTGAGTGTGCTTTCGGGTCAGCTGTACATCGCCGATGCCGCCTTCCACCGCGTCCTGCGCTTTGCCAGCCTGCCCACCCGCAACACCGCCGTGGCCAGCGAAGCCCTGGGCCAGCCCGCGCTGACCGCAAGTGGCGCCAACAATGGCGGCATCTCGGCCCAGCGCCTCAACATCCCCGTCGAGATCCTGGCCACCGAGTCCGGCATCTACATCGCCGACTCGGGCAACAGCCGCATCGTCGCCCTGCCCCCGCCGTAAATCGACGATCCGCGTCGACTAAAGCGGCTGCGGCCACAGCCCGCAGGCCATCGCCGTCCAATACACGCCGAGCAGCACCGATGCGCTGCCCGCGCACAGCGACAAACGGCGATGCAGCCGGGGCCGACGCGCGGCCTGCGACAGCGGCAGTCCCAGCATCCCTGACAGCAAGGCCATACCGACGGCGGAGCCGGCCCCGAACATCAGCAGATAGGCTAGCTGTTTGGCCACGGTCGGTAGCGCCGACAGAGCCGCCGCCGTCAGCGTGCCACTGCCCGCCAAGCCATGGGCAAAGCCGACAAGCAGCGGCCGCCGCAACAGCGTCAGACCACCGACGTGCACGTGCGCCCCCAAGGTGGCGTGACGATGTGGCTGTCCGTGATGGCTGTGCTCGCGCACCGGCCCGCCGCGTCCGGCCTGCAGTGCCTGGCGCAGCGACGACAGACCCAGACCGACCAGCATCAGCCCAACCAGCCCTTCGAGCAGCGCGGCCTGCGGCGGCAGAAGCTGCCGACGCATCAGCAGCAGCGCACCGCCCAGCGAAAACAGCGCCAGCGTGTGCCCCAGCCCCCACAGCGCGCCCAGCAGGGCACTGCGCCAAGCACCTCCCGCTCGCAGATTCAGCGTGGTCACGGCCGCCAGATGATCCGGCTCGATCGCGTGCCGCATGCCGAGGAGCAGCCCGAACAGGCAAGCCAAGAGCGTCTCGTTCATGAGCGCCCGCCGGGCCCGCGCCCGCCGGACAGCGAGCGACGGATGCGCCAGATCTCCAAAAAGTAGCTGGCGATGTTGCGCAGGTTCGCGACCTTGGAGCGACCCGCCAGTCGCGGCGCGCACTCGATCTCGGTGGTGGTGATGCGCTTGCCGTACAGGCGCGCTTTGACCGCGATCTCAAGCCCAATCGATCCCGCCGAGGTCTGCGACACCAGGGCCAGCTCATCAAGAAGCTGGCGACGGAAGAGATACGGTCCCTCGATGCGATCGCGCAGCCCAGTCGCGGCCTGCATCAGCACGCGCACCGTCTTGGACATCGTCGCGCGCACGACACCATCGGGTCGTCGGCGATAGGTCGATAGCGTCAGATCCGCGCCATCGCTGGCGGCGAGGATCTTCCCCACTTCGGGCAGCGGGATCTGGCCATCGGCGGGAATCCAGGTGACGTATTCGCTATCGGCGGCGAAAAAGCCGGTGCGCAGCGTCGCCGTCAAGCCGCGGTTCTGCGGGTGACGAATCAGCCGCACGCGCGGATGGTCGGCATAGGCCTTAAGCACCTCGGGCGTCGCATCCGCCGAGCCATCATCGACAATCAGCAGGCGCGCATCGCGACACTGTTCGCTGACAAACTGCAGCGCTTGCGGCAGCACGACCGGCAGGTTCTCTGCCTCGTTGAAGGCCGGAATCACCAGGGTCAGCGAGGGCACAAAGATCGACGACGAAGCCGAGGAGACAGGCGCAGACGACATGGGTTTCGCTCCGATCGACTAGAGCGGCAGACCATTGCCACCGGACAGCCCAGCGGCACTCTCAGGGATGGTCGGCAGCACCGGCAGACGGGCCAGCTTGCGAGCCTGCGCCGCCCGCGGATCGCGATCGGCCGCCAGCTGACCGCACGCGGCATCGATGTCGTCGCCGCGCGTCTTGCGCACGAACACCGTGTACCCCAGCCGCATCAGCTCTTTTTGGAAGGCTGCGACCCGCGCCGACTCGGGCCGCTGATACGGGGCCTGCGGATGCGGATTCCAGGGAATCAGGTTGATCTTGCTCGGGATGCCAGACAGAAGCTCGGGGAAGCGCCGCGCGTCTTCCAGGCTGTCGTTGACGTCGCGCAGCAGCACGTACTCGACGGTGATGCGCTGCCGTTTTTCCAGCGGAAAGCGCCGCAGGGCAGAGAGCAGGCTAGCCAGCGGATACTTGCGATTGATCGGCATGATGCGGTCACGCACCGCATCGGTGGTCGCATTCAACGACACCGCCAGGTTGACCGGCAGGCCCTCCTGCGCCAGACGATCGATGGCCGGCACCAGGCCCGACGTCGACACCGTGATCCGTCGCCGCGACAGCGCCCGTCCCAGCGGGTGCAAAAGGATGCGCAGCGCGGGCAGCACGTTGTCGATGTTGTGCAGCGGCTCGCCCATGCCCATGAACACGATGTTGGTCACCCGCTCGCCCCCCGCCCGCCGCGTCGGGTCATCGGCCGGCAAGCTGGCAAGCAGCCGATCCGCGAGATACACCTGGCTCACGATCTCGGCGACCGAGAGGTGACGACTGAAGCCCAGCTTCGCCGTCGCACAGAAGTCGCAGTCGATGGCGCAGCCGACCTGCGAAGACACACACTGCGTCAGCTTGCGGCGCGGACCGTCTTCGTCTTCACCATCCTCCGACTCGACATCTTCGCTCGCCGATCGCGCCGACTCTTCAGCCGCCAGCGTGCGGGCGTCATCGTCGGGGATCAGCACGGTCTCGATGACGCGGTTGTCCGCCGTGGTCAGGCGCAGCTTGCGCGTACCGTCGGCGCTGACCTGGGCCAGCTCGATCCCCAGCTCGGCGATGTGCACACGATTGGCCAGAGCGGCGCGCAGCAGCTTGCTGACGTCGGTCATCTGCGACAAGTCGGTGGCGCCCCGGCCGTGCACCCAGCGAAACAACTGCTCGCCCCGGAAACGCGGCTGCCCCAGGCGCAGCGCCAGGGCCTGCATGGCGTCGTAGTCCAAGTTACGCAGCTCGATGATCTCAGACGACATCTCAGACGACATCTCGGAAGGCGTCTCGGAGGGGACCACCGGCGCGGCGACTTGCGGGGCGGCGCGCGTCGCTGGGTCTATCGCGCGCTCGGTATGGAGGGACGTGGACATCTGGGCGCAATCTAAACCAGGCTCCCGCCCAGACCCACAACTTTGTTTGCCGCCGCAGCACGGCCAGCCGTCGGATGGTCCATTTCTGGCCATCACGCGGCCACTTTTGAACGCCCCGACGGACCCGCGGCCCCCTTATCCTGATCCCAGGGTCCGCCCACTGCTCGGGCTGGCTCGGCTCCCGACGATGCAGCCGGGGGCGGCCGACCGCAGCGGTCCCCTCTTTCCCCCGCTCCTTGGAGGTCCTCATGTCCATGCCCATGTCCATGCCCTGGCGTCTGGCCGCACTTCCCGCCTCGCTGTTCTGTCTCGCCATGAGCTCTTCCTGCGCCCCGCAGTCCGCCGCACCAGGCAGCGATCCCACGTCCGCCGGTCACGCCTTCCGGCTGTCCGAGCTCTCGCTAATTCGCAGTGCCGAGGCAGCGGTGCCGCCCGCCACCGGACTCGATCCAGCGCAGGGGCAGGACATCGGCATGGTCTTCGAGGCCTTCCTCAGCCCGCACCAGGAACCCGACGAAGAAGAGAACACGCCGGCCACCACCCCCAAGCAGTTTCGCTCGACAGGAACCTCGCAGAGCCGCGCCGCGCGCGAAGCCGCCGGCCATCGCGGACACGGCCGCATCCGCTTCAGCAAGGATCTCAGCCGCGCCTATGTCGACGTGCGGGTCGATGGCATCAAGGCCAGCACCGTCAACATGTTCCACATCCACTGCGGCAAGCCCGGGATCCTCGGCCCCATCCTGGTCGACTTCGCGCACGCCACCAACCTGCAGGAAAACCTCGCCGATGGCCTGTTTTCCGTCGAGATCAGGAACGAGCACATCGTAAAAACGGTCGAGCACGGGCACGGCTTGGTCGGCGCCCTGACCGCCGGCTGCGTCATCAATAGCCCCTCGCTCGGCAGCCTAAAGCCGACCAAGGTCTCGACGGTGTCCGGCATGGCGCAGATCGCGCTAGAGGGCGAGCTGTACTTCAACCTGCACACCACCTCGCAGACCTATTTCGGCGACATCCGCGGTCAGATCCACGCCGTCGACAAAGGTCGCTAGGCGGCCGGTGCGCGTCGCTGCGTTCCCCCCAGGCTGCGCTAGGCGACGATGTGCTTGACGTACTCGAACTCAAACGGCTGGCTGTTGATGCCGCGGGCGGGAGGCGCGACCCAGCCGGCAATCTTGCCTGGCTCAGTGACCGGCTTCATCAGCGCCAAGACGTAGTCGCGATCGCGCTGCGTGGGCAAAAACCCGTCGCGGTGCCGCGTCCACTGCGCATCCGACATCGCGTTGCCATCGGGATCGAAGTAGTTGCCGGCCTCCATGCCGTAGACGCCAATGTGACGGTGGAAGCGACGGCTGGGCAGCTTCAGCTTGTGCTGCTCGGCGCGCGGCCCCAGCACGCGATCCAGCGTGCGGTTCCACTTATCGACGGCCCGCTGACAGTCGCTCACGTAGCCATCACGCAGCACCTCGTTCATGGCGTTGCGCAGCGGCACCTGCTGCTTCTCCATCCGCCCATCGGCGTGCGGCACCAGAAGCTCGTAGGTGCTGTTCAGCGCGACGTGATCTTCGTAGTGATCTTGCTCTTTGTAGCGACCCTTGAGTCCGGCCGCGAAGAACTCCGCCGCGTTCGACGACACCTCGCTGCCGAACAGATCTTCCGACAGGCTGAACCACAGATTCAGGTGGCGCTGCACCATGTCGAGCGGGATGCCGCCCAGCTTCATCACCGACTCCGGATCGTCCTTGCCCGATTCGCGCATCAGCTCGGCCGTGCGCTGCACCACGCGGTCGACGCCGGTCTCGCCGACGAACATGTGGTGCGCCTCTTCCGTCAGCATGAACTTACAGGTGCGCGACAGCGGATCGAAGCCGGACTCCGACAGCGCGCACAGCTGAAACTTGCCGTCGCGGTCGGTGAACATGGTGAACATGTAGAAGTCGAGCCAGCTCTTGATCGGCTCGTTGAAGGCGCCCAGGATGCGTGGCTTGTCGGGGTTGCCGCTGCGCCGCTCTAGCATCGCCTCGGCTTCTTCGCGGCCGTCTTTGCCGAAGTACGAGTGCAGCAGGTAGACCATCGCCCACAGGTGACGGCCCTCTTCGACGTTGACCTGAAACAAGTTGCGCATGTCGTAAAGCGACGGCGCGGTCTGGCCGAGCAGGCGCTGCTGCTCGACGGAAGCCGGCTCGGTATCGCCCTGCGTGACGATGATGCGGCGAAGCTGCTGACGATACTCACCCGGCACTTCCTGCCACGCCGGATCGCCGTAGTGATCGCCGAAGCCGATGATGCGCCCCGGCTCGGGCGGCTCTAGAAAGATGCCCCAGCGGTACTCCGGCATGCGCACGTAGTCGAAGTGCGCCCAGCCGTTCGCCTCGACGGAGATCGCGGTGCGCAGGTAGACCTGATCGGCCTGAAAGCCCTCCGGTCCCATCTCCTGCCACCAGGAAAGATAGTTGGGCAGCCACTGCTCCAGCGCCCGCTGCAGTCGCTTGTCGGAGGACAGGTTGACGTTGTTGGGGATCTTCTCAAAGAGCTCGACAGACATCGTTTGGCCTCTTTACCGCTTTCTCGATGGTATTCGATGCACGCGGCGCTTAGGTTCGCGTCCAGTCGAAGATCGGGCGCTCGGGCTTGCCGTAGCTGCTCAGGGCGCCGCGCTCTCCGGTGGCGTTGGGACGGATAAAAATCCAGTTCTGCCAGGCGGATAGTCGACCAAAGATCCGCTGCTCCATGCCTTCGCCGCAGGCGGCAGCGCGCAGATTTTGCTCCATGCCGGTCAGCGCATCGGGCGACAAGCTCAGGCGCTCTTCGATGGCCAGGCGCAGGGTATCGGCGAAGTCGATCTCGTCGGCGAGCACAGTACACAGACCCAGCGCATCGGCCTCGGACGCCGACAGCAGAGCCCCATCACGCTGGGCCAGCACCGCCGCCACCTTGGTCTGATCGCCGTAGAAGCGCACATCCAGACGACTGCGCCCCCCCAGAAGCGGCAGCCCGCCTTCATTCAGCAACGTCGTCGCAAACTGCGTCGGCGCCCCCGAGTCATCGAGGACATAGCTGCGATCGGCGGCCAGAAGGATCTCAAGCAGGCTTCCGGCAAAGCACGAGCCCGGCTCGGCCACCGCGAACAGCGTCTTCGACGTCTGGTCCAGGCGGCGCAGCACCCGTCCCATCAGCAACCGGATCTCGCGCGCCAGCCAGTCTGACTGCAGCGCCGACAGTGCGGCATCGGCGCGGCGCACATTTTCGATGCTGCCCTCGGTCCGCAGCAGCACCAGCCCGACCTGGCTCTCGTGAAAGCGCAGCCGCAGGATGGCATCGTCTAGCTCGCGGAAAGCGCGCAGTGCCCAGACGTTGCCGGCCCGCGCCTGCTGGTGTAGCTCGGCGACCGTGCCCGGCCACTGCTCCGGCGCACTCGGCGCACGAACGCACAGCGTCGCCAGGCGACGACCCCGCTCGATCTTCAGATCTACGAAGCGATAGTGCACGCTGTCTTCGCTGACCTCGGGCGACAGCGGCTCTAGCTCGATGCCAGGCGTCGTCGGTCCCGCGGTCGCTGCAGCCAGCAATCGCTGGGCGCGCGCTTGCACTGCCTGCGCGAAGCGACTGCGCGGGGCGATCTCGTCCACCAGCCGCCACTCCACCGCGCGTTTGCCGCGAATGCCCTCGGCCAGCGTCGAAAACACGTCGGCGCGATCGCGTCGCACCCGCCGCTTATCGAGCAGCCGCGTCAGCCCGCCGGTGCCCGGCAGCACGCCCAGAAGCGGCACCTCGGGCAGCGCCACCGTGCTGCTGCCATCGTCGATCAAAAGGATCTCATCGCAGGCCATGGCCAGCTCGTAGCCGCCGCCGGCGCACGGCCCACTGACCGCCGCCAGATACTTCTGACCGCTGTGCTGCGAAGCATCTTCGATCGAGAGCCGCGTCTCGTTGGTGTACTTGCAGAAGTTGACCTTGAAGCCGTGGCTCGACGCCGCCAGCATGTGGATGTTGGCACCGGCGCAGAACACGCGGTCACGGCCGCTGCCCAGGATCACCACCCGCACCCCCGGCTGCTCGAAGCGCAGGCGCTGCACGGCATCACACAGCTCGATATCGACGCCCAGGTCGTACGAGTTCAGCTTAAGCGGATAGCCCGGAACCAGCGGCTCGTCCTCGCGCACCGCCATATCCAGTCGAGCGATCGCGCCATCTACGCTGAGCTTCCAGTGACGGTAGCGACTGGGGTGCGTCTCAAAGCTGGGCGGAACCTTGGCCGACCCTGCCGCTGAAGAAACCTGAGAACCCGAAGCATGCGACACAGACATGGATGCCCCTTTACCGCATCCGTGCGCCCAAACACAAGCGACTCCTCCGACGAACGCAGCCTTTGCGCGGCCACTTCCGTACCACCCGCCCCATGGTCTGGTCGTGTCAGAAAATCACCACGCCGCAGCCTGCCTCAAGGTCGCCGAGTCCCGGTCGGCGTGGTTTTTTGTCCGGCCCCGCCCCCCGCGCGAATGATATGCTTTTCCGACGGGGGATAGGGGCCAAGCCCCTGCCGAGAAGCCATGCTCAGCGTCGGACAGACCGTAGGAAGCTATCGCATTACCCGCCAGCTTGGCGAAGGCGCGATGGGTCAGGTGTTCGAGGGCCTGCAAGACGAGATCGGCAAGCGCGTCGCGATCAAAGTCCTGCACCCCCACCTGGCGCAATTTCCCGAGGCCGTGAACCGCTTCCTCAACGAAGCCCGCGCCGTCAACCTGATTGCCCATCCCAGCCTGGTGACGATCTTCGAGTCCGGCCGCCTGCCCGACAACAGCGCCTACATCGTCATGGAGTTCCTCGAAGGCGAGCTCCTCTTGCATCGCATCCAGAGCGGCGCGCTGACCATCACCGACACCATGCGACTCGGTCGCCAGATCGCCTCAGCGCTGCAGGCCGCCCACGACAAAAACATCGTGCATCGCGACCTCAAGCCCGAAAACGTCTTCATCGTCCGCGATCCCGAAGCGGCCGCCGGCGAGCGAGCCAAGATCCTCGACTTCGGCATCGCCAAGCTCAGCGAAGAACAGCAAGGCAAGGCCGCCCTCGTCAAGACCGTCGCCGGCACCATGCTCGGAACCCCGCTTTACATGTCGCCCGAGCAGTGCGACGGCACCACCGACATCGACGGCAAGACCGACGTCTACGCCCTCGGCATCATGCTGTTCGAGATGCTCACCGGCGAGCCGCCCTTCTCCGGCCAGAGCATCAACGCCGTCATGCTCAAGCACGCCACCGCCCCCCTCCCCCACATCCGCGACCGCAACCCCCTCGTCCCCGACCCCCTCGCCCACCTGCTCCGCCGCATGCTGGCCAAGAATGCTGCCGAGCGGCCGGGGATGGGGGAGGTGGCGGGGGAGTTGGAGGGGATGTTGGCGCGGCCGGTGGTGGCGCTCGAAGAGGAATCTTCGGGGGACGAAGTGGTGGTGCTGACCGAGCAGCCGAGCGGGCGCAGCAAGGCGAGCGCGCGGTCTCTCAATGATTCGCGGCGGAGTCATCCGGAGCTGGCCGACGGCCAGGCGGTGGCGGTGCGGGGAGCGGTGCCGCTCAATCCGCTCGCTTCGTCGGTGGGGCCGGTGTTGCCGACGGCCGACAAAGGCGAGCCGGCCGACTCACCGGGTGAACGAGAGCCGCAGGCTGGACGACGGCGACGCCGGTTCGTCGTCGGTGGGCTCTTGGGCTTGGGGGCGCTGCTGACGGTTGCGGCGGTCGCGGCGAGCGGGCTTTTGAAGCCAAAGAAGGTCCGTCTGCGGATCGACATGCAAGGCGAGATCGGGGCGGGGCAGGTGCGATCCGATCCAGCCGGCATCGACTGCGGCGATCTGTGCAGCGAACGCTTCGCCAAGGGCACACGCGTGCGCCTGCAGGCCGCGCCCGCACCGGGCTTTGCATTCGCCGGTTGGAACGGCGACTGTCAGGGCCAAGAGCCCTGCAGCCTGCAGCTACGCTGGGATCAGCAAGTCAGCGCGCGCTTCGTGCGCAGCGAATCAACGAACACCCCACCGTCGCCAGGTTCGCGCCCGATTCATCACGAGCCGCGTCCGCAGCCTGCCCAAATCGCGAAGAAACGTCCGCGCTAAGCCCCGCGCTCGCAGGGGGCACGAAGCGCGCCCGATGCCGGAATCGCCTTCCCGGCTGCGGTCGGGGCTCTGGTAGCATCCGCCCCACCATGGGATGCGAGGCAAGGCGATGAACTGGCTGTTTGCGCACGTGCTGTCCGCGCTGTATCCGCGCACCGCAGAGTTTCCTGGCATCGCGGACACCGGCTTGGCCGAGTTTCTGCCGCGCTTCCGTCGGGAATCAGCGCCGCTGTTTCGGCTGGGCTTCTATGCGGCGGCGATCTTGTTCGTGCTGACGCCGCTTTTTACGGTGTTCCTGCCGCTGCCATCGTTCCTGTTGCCGGCGCGCTTGCTCGATCGGCACGCCGACCGCATCACGCAGACGTCGATCTATCCGCTGCGCTCGCTGCTCCTACTGCTCAAGATCGTCGCCGGTCTGTGCTGGGGGGTGCATCCCGAGGTGCGGGCCCGCTTCGGTCTGCCGCCGCTGCCCGCTGACCCCAATACCTGGAGAGCCTCGTGAGCCACATCTCGTTTCAAGCCGAGCCGCTCTCGCTCAGCGTCGACTACGTCGTCGTTGGATCAGGCGCTGGCGGAGCCACCGCAGCCTGTGAGCTAGCACGCGGCGGCGCCAGCGTGGCCCTGGTGGAGGCCGGTCCCTGGCTCGATCCCGAGAGCTATCCCTCGTCGGTCTATGGCGCGATGCGCGATCTGTTTGACGACTGGGGGACGCAGGTGGCGCGCGGGCGGGCGCTGTGGCCGCTGGTGCAGGGCTCGTGCGTCGGCGGATCGACGGTGATCAACTGCGCCATCTGCGTTCGTACACCTGACGACATCTTCGAAAAATGGCAGCGCGAGCACGGCCTGCCGGATCTGCGACAGCCGCTTCTGGCGCATCAGGAAGCGCTGGAAGCCGAGCTCTGCGCCACCGAGGTCCCGCCCGAGAGCGTGGGCCTGAGTAATGCGGCAGCCCTGCGGGGCGCTAATCAGCTGGGCTACGCGAGCAAGATCATGACTCGCTACGTCAAGGGCTGCCTGGGATCGGGTCAGTGTCTGCAGGGCTGTCGCGGACAGCGCAAGCAGAGCCTGAACGTCAACTTCGTGCCCGAGGTCCTGGCCCGCGGCGGCAGCGTGCTGTCCTGTGCGCCAGTGTCGCGCATCCTGCTGTCGGGAAACCGCGCCGTCGGCGTCCGCGGACGCTTCCGCCACCCCCGCACACGACAGCGCGGTGGCGAATTTGTCGTGCACGCCAAAAAGGCGGTCATCGTCGCAGCCAGCGTCACCTGGAGCCCCTGCCTGCTGGCCCAGAGCGGCGTCCGTTCAAAGGCCCTGGGCTCGTTCTTTCGCGCCCATCCCGGCTTTGGTCTCTTCGGCGTCTACGACGATCCCATCGATGCCAACCGCGGCGCGACGCAGGGCTGGGCCTCGGTCGCCTATCGCGAGCACCCCGGCTTCAAGATGGAGACGCTGGCCCTGCCGCCCGAGATGATGGCGTCTCGCCTGTCGGGAGGAGGCAGCGCGCTGCTCAGCAAGCTGCGCGATTATCGCCATCTGGCGATGTGGGTCATCGCCGTGCGCGCCGAGACGGTGGGCACCGTCCGCCCCGGCCTGCTCGGCAAGCCGGTGGTGCGTTACAGCGCCGATCGCGCTGACATGGAGCGGGTGCGCATAGGCCTTTCGCAGGTGGCGCGCACGCACTTTGCCGCCGGGGCCCGCCGCGTCCTGCCGGTGATCTATGGCCTGCCGTACAGCATCGGTCCCGACGAGATCTCGATCATCGAAGAGGGGCCGCTCGATCCCCGCGCCTACATCTCGATCTTGTCGCACCTGTTCGGCGGCTGCGTCATGGGACGCGATCCCGAAAGCAGCGTCGTCGACGATCGTGGTCGCGTGCACGGCTATGACGGACTTGTCGTCGCTGATGCCTCGGTCATCCCGACCAATCTTGGCGTCAATCCCCAGCACACGATCATGGCCCTGGCCCGCCACTTTGCGCAGAGCCTGCTCGCCGGCTAGACGACAGCCTGTCGGAGCGTCGGAAAGAACGCGTCGCTTACAGCCGAACGCGCAGCTCGTAGCGCCGGTTCTTGGCCTGCTTGGCGGGCGTATCGTCCGGCTTGACCAGCGGCTGCTCGGCGCCCATCCCGACGGAGATGATGTCGCCAGCTGGCACCCCTTGCGCCACCAGCTGCTTGACCATGACGGCGGCGCGGCGGGCCGACAGCTCTTTATTGTGGGCGGCGTTGCCGCGGGTATCGGTATGACCCGAGACCTCGAACTTGAAGGCGGTGATGCCCGCCCCAGCGAGCTTCTTCTTGGCGTCAAGGATGGTGCCAGCGAGCTTCTTAGCCTTGCCATCACAGCCCGGCTCTAGCGCATCGCTGTCGCTCTTGAAGCTGCACTGATTCTTGCGCGCTTCGTCGAGAAGGCGCGTGTTGATCTCTTTTTCCAGCTTGCCGGTGATCGACTTGCCGGCCGCGCCCTTGCTGGCTTCGACGGCCTTGTTGCCGACCTGCTTGGCGGCGTTCTGGACCTCGGGCTTTTCGGCCACGCTCTTGACGGTATCCAGGAAGTCAGCGCGGCCGAGGCCAGGATAAAGACCCAAGGCCGCGGTTAGGGTCAGGGCCAGCTGCAGTCGAGAGATGTGCATGTTGATATTTTGCCGCAGGCGTCACGCCCGACCGGCAAAAATCAGCGCGTTGTCACGCTGGTCCAGCGGGCTTCTTCCGGCCGCGGGGGCACCTGGGCCTAGCCCAGCCCTGCCCATGGGCGGGACAGACCAGCACAGCCGCGCTGCCGACGGAGCAGAGCCTGGCCCGAGCGTTGCAATGCCAAGTCGCCGGAGGTGCTGTATGTCAGAGCGATTCTCGGTCGTGGGCCAGGTCTTAGCCGAGCGCTATCAGTTGGAAGAGGTGCTGGGCAAAGGCGCGATGGGAGCGGTGTACCGCGCGACGGATCGCAAGCTGCGACAGCCCTGCGCGGTCAAAGTCCTGCATCGCCTAGTCGATGGCCAGGATGAGCTGTACAGCCGCTTCGTCACCGAGGCGGCGGCCATCACCCAGCTCTTTCACCCCAACATCGTGCAGGTGCGCGAGTTCGGGCAGGATCGCGGCACGCCGTTTCTGGTCATGGAATTCCTGCGCGGTCGCGACCTGCACAGCCTGCTGCAAGAGCGCACGCGCCTATCGCTGATGCAGACCCTGGACGTCCTGCGGCAGGTCGGCAGCGCGCTGCACTGTGCGCATACCCAGGGCATCGTGCATCGCGACATCAAGCCCAAGAACATCTTCTTGGGACGGCAGAACAACGCCTACGGCGACGACTTCGAAGTGGTCAAGGTCGTCGATTTCGGACTGTCGAAGTTCCTGGGCCGCAAGGGGCGCAACGAGACCAACGCGGGGATGATCCTCGGCACGCCCGAGTACCTGTCGCCGGAAGCGACGCTGGGCATTCCGAGTGCGGTCGACTATCGGACCGATCAGTGGGCGCTGGGGGTCATGGCGTATCGCCTGCTGTCGGGACAGCTGCCGTTCGATAGCGACGATATGCTCTCGCTGCTGCTGGAGATCCGCGATCGTCAGCCGGCCCCGCTTTCGCGCTTGGTGCCCGAGCTACCGCCGCATGTCGATGCAGCCATCCGACGGGCGCTGGCCAAGAAGAAAGAAGACCGCTTCGCCACGGTGCAGGACTTCGTGCGCGCACTCGACGACCTGCCCTCGGCAAGCCTGGCGCTGCAGCCACAGGGCTCGCTGCCGGCCCAGGGGGCGCCGACGCTGCTGCTGCCGCAGATCCCGCAGCTAGGAACCGTGCTATCGGTGCCCGAGCCGGTGATCTTCGAGGTCTCGAAGCGCCTGCGTGACGCGCTGGCCACCCGCCCGTCGGGAGGCCCCGCGAGCACCCCACGCAGCGACGGAGTCCCCCGGGTTGAAGTCCATGCGGAGACCACCCGTCCACGGCCGGTGGGCGAGGTGCGCATGCCCCGACTTCGTCGCTATGCGGCGGGGGTGTCTTTCCTGGTGTCGATGGGCCTGTTCGGCTCGATCTCGACGCACCTCCTGCTGAATAACGCCCGCGGCACCGTCGCTGGCACGACGCAGGGCGAACCACCCGAGAGTCCCCGACTGGACGCGCCGCTGGGCGCTCTCCCTCTGCTGGCGACCGTCCCCGCAGTCGCCGGCCAGCCCGGCCAACCCGGGCAGGATGAGGGCAGCGGCTCGGAACCGGCCGCCCGTGTGCATCGAACGGGGGGCGCCGATGCCGTCGCGATTCCGGAAGTCCCCCGCAACAACCGCCCATCGCCCGGAAACGGTACGGGCCGGCGCCCCAAGTCGACGCCGCGCGGGGGACACAGCAGCTCGCCACGCGGCGACGGAAAGAGCAGCTTGGCCCGGGCTGGTGACGGATCTCCCGTTGGTGAACATCTCGGGACCGATGGCCGGTCGGTATCAGCCACCTCGCTGACCACCCCGCTCGCCGCCCCCCTCAGTCCGACGCAACCAGCGCCCGCCGCGCCCGGGCCTGAGCGCATCGCCGTGGTGGACTAGCCCTCCTCGCTCTCCTACTATCGCCGCGTGCCTTTCGACTGTCAGAGCTGCGGCGCCTGTTGCACAAATCCCGTCGAGAACGAGCGCGAAGGACGCTGCGACTACGTGCCGGTCGAGCCCGGCGCCCGCCTGCTGTCCCGCCGCGATCTGGTGCGCAAGTTCGTCACCCTGCCAGGTTCGGCCACTGAATCGCCCCACCTACGCATGCTCGCAAATGGCCACTGCGCGGCGCTGCGCGGGGCTCTCGGCCGGCGCGTGCACTGCGACATCTACCACCTGCGCCCGCAGGCCTGTCGCACCGTCCAGCCCGGCGACGGCGACTGCCTGCGCGCCCGAGCCGAGCGACAGTTGACCGCCGACTTGACCGATCGGTAAAAAAGCCCTGGCGCTTTATTGACCGGTCGTTAAAGTTAACGGCGGATGACCGCCTCTCGCCCCCCTCACGCACCCCTGGTACCGACGCTAGCTGGCCTGCCTGCCTCGCCCGCGACGCTCGCCGCCACGGCTCTATTGGCCAATCACGCCTCGTCGGGGGCCGGCAATGGCCTGACCCCGCCCGACGCCCGTCAGCGAATTGGCGCGGCGGCGTTTCGGCTGTTCAGCCAGAAGGGCTATTCCTGCACCTCGGTCCAGGACATCGCCGATGAAGCCGGCGTGCAGAAGTCGGTGCTCTACTACTATTTCGAGAGCAAAGAGGGTCTGTACACGACCCTGCTTACCGAGAGCGCAACCCGTCTGCGCGGGCTGCTCGATGGTGCGCTGACGGATGCTGGGGTGAGCAGCCCTCTCGCAGCGCTCCTTGCCGAGCCGCTGCCGCCGACTGGCCGAGCCCGAGGCAAGGGAGCGCCGACGGCCAAGCTGCCCGCCGCGACCTCGGTGACCCGGCTGCTGGCGCAGTTTGTCGAGACGCTGCTGAGCGCCGCCCGCGACCACCGCGAGCCGGTGCGCTTCTTTATGACCCATATCTTTGCTCCCGACGCTGATCGGCCGCCGGTCAGCACCGATGAGATGCAGCAGATCACGCAGCGCATCACCCGCCAGCTAGTGCGCCAGGGCCAGCTCCGCGGCGAGCTGCGCGGGGACGCCGATCTGCTGGAAAGATTGCTTTTGGGTGCGGTGCAGTATTCCATTACCCGCCACCTGCGCCAGCCCGACCAGGAGCCGCTCTTACCGGGTACCGGTCGCCGCATTGTCAGCGCCCTTGTGCGTGGCTTTGCCGGGCTCAAGGACGCCTCGCCTGGCTCGAAGAAAACGCCGCCGCCCGGCCCCGCCAAGTCGCAACAACGCAAACCGCTCTCCAAGTCACAAAACAAAGCGCGGATCGCAAGCAAGCTGCCCGGCTCGCCGGCCCGCAGCGATCGCTCGGACCGCAAGAAACGCTAGCTGTAGCCATCCTTCGCCATGATGAAACCAGTGCAAACGATCTCGACGATGACCTCCATGAATGACCATCCATCGCGTAGTTTGGTGCCCCGGCCCCGTCGCGGGTTAGGGCGTCTGGCCACTGCCCTGCTGGGCACCGCCGTGCTTGTCGTCGGCTGTGGACACGGGGACAAAGCGCCCGAGGGCGCCACCCCCGCCAAGCCGGCGCTGCAGAAGAAGCCGGCCGAGCCGCCGCGCGTCGAAGTGGTGCGCGCCACGATGCACACCTTTTCCGGTCGCCTGCCGATCACCGGCGAGCTCAAGCCAATTCAGGAAGTGACGCTGAAGTCGCGCATCGGCGGTGTCGTCGTCGTGCTGGCCTTCGACGAAGGCGACTACGTGAAGAAGGGCGCGCTGATCGCCCGCATCGAAGCGCAGAACCAGAATGCGCAGTTCCGTGGCTCGCAGGCCGCCGTCGGGGTCGCCGAAGCCCAGCTGCAGCGGGCACAGGCGGATCTGGAACGACTTAAGCGCGATCTGGCCCGGGTCGAGCAGCTGAACTCGCAGGGCGCGGCCGACCAGAAGACGCTCGATGATACGCGCAGCGCGGTGAAGCTAGCGACCGTGACCGTGCAGAGCATGCTGGCGCAGCTTGATCAGTCGCGGGCCTCGCGCGATCTGGCGCGCAACGCGGTGGGCGAGACGCGCTACGTCGCGCCGATCTCGGGCGTCATCAGCCGCCGCGGTGTGTCGCTGCACGAGTACGTCGACACCATGAAGAACCGCGACATCGTCACCATCGTCGATAACTCGTCGATGGAGCTCGTGGCCTCGGTGGCGGCCGACCTGGCGTCGGGTCTGACCAAGGGGGCCAAGGTCGAATTCCAGGTGAAGTCGAACACCGTGCGCACCATCGATGGCGAGGTCTCGGCGGTAAACCCCACCGTCGATCCGCGCACTCGCACCGTTCGTCTGCGCGTCCGTATCCCCAACCCCGATGGCGTGCTTAAGGGCGGTATGTACGCGACGGGCTACGTCACGGTCGGTGGCGAGCGCCGCGCGATCGGTGTCCCCGCCAATGCCCTGCGGCAGGAAGCCGCCCTCGATACCGGAGACGACAGCGGAGATGATGCCGACAAGCAGAGCGTGGTGTGGCGCGTCAAGAACGGCACCGCCGAAAAGCTGGTTGTGCGCAGCGGCCTGTCTGACGGCGATCTCGTCGAGATCATCGACAGCGTGGTGGAAGGCGATCAGATCATCGTCAGCTCCCCTGCCAGCCTGAAGAACGGCATCGCCGTCCAGGTCCACGAGGCCCCCGCGCCGGTCGTGAAAGAGCCGGCCAAGGAGACCGAGAAAGAGGCCCAGAAACCGGCCGAGCCGGCTGAGCCAGCCGCTGGTAAAGGGGCGGTCGCGCCGAAGAAGGCCGTGGCCAAGGCCGGCCACAAGTAGCGATCCGTCGCGCACTCGCCCTGTGCGCCGGATCCCGACATCGCTAAGACCCCTTTCGGGGAGGAATTTCCGTGCTGCTATCTGATCTTTCCATTCGTCGCCCGGTCTTCATCACGATGATCATGCTGGCCTTCGTGGTGCTGGGACTGTTTGCCTTGCGCCGGCTGAGCGTCGATGAGTTTCCTAACGTCGACCTCCCGGTGGTCACCGTCACCACCACTTGGCCGGGCGCCGGTCCCGAGTCGGTCGAGACCGACATCTCGAAGAAGATCGAGGAGGCGCTAAACACCGTCACCGGCGTCAAGCAGATCTCCTCGCAGTCGCTGGAAGGTGTGTCCAGCGTCGTCGTGGTCTTCCAGCTGAACATCAAGATCAACGACGCGGCCAACGACGTGCGTGAAAAGTTATCGCGCATCAAAGCCGACCTGCCGACCGACTCCAAAGATCCGCTGATCGAGCGCCTGGATCCCGGCGATCGCCCGGTCCTCAGCTTGGCGCTGTCGTCGGAGACCATGCCGATGCGTGACCTCACCGAGCTAGCCGATGAGGTGGTGCGCAAGAAGCTGGAGAACGTGCCGGGCGTCGGCAAGGTGACCCTGGTTGGTGGCACCAAGCGCGAGATCGAGATCCTGCTCGATCCGGAGCGCCTAGATGCCCGCAACATGCTGCCGAACGACATCATCAACGCGCTGCGTTCGTCGAACGTCGACCTGCCAGCCGGTCGCATCGAGCGCGGAGCGCAGGAGACCCTGCTGCGCGTCGCAGGTCGCGTGCGCAGCATGCGCGAGTTCGAGAGCCTGCCGCTGCGTCTGGCGGGCGGCACAGTCATCCGCCTTAACGAAGTCGCGACGGTGCGGGACGGTGCAGAAGAGCGCCGCAGCCTGTCGCTGGTCGCCAAGGGCACGGTCGATCCGCAGAACCCAGATGCCGTCGATGCCCAGGGCAAAAAGAGCCTGGAGGTGCAGCCGACCGTCGCCCTAGAAATCCGCAAGCAGTCGGGCCAGAACACGGTGACGGTGGTCGACTCGATCGCCGAGCGCCTCGACGAGCTGCGCAGCGGTCTGCCCGAGGGCGTCAAGCTCGACATCGTCATCAACAACGCCATCTACATCAAGGCCAGCGTCAAGCAGGTCGAAGAGGATCTGATCCTCGGCGCCATCCTGACGGTGTGCATCGTCTTCTTGTTCTTGCAGAGCTGGCGCTCGACAGTAATCACCGGCCTGACGCTGCCGATCTCGGTTATTGGCGCGTTCACCGCGGTGTGGGCGGCTGGCTTTACGCTCAATCAGCTGACACTCATGGCGCTGACGCTGGCCATCGGTCTGCTCATCGACGACGCCATCGTCGTCCGCGAAAACATCGTCCGCCACTCCGAGATGGGCAAGGATCACGTCCGCGCCGCCCGCGAAGGCACCGATGAGATTGGTCTTGCCGTTCTGGCCACCACGCTGTCGATCGTCGCGGTGTTCGTCCCCGTCGCTTACATGGGCGGCATCGTGGGTCGCTTCTTCTTCCAGTTCGGCATCACCATCTCGGTCGCCGTGCTGCTGTCGCTGTTCGTTTCGTTCACGCTCGACCCGATGATGTCGTCGGTCTGGCCGGAGCCGCACCAGCAGGGCAAGCGCAACATCTTCATGCGCGCCATCGGCGGCTTCAACAAGGCCTTTGACCTGCTGGCCGTGGGCTATCGCCACCTCATCGCTTGGGCGCTTCGTCATCGTGTGGCGACGCTGTTCATGACGGCGGCGGTGTTCGTCGGCACGATGATGCTGGCGCCGCTGATTGGGTTTGCCTTCTTCCCCGATACCGATCGCGGCGAGTTCGTGGTCACGCTGCGCACGCCGGTCGGTAGCTCGCTGTCCTACACCGAAGCCAAGGCCACCGAGCTTCTGCGCGCCATCCATCAGGACAACGACATCGCCTACACCTACACGACGATCGGCGCCGGCAACACCGGCACGGTCACCGACGGTCAGATCTTCGTCAAGCTCAAGCCCCGGGCGCAGCGCAAAAAGACCATCTTCCTGATCCGCCCGGGTGTGCGCGAGCGCATCAGCCAGGTCGTCGACGTCGTGCCGGCCGTGCTCGATGCCGGCGGCATCGGCGGACCGCAGGCGCCGCTTCAGATCAGCGTCAAGGGTCCTGAGCTCAAGACGCTCGACGAGATCGCCAAGCAGGTGCTGACCGTGGTCACCAGCACCCGCGGCACAGCCGACGTGCAGATCTCGCAAGAGAACACCAAGCCCGAGCTTCGGCTGCGCATCGATCGCCAGCGCGCCGCTGACTTGGGCGTCAATGTCTCTGAGGTCGCGACGACGCTGCGCGCCCTGGTGGCCGGTGAGCAAGCGGGCAACTTCGAGGACAAAAACGGCCGTACCTACGGCATCCGCGTCCGCTTGCCTAGCGCGGGCCGCGACTCGCAGAAAGACATCGCCCGCCTGTTCGTGCCGGGTGCACCGAAGGCCGACGGCTCGCGTTCGTTGGTGGCGCTGGATCAGGTGGCCAATATTCGCCGCGGTGTCGGTCCGTCGAAGATCAACCGCATCGACCTATCGCGCGAGGTACGCATCACCGGCAGCGTCGAAGGTCGTGCCCTGGGCGACATCAGCAGCGACATCAAAAAAGCGGTCGAAGGCATGGGCCTGCCGGCCGGCTACACCGTCGATCTCGGCGGTCAGACTCGCGACCTGAAAGAGACGGTCGGCTACGTGCTAGAGACCCTGATCCTGGCCATCATCTTCATCTACTTGGTGCTGGCCTCGCAGTTCGAGAGCTTCCTGCAGCCGCTGGCCATCATGCTGTCGCTGCCGCTGTCGATGATCGGCGTCTTTTTGGCCATGCTGGCGACGCGCGGCAACATGAACATGATGTCGATGATCGGCGTCATCATGCTGATGGGCATGGTGACCAAGAACGCCATCTTGCTCATCGACAACGCCAACCAGCGACGCGCCGAAGGCCTGGGTCGCGAGGAGGCGCTGATCACCGCCGGCGAGATTCGTCTGCGCCCGATCGTCATGACCACGCTGGCCATGATCTTCGGCATGCTGCCGCTGGCTCTGGCGCTGGGTGAAGGCTCAGAGTTCCGCTCGCCGATGGCCCGCGCCGTGATCGGCGGCCTGATCAGCTCGACGCTGCTCACCCTCGTCGTGGTGCCGGTGGTCTACACCTACCTCGATGGCATCGGCACAGCGATCACTCGCCTGTTCAACGGAGGCAAGTCGCACGAGCCGCATCACGACGCCGCGCACGTCTCCGCAGCGCAGGCCGCCTTGAGCTATGGGCATATCGCGGCTGTGGCCGTAGCCGCCGATGAGCCCGCAGCCGCCCCGCCAGTCGTCGCTGCCCCGCCGGTCGTCGCTGCTCCGCCGGTCGTCTCTGCCCCGCCGGTCGTCGCTGCTCCACCGGTCGTCGCTGCCCCGGCCACGTCGGTCGCCCACAGCGAGCCCGAAGACCGCACCGAGATGTCCTCGACACCACTCTCGGCGGCGGCTGGCGTGTCGGTAGCCGACTTTGGCGCCGCGGCGCGCTCGGGTGAGGCCCCGCGGATCTAGCCTCGCCCGCCGCGTCCCAGCTCTCGTCCCCCCGCCCCCAAGCGCCCTCCGCAGTCCTTACTTCACGTTGATCTGCAGCTTGAACTTGCCCGGCCCGATCTTCGATCGCACCGTCAGGAAGTAGCTGCCCGCCAGCGCCGGTTTCTGTAGCTCGAACTGCAGCGAGTGCGGATTCTCGCGGCCCGCCTGATAGCTAAGACCTGCGCTTAGCTCAGCGGTAAAGCTGTCGCGCCCGAGGAGCGGCTGCCCTCCCCCATCGACCTGCAGGAACAGCAAGGTGAAGGCGGTCACGCCGTCTTTGAGATCGAAGGTACCGTCGATGTCGCCCACCGGACGCAGGGCAAAGGTGCCAAAGCCCATCGAGGCGGTGTTGAAGGCAAGCTGCGCCACCTCGACGACCTTGACCGAGAGGCGATCGATCTCGGTCTCGCTGGTATCCACGGCCGAGAGATAGGCCATGCCGGTCCCCTGACCGACGATCGACTGACCGCCGCGATCGCTGGGCTGCACCGTCATGACCGCCGGGATGTCGGCGCGCAGGTTCAACAGCAAGCCGCTCTTTACGCTCTTGGCGGTGATATCGACAACGCCCCCGGCCACGACGCCTTTTTTCAAGTCGCAGCCACCGACATCCGACAACAGCCCGCCGCAGCTGCTGGCGGTAAAGATCGCCGCGCCGCGCTCGCCAGTGAAGTCGGTGCTGCCGCAGCCGAAGAGTCCCAGCGTCAGGCACAGGAGTCCCAGCACCGCCGAAAAGCCCCCACGCCGAATGTCACGAGCCCCTGCCGCCATCGCCTGGTGCGAGTGGACCCGCCCTACCTGATTTCGCTGCTTGCTCATCGCATTCTCCTCTGGCTGCTTTTCGTTCGTCGCGCCGCGCCCGTGCCGCAGCGGACCTTGGGCCCGCGGTCCTGCTTCTCGTCGGCTGGCGGCGGAGAGCACAGGCGGGGAAATCGCCGCCACCCTGGTTTTTTGCGCTTGCTCTGCTTGGGGCACCACAATAGACTGCCTGCCTGCGTCGCCACTGTAGCTCAGCGGTAGAGCAGCGGTTTCGTAAACCGCAGGTCCTGGGTTCAAGTCCCAGCAGTGGCTCTGGATGCGTCGGCGGGTTTCCCTCTGATGCGCATGCGGAAGGGTTCCCACCGGCCCGCTCGCTCCGCCTCCCGGCGAGCGCACTGTCGAGTGGAATGGCCTTCCCTCTCCCCTGCCCCTGTGAAATAGGATGGCGCGATGGCGGTCCCCTTAGAAATCATTGGCCTGAACCGGCCCGAAATCACCATCGTCTGGGAAGATGAGCACCGCACGGTGTACCCGGCCCGACAGCTTCGACTGCTCTGCCGCTGCGCCCACTGCGTCGACGAGATGAGCGGCAAGCCGCGCCTCGACCCCAACACCGTGCCGGCCGACATCGTGGCCAAGCACATCGAGCTGGTCGGGGGCTACGCCATCAGCATCGCCTGGTCGGATCGCCACAGTACCGGCATCTATCACTTCCGCCGCCTGCGTGAGCAGTGCCCGTGCTCGGAATGCCAAGCTCTGCGAGCGCAGTCGAACTAGGTCAGGCGCCGACGCTGCGCCTACGCCGCCCGCTGTCGCGCAGCCTGCGCGGTGGGCATCCCTGGGTGTATCGCGAAGCGCTGCTGCCGCCGCCTCGCCTGCCGGCTGGGCGAGTCGTCGATCTGCTGGATGAGGGCGGGCAGTTCATCGCTCGTGGCCTCTATGATCCGGCGTCGCCGATTGCCTTTCGGGTCTACACGCTCGACCCCCACGAAGCGGTCGATGGCCGCCTGATTCGCGCGCGCCTGGCACGCGCGCTGGCCCTGCGACAGCAGAGCTTTGCCGCCGACGCCGCGCCGACCGATGCCTTTCGCTGGTGTCATGGGGAGGGCGATCTTTTGCCGGGGCTGGTGATCGACTGCTATGGCCCAGTGGCGGTGGTGGTGCTCGATGGCGGCGGTGAAAGCGAGAGCGCGGCCGCTGGCCAGGCCCCACTTCTGGCCTTCCTGCCCGACATCATCGAGGCGGTGCGCACGCTCGGTCAGCCGCTGGGCATCCGGGCCATCTATCAGCGCAAGCAGCGACGCAGTGGCGGCTCAGGAACCCTGCTCTGGGGCGAGCTTCCCCCGCCTCCCCCCGACGGCAAGCCCGGCGAGATCGTGGTCTGCGAGCACGGGGTGCGCTTCTTCGTCGATATCGTGCACGGTCAGAAGTCTGGCCTGTTTCTCGATCAGCGCGAAAACCGCCTGCGCCTGCGTCGTTACGTCGCGAGTCGCACGCTGTGGAATGGCTTTGCCTACACCGGTGGCTTTTCGCTGCACGCCGCCTTGGCGGGCGCCAGCCGGGTGATCACCGTCGATCGCGCCAGTCCCGCCGTCGTCGCGGCACGGCGCAACTTCGTGCTCAACGGTCTCGATCCTAGCGGGCACGAATTCCTGGCCGCCGATGTCTTCCAAGAGCTCGCCGCAGCGCATGGACGTGGAGATCGGCACGGCGTGGTGCTCGTCGATCCGCCGAGCTTTGCCCCCAACGAGCGCTCGCTGTCAGCTGCGCTTGCCGCCTATCGCGAGCTGCATCGCCTGGCCCTGTCCCTGGTCATGCCCGACGGCCTATTCGTCGCCGCGTCGTGCAGCAGCCACGTCGATGAGGCGGCCTTTGTCTCGACCTTGGTCAGCGCATCTGAAGTCACGGGCCGTCGCCTGCGCATCCTGGAAGTCCACGGCCAGCCCGCCGACCATCCCTGCCCGCCAGCGTTTAGCGAAGGGCGCTACCTGAAGTTCGTGGTGATGGCCGTCGACTGAAGCGACGCGGCTTAGCCCAAGCGGGTGAGCAGCGCCGGTAGCTCGTGCAGCGTGTCCAGCAGATACGGCGCCGCCGACTGATCCTGCCCGTAGCGATTCCCGGCCCGCACCGCGACGACGATCATGCCGGCGGCAAGCGCTGCCGCGATGCCCGGCGTCGAGTCTTCGACGGCTAGGCAGTACGCCGGATCGACGCCCAGCGCCTCGGCCGCTTGCCGATAGGCATCGGGTGCCGGCTTGCCACGCGGGTACTCGCCAGCGCACAGGGTCACCCGAAAGCACGAGGCCAGGCCCAGCGCCTTGAGCATCAGCTCGGCCTCGCTGCGCGTCGAGCCGGTGACCAGCGAAAGGGGATAGCGCTCGGCAACCCAGCGCACGGTCTCTTGCGCCGCCGGCAGGATGTGCACGCCGCGCTCGTGAAAAAGCTCGACGCGAGCGGCAAACACCGCCTCTTCGAACTCCTGGTTGCTCCAGGGCACCCCGCCGTTGCGCCGCAGCAGCGCCAGGATCTCGCCAGCCCCGTGACCGACGACAAAATCACGCTCGGCGGCGGACATCGGCCGACTGATCTTGCCCAGCGCCCGCTCGATGCCGTCGGCGCAATCACCCTCGCTGTCTACCAGCGTTCCGTCCAAATCAAAACAGACTGCCTGTACCGCCATGTGCCCGAGGCGGGAATCGAACCCGCACGCCGTAAGGCTAAGGATTTTAAGTCCTCTGCGTTTACCAGTTTCGCCACTCGGGCTGCGCCGTGAGCGAGGCGAATTATGTACCAACTGGCGCCCATGAAAGAACCGCAAACAGCGACCCGTAGCCGCGACGCGACCGCCCCCTCCGCGACCAGCGTTGACAGTTTGTCAGTGCACTCTTCAGCCCGGGTGTCAGCCTGTCTGTCGAAAACCGGGCTCTCGCCGTCCGTCGGCCCCGACCTCGCCCCGGCCGCTGACCATCGCTTTCGCCTCCCTCCGTCGCCGGCCCGAGGGTGCGGGGAGCGAGCCAGCGCCTACAGCGCGACCGGGGAGCGACAAAAGTTGTGATGGTCTGCCTCTTGCTCTACGAAACAGGGCATGAGCTGGACACATACCCTGAAGCGGAGTGCATGGCTGGCCGCGGTGCTGCTTGTGCCCGCGCTGTCCGTCCCCGCCTGGGCGCAGACCACCGGCACGGGGAGCACCGACAACGGAACCTGTGAAGGGATGACCGGGACGGCAACCATCGCCGGCAAGACCTACGTGTCCGTCGGACAGGTGCCGATTCCCAGCATGTCAGGCTACGTCTACAACCGCGCCGAGTGCGAATGCAAGACGCGCGACCTGGGCATGCGCATCGAGATGTCGACGCCGATTCCGATGGGCACCTCGGGCGTTGGAGGCGAGCTATGGGTCGGCGCAGCCGACTGCACCGCAGCGACGGCCCGCCAGACCACCGGTACGATCTGCGAGAAAACCAACACGGCGATCACGGTCAGCAGCTTTATGAGCATCGGCACCATCGATCTCGCGGTGCCCTCCGAGACGATTCCCAATCCCAAGCCCGTCAACTGGATGCCGACGGCCGAGGCGCCGACCTACCCGTATTCCTGCAACATCAGCGGCACCTCGACCCGCACCTTCTTCGTGTTGCTCGGCGACCTCACGGGCTCGCCGGCTTCGTGCAAGCTGCCGCTGGCGATCGATACCTCACCGCCGCTCCAACCGCAGAATATCTCGGCGGCGAATGGCGATGGGGCGGTGACGCTGCACTGGGAAGCCCCGACGGGTGACAACACCCAGGATATCGACTCGTATCAGGTCCTGTGTCGGCGTAAGGACTCGCCGATGGTCCCTGTAAAGACGACGGAGTTCCGTCAGGCGGCGCGCTACTACTATTCGGCGTGCATCAATGGCGCCATGTACCGCCGTCCCCCGCCGACGCAGACAGCGAACTTACCGGCTGCCCCCAGCGACGGGATTCCGACAATCAACTCGTATGAATTCCCGCTGCATCCAGCCTTCATCTGCTCGGATCGTCTGCAGGTAGGCACCGGCGGGACGAGCTTCAATATTCGCATCACCGATCTCGAAAATGGAGTGCCCTACGAGTTCTTGGTGGTGGCCATCGATAAGAGCGGCAATCCTTCTGCGCCGCCCGATGCCGAGTGCAAGCCGTGCGACGAGATGACGATGCGCACGAATCCCGCGGAGTGTGAGCGACGTAAGAACCTCGCCAAGTGCAACCAGCTTGTGCAGGGAACGCCGGCCCCCGTCGTAAACCCGCTGGCGCAGTTCTGTCAGAAGGACGCCGAGTGTCCGACGGGCTTTGGCTGCGCCCTCGGCTCGCCGCGACGCGGAACGAGCCCGACGCCGGGCTGGCTGGCCCTCCTTGGCTTGGGGGCGGCCCTCCTGCCACTGCGCTTGCGCCGACGTCGCCCGGCTTCCCCGTCGCTACCTGAGAGGCGCGCGTGATGAACTCCGCCCACAACCCCCTCGGCTTCCGACGCCCGTTGCAGCCCGGCTGTCTGGCCGTTTCGGCGAGTCTCCTGTGGCTTGGGCTGGCGGCCCCGGCTTCGGCCCAGACGTTCGAGCAGATCCAGCATCCACAGCTACGCGAGTCGCCGCGACGCCTGGCGTTTGAGCTTAAGTTTGGCCCCTATGTGCCGGCCGTCGATTCCAGCCCAGTCTTCGCAGGCCGTAACCCGCCCGCCACGCCGTTCTCCGATTTCTTCGGCAGCAACGACGAGCGGGCCGGCGTCACCCCCTCGCGCGGCCTGCTGACCCAGGGCGAGGTCGACTACCAGTTCCTCAATCGCTTTGGCTCGCTAGGCGTGGGGTTAAGCGGCGGCTACTACAGCCGCAGCGCCCCCGCCTTCACCAGCTACACCACCGGCACCGGCCAAGAGCGCCCGGTGTGCACCCTCGGCGCTTCTCTCGAAGGCTGGCGCACCTATCGCTCAAGCCAGCCGCCCGGCAACGAGGTCAGCTACGAGTCCTGCATCTCGGGCGATCAGGTTGTCTTCAACCTCGTCCCGGTGTCCCTGCTCCTCGTCTATCGCTTCGACGAGCTGTCGAAGCGCTTTCGCATTCCCATCATCCCGTACATGAAGGCTGGCTTTGGCGCCTACTTCTGGTGGATCGGCAGCAGCGCCAGCTTCGTCTCCAGCATCAACACGACGCAGGCGGACGGCATGGTACTCAGCCGCAGCACCGCCGGTGCGACGTATGGCCTGGTCATCCACCCCGGCCTCGCCATCGATCTGTCAGCCATCGATCAGCAGGCTTCGCGCGTCATCGACAACGAGATCGGCCTCAACCGCGTCTCGCTCTTCGTCGAGCTACACGGCGCCTTCATGAGCGGCTGGGGTCAGAGCAACAAGCTCGACCTCTCCGACATGACCTTCAACGCCGGCATCAACTTCGAGTTTTAGACCTACTCGGCGGTGTGGAAGCCGTAGCGGTAGTCGGTTGGCGGCACGAAGGTTTCTTTGATCGTCCGTAGCGAGATCCAGCGCAAGAGGTTGGCTGGTGCCCCCGCCTTGTCGTTGGTGCCGGAAGCGCGTGCCCCACCGAATGGCTGCTGACCGACGACGGCTCCGGTCGGCTTGTCATTGATGTAGAAGTTGCCAGCCGCTTGCCGCAGGCGCGACGAGGTGTGGGTGATCACCTGGCGATCGCGAGCGAAGACCGCGCCGGTTAGCGCGTACGGCGAGGCGGTGTCGACCAGCTGCAGCGCCTCTTCATAGCTGCGGTAGACGTGCAGCGTCACCACCGGGCCAAAGATCTCTTCGCCCATCAGGCGATGGCGCGGATCATCGGCCTGGATCAGCGTCGGACGGATGAAGTAGCCCTGCGAGTCGTCGCAGACCCCGCCGCACAGGATGCGAGCCCCACCGGCCTGGCCGTCGGCCAGCTCGATGTAGCTGCGGATCGACTGGAAGGCCCTTCGATCGATGACCGCGCCCACGAAGTTGCGGAAGTCGCTGACATCGCCCATCTGCAGGCTGTTGATCTCAGCAACCAGGCGGGGCAGCACGCGATCCGCCATGCTCGACGGCAGATAGATGCGCGAGGCGGCCGAGCACTTCTGACCCTGATACTCGTAGCCACCGCGGACGATGGCCGCCACCAGTGCGTCTTCGTCGGCGCTGTCGTGCGCCAGGATGAAGTCTTTGCCGCCCGTCTCGCCCACCAAGCGGGGATAGGCGCGGTAGCGATCGATGTTCTGACCGACGGTGCGCCACATCTGGTGAAACACGCCGGTCGAGCCGGTGAAGTGCACCCCCGCAAGATCGCGATGCGAAAGCGCCACCGCGCTGATCTCGGCCGCGGGTCCCGACACCAGATTGATCACGCCCGGCGGCAGACCCGCTTCCAGCAGAAGCTCCATGATGTAGTAGGCGCTGAGCATTGCGCTCTGCGCTGGCTTCCACACCACGGTGTTGCCAAGCAGGGCGGGCGCCGTCGGCAGGTTGCCGGCGATGCTGGTGAAGTTAAACGGCGTGACGGCGAAGACAAAGCCTTCGAGCGGCCGCAGATCAAGCTGATTCCACTGCCCCGGCGACGACAGCGGCTGCTCGCTCTCCAGCATGCGGCGCAGGAAGTAGACGTTGAAGCGGAAGAAGTCGATGAGCTCGCAGGCGGCGTCGATCTCGGCCTGGTGGCAGGTCTTGGACTGACCGAGCATGGTCGCGGCGTTGAGCCGATCGCGCCACGGCCCGGCCAGAAGATCGGCAGCGCGCAGGAACACCGCCGCTCGCTGCTCCCAGGGCAGCTCGGACCAGCCGGGGGCAGCCGCCCTCGCTGCTGCGATCGCTGCCTCGACCTGGGCCGCTCCACCGCTGTGCAGCGTACCCAGGACGTGGCGATGACGATGCGGCGACACGATGGGGCTGGTGCGACCGGTGCGCAGCCGCTCAGCGCCGATGTATAGCGGCACCTCGACGGTCTGCCCCGACATCGTGGCCAGCGCCCGCTTCAGCGCGGCACGCTCAGGACTGCCCGGCAGGTAGCCGAGCACGGGTTCGTTCTTGGGCTCCGGGAAACGCGAGATAGTGGCCAGCATGCGGTCCTGTCTTATCGGCGAATGTCGACGTGGGCTTTGCGGCGCAGCTCTTTGGTCCAGTTCTGGATGCCGCGCTCTAGGCTCTGTTCGTAGAGCTGACGACGCAGATCTTCTTTGACGTCATCGAAGCTCTTCACCTCGCCGCTCTTTTTCTCTAGGAGCTGCAAGATGTGCAGTCCGCGATCCGATTGGATGGGGCCGCGGACATCGCCAGCATCCATGCCCGCCACCGGCTCGCGCAGCTCGGGTGGCAGATCGCCGCGCGTCAGAAAGCCCAGGTCGCCACCGGCCTTGCTGGCCGCGTCATCACCGTGCTGCTTGGCCAGCTGGGCGAACTCTTTGCCGGCCCGTAGGTCGGCGACGATCTTCATCCCGGTGCGCCGCTTCTCGTCGATCTGGGCAGCGCTCGCCCCGGCCGGCAGCGCCAGGAAGATCTGCTTTAAGTGCACCTGCATGGCATCGCCGCTGGCCTGCCTGACGTTCTGCGCGTAGAGGGCCCGCACCTCGTCATCCCCGACGGTGATCTTGCTGCGCACCGCCTGGTTGATGACGCGCAGCTGCACCAGCTGCTTCTGCAGCGACTTCTTGTATTCCTCGATGGAGTTAAAGCCCTGCTGCTTGAGCGCCTCTTGGAACTGCTCGGGCGAGAGGTTGTTCTGGGTGCGCACCGAGTCGACGGCCGTCCGCAGCTCGTCGTCGGTGATCTCGACTTTCATCTCGCGCGCCTGCTGCATGATGAGCACGCGCTCGACCAGCGACTCCAGCGTCTTTTTGCGGTGCTGCTCAAACTTCCGCTGGCCTTCGGGCGAGGCGAAATCGACATCACCGAGCTCAGCACGAGCCGTCTGCAGCGCGTTCTGATTGACCTCGGAATCCAGGATGATCTCGTCGTTGACGACGGCAGCGATGCGATCCAAAACCACCGCCGCGGCCGGCGATACCGCCAGCGCGAGCCCGCCCAGCGAAAGACACGACAGAAAGAGCCCGCGACGCAGCGAGCCCAAGAGTTTCAAGCGTAAGCCTGTGGCCATAATCTAAGGACCTCCAGAGGGCGCGGCCTGACTAGGCGGCGGCGCAGCCGGGGCAGTCGCGGGGGAAGGCGGGGGCACCACCGGCGCGACCGAAGTCGGGGGAGTCGGTGCGGCCGCCGCTGGGGCTGGGATCGGCGCCGAGGTCGGCGGGACGGGCGCAGCGCTTAGGCTGGGCGTTCCTGGACGCTGCGGCGAAGCCTGCGGCAGGCGCTGCCCAGCCGGGTGAAACTCGCCGCTGTGCGGCGGCGGACGTAGCTCGTCGGGAGCCCCCTGCGCATTCTGCGTCAGGTCGACTCGCACCAGCGTCAGCCGATCGGCGAAGACCTGCACACTCGACGACTTGCGCAGCGCGTCTTCGTAGTCGTCCATCAGGCGCTGTCGCTTATCGCGAAACAGCTTGGCGCGGATCTGCGGCGTCACCTCAGCGAGGGTCCGGTTCAGCGCTCGGCGCTGGCCGGTCAGCTTCAGCACGGCGTAGCCGCGCGCAGTCTTGACGACGGGACTCACCTCCCCGATGTTGACCAGCTTGAAGGCGGCGTCGACGATCTCGCGGGGAAGTTCGCGATTAGTCTGGTCAAAAAAGCGCAGGTCGCCACCACGCTCTTTGGTCTCTTGATCGATGCTGTATTCACCGACCAGCTGCCGGAAGCCGAGGTTTTCGATGCCGGTGGTGCGCGGATCAGTGGCGACCTTCTTGGCTGTCGCTTCGTCGGCAAGCAGGATCAGGCTGGCGCGAATCTCGGGCGGGCGATTGAACTCTTCGGGGTGCCCATCGAAGTAGCGCTGCACATCGGCATCGCTGATGTCTTCCTGCTTGAGCTTGTCGAAGCGGGCCTTGAGCAGCTTCTGGATCATCACCTGCTTCATGGTCCGCACGACCTCGGGATCGCGATCCAGGCCCTGCTTGCGAGCTTCGGTGGCCAGCACCTCGAACTTGACCAGATTGTCGAGGTATTCCTTCTTCTGCTCGACGGAAGCGTAGCGCGCGCGCACGTACGGCGACTGGTTGTTTAGGCGCTCTTCAAAGTCCGACACAGTGATCACCGTGTCGTTGATCTGTGCGAGGACATTGCCCTTGTTGGCGCTGCGCTTGGCCGACAGATCACGGCAGCCAGTGAGGCTCAGACCCAGCACGGCGAGGAGCGTGAGGGAAAGCCGGCTGCGGCGGCCTAGTCGTCCCGCCCCGATCCGAAGCCCAGAGCCGAGCCGAGCCCGGGAGTGGAGAAGCATCATTCCCATTGAAATAGCCCGACGCGCGCCGCAAAGCAATCTGATACCTTCGTCGCACAGATCGATTTAGGAGCGCTCGCATGCGACACATCATTTCACGGGTTTTGGCTTGGGTCGGTGCCCTGTTTTTGATCGGGGTCTTGACCACGGTGTTGTTCGCGGTCTTCAGCAGCCGCGAAAAGGCCGTGCCCCCCCACACCATCCTCGAATTGGATCTAGAGACCGAGCTACACGAGGACACGCCGAACCATCCGCTGGCCGCCCTGCGTCCAGATAGCGGCGGCAGCCTGCGCACCCTGGTCACCGGGCTAGATCGGGCCGGCGAAGACGGGCGCGTCGTGGGCCTGATCGCTCGCATCGGTCAGGGCAAGCTGGGCATGGCGCAGGTGCAAGAGCTTCGCGACGCCATCCGCCGCTTCCGCGAGCGCGGCAAGTTTGCCCTCGCCTATGGCGAGACCTTCGGCGAGTTCGGCCCCGGCAACTCGTCGTATTACCTGGCCACTGCGTTCGAGCAGATCTGGCTGCAGCCCTCGGGCGATGTTGGCCTGACCGGCGTGCTGATGGAGCCGATGTTCCTCAAGAACGCGCTCGACAAGCTGGGTCTTAAGCCGCAGATGGATCATCGCTACGAGTACAAAAACGCGATGAACATGTTCACCGAGAACAAGTTCACCGCCGCGCACAAAGAGGCGCTCGACAAAATCGCGGGCGGCTGGTTTGCGCAGATGGTTCGCGGCATCGCCGAGGGTCGCAAGCTGCAAGAGGCCGAGGTGCGGGCCCTCTTCGATCGCGGACCATTCCTGGGGCCGGAGGCGCTGAAGGAAAAGCTCGTCGATCAGCTCGGCTATCGCGATGAGTTCTACGCCAAGGTGCGCGAGCGCGGCGGCGATGCCCAGCTTCTGTACCTGCACAAGTACGTCAGCCGCACCGACAAGGCCGAAAAGCAGCGCCTGAAGTCGGCTCCAACCCTGGCCCTGATCTATGGCCTGGGCGGTGTGCAGCGCGGCAAGGGCGAGGTCGATCCGATGAGCGGCAGTGGCGCCCTCGGCTCAGAGACCGTCGCTGCTGCCTTCCGCGCCGCCGTCGCTGACAAGGACGTCAAAGCCATCGTCTTCCGCATCGACAGCCCGGGCGGATCGTATGTCGCGTCCGACACCATCTGGCGCGAAGTGGTGCGGGCCAAGGCCGCTGGCAAGCCGGTCATCGCCACCATGGGCAACGTCGCTGGCTCGGGCGGTTACTTCGTAGCCATGGCTGCCGACAAGATCGTCGCGCAGCCGGCGACGATTACCGGCTCGATCGGCGTGCTCGGCGGCAAGTTCGTCACCAACGAGCTTCTGGATAACCGCTTGGGATTGACCCATGACCGCGTCGCCTTCGGCCAGCACGCCGGCATGTGGAGCACCAATCGCGAGTTCACGCCCGACGAGTGGGTGCGCTTTCAGGCCTGGCTGGATCGCGTCTACGTCGACTTCACCAGCAAGGTCGCCGAGGGTCGCAAGCTGCCCAAAGAGACGGTGCTGAAGATCGCCAAGGGCCGCATCTGGACCGGCGAGGATGCCAAGGGCGTGGGCCTGGTCGATGAGCTGGGCGGCCTGGATGTCGCGGTGCGGCTGGCGCGTCAGGCGGCCAGCATTGCCGACGGGCAGCCGGTGGCGCTCAAGCAGTTCCCCGCGCCCAAGCCGCCGCTGCAGGCGATCACCGATGCGCTGCTGAACAAAGACAGCGACAACAGCGAATCGCCAGGTGCCGCCCAGGCTGGCCTGCGCCTGCGGCCGCAGACCCTGCTGCGCGCTGCCGTCGCCGCGTTCTTTGATCTAGAGCTCGAAAGCGAAGCCCCCGCGCCGCTTTCCATGCCCGGCGTGCCGCAGAGCCCGTAGCCACCGCCCCGCCTCGCCCTCGCCTCGCCCTCGCCTCGCCCGCCTCAGCCGCTACGGCCAGTCCCCCTAAAACAGCGTCGAGTCCTGCACCAGTCGATTGCCTTTGAGCTCGGCCTTGACCTGCAGCGGCAGAGCGGGCTCGACGAACAGGCGCCAGGTACCACCGGGGGCGGTAAACAGGAAGTACAGCGCCAGCGGCCCCTTGGGCTTCTTGATGTACAGGCTGCGACTCTGCCCCGGGAACAGCAGCTCTTTGCGCAGGACCGAGGCATCGCTCTCGACGAGCTTGCCCGCCACCTCGCCATACGACTCGGCGAGATAGACCTTGCGCTCCAGCGTCCGCACCAGCATGTACACCGGCTGCTTTCCGTTAATGTCCGGAGCCGCACTCACCGACACCCGTACATATCCTGGGATGCACCCCATCGCCGTCGCTAAAAACAACAGCAGGGCCGCCCGCAGGCCGCCGCGGAGGAGGCGATGTGTACCCGATTGCGGCGGACGCGCCACGGCTTACTCGCGCTCCCGATCGCGGTCGCGACTGCGGCTCGACGAGCCCTTAAACAGTGCCCAAGGATCGCTGTCGAAGCCAAAGCGCACGCTGCGCGCCGGCCCGGGGGCCTCGTTCTCGATGCGCCAGGTGGCGGTCAGGCCCTCCCACTGCGCCTTTTCCAGCAGGTGGAAGAAGCTCCACGGCGAGGACGCGACGTCGATCGACTGATAGCGCCGGGTCTTGCTGGCCGCGGTGCCGAGCTCAATGCCCGCCGCCGAGGTCTCTTGCCGCCACCAGGGCAGCAGGAAGGGCTTGGACTCGGGCATCTGATTGAAGCCGTAGACGCTGACGTTGCTGCAGGTCAGAAAGGTCTGCGTCACCACCTGCTCGTTGCCCCCGACCGGCGGCAGCGGCAGCGGCTTGACCGATAGCGCGATCGGCTTTTCGGCGCCCTCTTCCGTCCACAGCGCCCGGCTGAGGCGGCGCAGGCGACTGGCGGTCGACAGCAAACTATCCGAGAGCTTCAGCGTGCCCAGCGGATTCTTCAGCGGCACCAGCGTGCCGTCGGGTTTTTCACTGTACATCGGCGCGATCTGGCGCTGCACAAACTGATAGATGGCGCCGCTCGGCGGCTTGAGCTGCGCCAGATCGGTCATCGCCACATCGGTGGTGGAGCTGCGATTAAACGGGAAGCGATCAAGCAGCGGCCGGATGCGCTGGCGAAACTCTTCGTCGTAGCGATTGGTGACCGCGGTCTCGACATCGCTCAGCCCCAGGCGATGCACGCGCAGAAGCGGCACGGTAAACGGTCGCCGCAGATCGCCGACCAGGCCCGCCGCGTCGAGATACATATCCAGCTTGGCCTGCGACGAGCCCTCGACGCCTTGCAGGTTGGATAGCGCGACGCGCGACGCGCTGCTCGGCAGCTCGGGACTGGGTGCGGCCGGCTTGCCCCCCTTGTCCGCCGCGGCGGCCGGAGCGGCCATCGGCGTCGCGGGAGCGGCGTCCTCGCCAGTTAGCTCACGCGCGATCTTGGCGATGATCGCCTTGTATTTTTCATAGTCGGGATAGGCGCCATCCTTGGGCGTGCCCAGCTTCAAAATCGGCGACAGGCTGGCTAGCTGCTCGGCAAGCGGCGTGAAATACGGCCCCTCTAGCTTGCCCAGGTTCAGGTTGTCAGCGACGACTCGCAGCCGCTCAAGCAGCGGTGACGAAGGCTGCTGAAGATCGTCCAGCAGAGCCAGCACGGCGGGCAGCGTATCGGCCTTGGGGCGATAACCCAGAAGATAGGCGACCTGAGCATCGCGATAGTTGCGGGCATAGCGCCGCGCCTGATCCAGCAGGTAGCGCTCCAACGCCTGACGCTGCTCGGGAGAAAGCGGCGCCGATGGGAGACGCTTCTCGGCATCGAGGAGCGAAGGCTTCATCTCGCGCTCGAATCCGACCCGGGTGTAGATGGCCGGGACGCTGCTCGTGCCAGCACTTTCTAGCTCGGACTCGCTGCGTCGCGAGGTAGCCAAAGCTCCGCTATCTCCCGACTCATCGGCATTTCTGGACTTTTTTTTTGCGTGATGATGGCGATGCCGATGGCCGCGCTTGCGCCCTGACGAGTCGCTGCTGCCCCGGCCCGCATCACCTTTTCCACCGTCGGAGGCGAGGCTCGACATGGGCGCCCCTGCGAGACTCGAAGACCCGCCGGCGCCGCTCATCGCCCCAGTGCTCGTGCCGGTTCCGGTCCCGGTCCCAGTCACTGTGCGCAGCACATCCTGGCGCCGGCTGCGGGCCAAGATCTCCAGCCAGCGCGCGGTGCTGAACTTGAACGACTTGCTCAGCAGCTCAAAGGCGTAGACGACATCCTTGGGCGCTGGCTTGTTGCTGTCCGGCGCCGCGGTCAGCAGGTTCATCAGGTCTGACAGGTTCATCTGTTCCGGACGTGGCCCGTCGAGGCTGCTGGCCAAGACGAGCTGGAACAGCCCCATCAGCGAGTCGGCGTTGTCGCTCAGCCAACCCGGCGGCATCAGCGCGGCCAGCGCCGGTCCAAACAGGTACTTCAGATCCACCGCCGTCTCTTCCGACAGCACGCGCAGCACGCGCTCGGCCGCGCGGTTCTTCTGCGCTTGCAGCAGCGCATCGTTGAAGCGACGCGTCACGGCTTGCACCCGCTGTAGCTGCAGCGTGGTGATGGTCGGCCCGACGAAGGCGGCGTCCATCACGGTCAGGTAGTTCAGCCACGGCCCCAGATCGGCGGCGGCGTTGAAGCGGACGTTGGCATCGGCACCGGCTAGGGAGCCACTGATCGGTACGCGCTCGCTCCACGCCGGATCGCTGAGCTCAACGTACTTCATCAGCACCTCTTCCGGCATCGGCACGGCGGTGGCCCACACTGCAGGCGCGCGACGGATCTCTTCGCCCAGCGTGTTGCGACGACCGGCGTAAAGCGCCCCCAGCGTGTAGATAAAGCGATCGCGCGAGGACGGCTGGCGATGGCGCTCCAGAGCGGGCAGCAGGTAGGCGCGACGCACCGCCGCGACAAAGCGAGCGCGCTGGCTGGCCTTGTCATCCTGACGAATGCGCCAGATCAGCGGCTTGCCCTCTTCCGATGCGCGCACGCGCAGCAGTGCATTGCCGGCATCGCTCACCGCCACGCGCACCGACTGCGACTCGGACGGCAGGTTCAGCGAGGTCTGTGCGCGACCGATGGCGACCTCCAAGCTCTCGACCGCGGTGTCGGCGGCATCGACCTTGGCGTTGTGGCTGCGATAGATCGAGCCGTAGACCAGGGCACAGAGCAGCGCCACCAGCGCGCAGCCGATGATGTGCGTGCGCACCGGCGCGAAGTCGAAGATGGTGCGCAGAAACGACAGGCCACGCCCGGCCAGCTTGTGCAGCGGAATTCCTGGTTGCAAAAACTTTGCAACAAAGGGATTCGGCAGCTTGCTCTCCAGCCCCTGACCATAGAAGTACAGGCGGTCAAAGGACGGCGTCATCGAGAACGCGATCTCTTCGCCGAGGACGCGCAGGCACTCGCCGACCTGCGCTGTGATGTTCGGGCTGCGCACCAAGAACTCAACCAGGGTGCGGAACTCGCTCGCCGACAAGCTGGTCAGCGCCAGCGGCAGATACTTTTCGTGATGCGTGACGCCGCCCTCGATCGACACCAGGTGCCCTTCGTCATCGTGCAGCGGCAGGTGAATGGGGATCTGGTTCTGGCTGAGCAGGCGAACGTACTCGCCAAAGCCGTCGGCGCGATCCATGTAGGTCAAGACGACCCGCGTCCGCACCGGCTGGCCGATGATCTCGGAAAGCAGGTTGAGCTTGCCGCGCAAGAGCTGAGCGTGGCGCTGAATCTGCTCGGGCGTCTGCTTGTAAAGCGCGCGCACGCTGAGCACGACCATGGCCATCGGTGGCTGCAGCCCCAGAAGCGGCTGCCACAGACGACGCAGCGCCGCCTGCGCCGCGCGGGAGCTATCGCCCAAGAGCGGCGCCGCCACCTCGTGCACGATGACCCGGCTGCCCAGATAAAGTTGCAGCAGGGGATCGGTGGTGTAGCTCGGGAAGAACTGGTTGGCCTGGCCCTGCCAGTCGACGCAGTTGTTGATCAGCTGGGTCTTGCCGACGCCGGCATCGCCGAGCACCACCACCCAGGGATAGGTGCGCAGGGCCCGCCGGGCTCGCCAAGGCAGCGGTCGCAGGAAGCGGTTGTACACGCGCTGCAGGCGGTTCTGACGCATGCCAATCTCGCCGGCCTGGCGATTGCGCGCCCGCACCCACAGGTAAAGCGCCACTAGGCCAATCACGACGATCAGCACGATGGCGATGATCAGCGCCAGCCGCAGCTTAGGGCTCAGGCTCGACGGAGCCGGCAGCTCGGCCGGGGCCAGAGCCCACACTCCCAAGTGCCCCTTTAGCCCGCCGGCCAGCCACGCCGAAGGCTGGCTCGCGAGGGCGCTCAGAAGCGGAGGAGGCAGGCTGGTCCAAGTCATGCGTGTCTGGCCTACTCTCCCCTTCCAGAGGGCAGTGAGAGTGCGTCGAACAGATCTTCTAGCTGGTCGAGATGCTCTTGCACATCGACGTGATAGGCCACTGCAAGCTCCGTCGGTAGCTCGCTCTTCTTGCCCACTGCCGCGGGGCTGCCGCTGCCGGGCTCCGGCTCACCAAGCAGCGCTGAGATCCGACTGCGCAGGATGTCCAAGTGATACGCCAAGGCGCTCGCGTGCGTCGGAAACTCGCTCCGCACCGCATCGCAGAGTCCATCTAGGATCTGCAGCGGACGACGCAGTGGGGGCGGCTCGGGCTCGCTGACCGCCGGGTTCCCCTCGTCGGAATTCGACGACGGACCGGCCGGCGGACCGGCATTTTTGTCACCCCAGGCTCGTCGTAAGCGAGCTAGGTCGAATATCTCCTTGAGATCACTGGACATAGTGAGGGGCAGCCTATTGTGCTCACAGGTTCGAGAGCCATACAAGGACCAGCGGCATGAGGACCACTACGGCCGCCGCCGCCAGATAAAACAGTGCGACCGACAGCGTCGGTGAGCCGCGGTTTCCCCGCGATAGCTTCTTGCCCGCTTCCCCCGCTGGGTTCGGGGATGTTCCGGCCTCTGCCTTACCGCGGCGGGCCTTGCCTCCGGCCGCCCCTTGGGCGTTCTGTCCGGGGGTGCGCGGCATCGGGATGCGGGCGGCCAGCTTGGACTTATAGCCGGCGATCTTGGCCGCATCGTTGGCGTAGCGGCCGATGAAGCCGTCGCTCAGACAGAAGTACAAGACCTCGAACACCAGAGGTGGTGTCTCGGCGTTGGCGAAGCGGTCGTCGGCAAAGCTGTAAAAGACATCCCCGCCATCGTTGATGCCGTAGCGCTCGCTCTGCAAAAGCGGCCACGCCGTCTGCTCGGTGGGCGACAGGCGGCGCAGGACCAGCTCATCGTAGTGAATGGTGAGGGGAAAGAGCACCTGATACACCTCGCGCTCGTTCAGCACCTTCGCCAGATCGGCGCGCAGCTCATCGAGGCGCGTGCGGATGTCGTCGCGCAGGGTCTTGAGCACCGCGAGCGGCTGACTCACCACGATGGTGGCGTCGTTCGAGCGCGCCTGCGCCTCGGCCGCATCGGGCAGTGCGCGGTCGAGCAGCACGCGGACCTGACCACAAGAAGAAACGATGGTGTGCCAGAGCTTTAGCTCCACGAACTCCTCACTTAAAGACGACAGGGCGCGCGAGCGGCGCGTTGGATGTATCGATCTCCAGCTCGACGTCAGCGTCCTGATTCCAGGCATCGGCGAGCCGCATCATCTGCACGATGAACGTCCACATCAGCGGCTCGTCTTCCGGCGGATAGTTCTGGGTCTTGATCTTGTAGACGTGCTTGACGCCGGCGCCGCGCAGCGCGCTATCGGGCATCAGCTCAACCCGCACATCCAAAAGCTGCCCCGGCAGGTGCTTGTAGGGACCATCGCTCAGCGTGCCCAGGTATTGACACACCGAGAGGATCTCAAGCCGGCCCAGCGTCGGACGCATCTTCAGCGCCAGGAGCTGCAAGAGCCCAGCGAAGTCGTCCCGCAGCGTGCTTAAGCGCTCAGGTCGCAGGCCGCCCAGCATCCCCCACTCAATCGCCTCTAGGTGGCGGCTCTGCAGACTGGTCTGCAGGTTGCCGATGGCGTGTCGGGTGAACCAGGGCTGATACCAGAAGGCATCGACCACCAGCTTGCGCGGCTGCAGGAATGCCCCCGGCATGCGCACCAGCAGAAACGGCTGCGCCTGGCCGCGCTCGTCGGGGCGCCACTCGATCTCCCAGACATCCTGCGAGCTATCGGCTGCCCCCAAGGCCGAGCCATTGCCGCCCGCCGCACCGCTGCTGCCGCCAGCGATCGGCAGGTTGCCGGCCGGCAGCGCTTCCAGTCCCTGCGCCGTGATCTCGTAGACGCCGCGCACCGAGCACAGATCAAACGTGCGACCCGGAGTGGGATGTCGGATGGCGTAGGCGTCCTGCGTTCCATCACAGATCAGCGTCTGCGACATCTCGCGCCGAATGTTGACGAGCGGCACCGTGAACAGCTGAAAGACATCGTTGTTGAGGTGCGGCTTGCGCGGCCAGCTGGGTCGCAGATCGAAGCACAGCGAGAAGCGCAGCCAGGCCTTGCTCACTGGCGGCACTTGCACGTTGATGTAGAGCTCTTGCTCCGGAAAGTGGAAGAAGCGCCGGACCTGCTCGACGGGATGCGTGGTGTCGAGGTTGTCGCCGGTCTCGCGCTGCCAGCCGTAGCCGACTGTACAGGGATCGCCGACCGTCTCTTCATCGACGGCGCGATCGTAGACGATGCTGACCCGGTCAAGGTGCACGCGGATCTGATGCAGGATGCGCAGCGACGTCGGATAGTCGTCGAGGTAGTTGATGTGCAGGCGCAGCAAGCCGACCTGCAGCAGGCGCGTCGAGGGCGCCGCGAACTCCAAGACCAAGCGGTAGCCACCGTCCGAGCGCATCATCGGCTGGCGCACGCGGCGCAGCGACAGCGGCAGGATGCGCAGATCGTAGAGCGTGCGAAACGTCCCGGCCGCCCCGTCGGGTGCGGTGATCTGAAGCTCGCTGCCACGCGGCAGCAGCGCTGGCTCGGTGCGCTGTGGCGTCGCCCGCCCCTGCAGCATGCCCATGCTGGGCAGCGGCGTCAGCATGAAGTCGAAGTAGTTGCGGAACAGCCGCTCAAACGTCGAGCGGACGTTGCGCGTTGTCGCCTGCCGCGTGCGCAGCGAAAAGAACGCCAGCGCATCGATCAAGCGACTGACGTCGGGATCTTCACGATCCAGACGCGCCGTCGGATGACGCTCTTGGTAGACCTTGCGGTGGGCATCGAGCGCGCTGAGCTCGGCCAGGAACTGCACGTCTTCTGGCGCATCGCGCGCCGCCTGCAGACCGGCCAGCGTGCCGTTGTCGCGCAGCTCTTCGGTCGCGCTCCGCCCACGCCCGCCCCCCGCCTGCGGGCTGCCTTCTTGGTTGGGACCGGCCATCTATCGCCTACCCAAGTTTCACCAAAGATCCGGACACTTGCGCTAGCTGCCCCTTGAGCGTGGCCATGGCCGAGCCCTCCACATTCACCATCGTATCCGCCTTTATGTCCGTCTTTAGACCTTTCAGCTCGGCCGTGGTCGTGGCCTGCAGCGCCAGCTTGAGCGCCGCCACCTTGGCCTCGCCCCCCGAGGCCTCCATCGAGATCCCCGTGGGGGCCTTGGCGCTGAGCTTCATCTGCGCCTCGATGTTGATGTTGTTGGCCTTGAAGCTGGCGTCCATCGTCGCCTTGATGTCGAGCTTGTCCTGCGTCTCGATCTTCATCGCCTTGCTGCTGGTCTGCGTGAACGTGTCTTTGCTGTCGTGCAGCGTGGCCTTGCTCGACTTGCAGGTGATGGTCTCGGCTTCCAGCAGGTACTCCTTCACCTTGATCTTGATGCTGTCCTGCTTCTGCTCGTAGGTGCTGGTCTCTTTATCGCCCTTGACCTTCATCGTCAGGGTCGTGCCGTCCATGGTCACCGTCTGGGTAATCTTGCCGTCTTCATTATCGACGGTGACGGTAATCCCTTTAACCTTGTCCAGCTCGACTTTGCAGATCAGCGTACCCATGGTGCCCTACTTCTTCTCTTTCACTTCAATCAGCATATAGCCTTCTTTAATATGAATCGTCTGCACATCCTTTTCATGGGTGCGCAGGATCTGAAACTCGGGCTTGTCTTCGCCATAGACGTGCTTGACCGACGTGCTGCTGCTCGGCTTCTTGCCGACCAGGATGTGGTCGCCCTGGGTGTCCAGGGCCAGCCGCCCCTCGGGCCGCCAGTCGAGGTAGCGCTTCAGCCAGGCGCGATCGAACTCGAAGGCGACCAGCACGCGCTGGTGCTTGTAGGCGGGATAAAAATAATGCCCCGGAAACAGGTTAGGATTGAATGGCACATAAATTTCTTGATTCTTCCAGAGCGGAATCTTTATTTTATACTGCTCTACCGACGTATCCTTATCGGTATAAATCTGATAAGTCAATTCATCTTCAGCGCCTGTTTCGCTAACAATTTTCCCTTCGATATAACGCGGATAGGGTGGCGGCAGATAAGGCGGCAATGAGATATGTTTGTCGTCTTTTTGAGCAAATACGATATCGCCCTCGACGTCGTACAGCGTGTTCTGCAGGCCGTGATCGGCATCGGGTCCCTGGTCGACGGCCTTGGCTGAGAAGCGCACCTCGCGCACCCGCATCTTCTTGTCGCTGACTGGCTTGGGCAGGGTCTTGACTGCCTTCGACCAGTATTCCGACTTCAGCTCGATGACATCGCCAGGCACAACGGGGTCGGCGGGAAAGCGCAGCATGCGCGCGGTCAGCTCATTTTTGCGGACGCGCAGGCGGCTCTTTTCCAGCTTCTCGCGGGCCGTCACCTGCGCCGAGACCGGCGTCGCCAGCAGGTAGTCCTGGTGGATGGGCGTCTCTTTTTCGTCCGAGTCGATCTCTTTGGTCGCCGGGCTCTCGGTGTACGAGTTGAGCACCTTGACCTTGTGTCGCACGACCTCGGGGAACACCACGCTGAAGTCGCCGATGTCCTCGTGATAGAGCTTGCTCGAGTGCGGCATCATCGGCAGCTCTTCGTCGAAGACCAGCTTCTGGCTGCGGTAGTCGTACCACATCGCCGCGCCCTGCGAATCGACGAGCCAGAGGATGAAGTCGTAGAAGCTAGCCTGTCCCGACCCCGGCTCATGACCGAGGAAGATCAGCTTGCGCTGCTTGGTCAGCTCGGCCCACTTGTAGTCGATGCTGATCTTGTCGGACTTCTGTTCGTCGATGACCTGCTTGAGCGTCTTTTCCGTGTACAGCACGCAGGGGAAGTGCTGCTGCCACAGGTGCTGCGCCGGGTCGACAAAGCGGATGGTGTACTTGTTGGCCAGAGCCGGTGCGCCCTTGGCGGTACGGAAGGGAATGATCGAAAACGCGCGGTCGGTAACGATGCCTTTGACGGTCAGCGGATCGGCGCCATCGTCGATCTTGTGATCGGGATAGATGGCGCGAACCTTCAGCGTGACCTGGATCAGATCGTCTTTGACGAAGCCGGAATAGATCTCGTCCTTTTCCTTGCCGCCGGTCTGCTTGTCGTCGTGAACATAGAAGTCCAGGCGCCCAACAAAGCCGTAGCTGCGCGCGCATAGCTCTAGGTTCTTAACGTCGGCGCCGCGGATGCTGTGGCTGGAAAAACCGATCTTGAGGTCGAGCTCGACCTTCAGGCGATCCTGGCCACTCGTCGCCTCCGGCCGCAGCAGCGGCAGCTCGTGGCGCATCTTGTCTTTGGGATCGGGCCCGGGCAGGTTCATGGCGTCTGCACTCTTTCGACGCGGACGTTGCCGTAGGTGGTGTTGAAGCGCAGCATCAGCTTGTGCCGTCGCCCGCCATGGACGCCGTGTAGCGAGTACAAGAGATCGAGCTCGGCGTTCTTGCCGATGAGCTCTAGTTCGATATCGCTGAGTCGCGGCTCGTAGAGGCGCACGCACTTTTCGATCTCGGCAGTCAGCGCCGCCACCGAGTCGCGCGCGCCCTGGCTGGCGAGGTAATTGCCGATCCCGAGCTCCGAGCCGAGCGAGCCGAACTGGCGCTTGGTGTTGAGGACCGACGCCAGATTCTGCGTAATGTCGTCGAGCTCATCGCGTCGCGGGCGACCTTGATCTGTAAAGCGATGGATGAACGCCATAGTGGCCTCGTCGGGGTCGGACAGGTGCTGCCGAGCGATCAGCAAGCCCACAGCCGCGGCGCCCCCAGGATGGGGGGGAGCGCAGGCCGCGAACCGATCGCGCCACTTCCTAGTATCGTCGCCAGAACAGGAAAATGCCGCTTGCTTTTTCCAAAGTTGGTTGGTTGTAGAAAGCGAGCGATCCCTCGCGCTGCGCCGTCTCCCATTCTTCGCCGGTAGTTAGCTGATAAAAGTCGATGTCCGGGCCGAACGAGTGGGGGAAGTTGGGCTGGCTCAGGTGCTTGATGGGCACGCCCTTGAGCGCCAGGCGATGGATGTGGACCAGGCGGGATGGCGCCGCCAGCTTGACCCCTTCCAGCGACACCTTGTCGTGCAGGCTCTGCCGCTGCACGAGGACATAGACCTCGGAAGCGCTGCTGGCTTCGGCCGGCAGCGGCGAGACCTTGTAGACATTGTCCTGCAGCAAGAAGCGGATGTGGGTCGACTGCGAGCGCAGCGGGCGGATCTTGTCTTCGATGAACTGATACAAGCGACCAAAGCAGGACCCGAGGTCGTTGTGGATGTACGGGAAGGGATCGCCCTCGGGCAGCGTCTCTTGGAAGGCGCACAGCTCGAAGTAGAAACGACGCACCGCTTCGTACATGTGGAAGGGATGGCGATAGACCTGATGTTCGAGGTCTTCGAGCGCCGACTGCAGGCTGTACACCTCGACCAAGCAGCGGCGAATGCTCACCAGCTTGGCGAGCCCAAAGAACGTGTCTTTGAGCTGCGCTTCCAGCTGAACGCGAAAGCTCTTGAGCATGCGGCCCAGGTTCATGCTCAGGCCGCGCAGATACGGCGTCGTGCCGACCTGCAGGATCGGCGGAATGTACTTCGCAGAGACGCTCCAGGTGCTGTCGGCGGCCTTTTCAAACTCGCCGACCTTGAGCGTGCCGATGACGTTTTCGATCGCCTCCTGCGTGGACAAGAGAGCCCGCGAATAGACCCGCTGCACATGCTTGGGGTCGTCTTCGTAAAGCGGCGTGCGATCGATCTTGGCCGGCTCGGACAGAAGGTGCAGATAGACGGCGCAGCGATTGGCACCGGTCGCTGTCAATGACAGCTCAGGCACCGTGCAGTTGGCAGGTACGTCGATGATGCCGCCCCCGGGCAAGACGGCGGTCATCGCGTGGATGCCCAGCGAGCCATCGATCAAAAGCGGCTCGTTCCACGACAACTGCGCGAAGCCATAGGCTGGCAAGCCCAGGATCTGCGCCCGCAGCCGCATCTCGGACTGCAGGGCGTTTTCGTGCGCACTGAAGTGGTCGGGAAGCAGGGTCTGCCCCATGTACCACTTCACCGGTGCAATTTTGTGGCTGCTCATGGCGAAGGAAGATTGAAGGCTGGCATGAAGGCCGTGGGGAGCTCAGTGCGCGACGGAGCCGAGCGCGACTACGCGCCCTGCTTGACGCCCCAGAACTTCACAACGTTCTTCTGGTCGGCAGTGGCCAGGGTGATGTTCTGCTCGGTCGGCTGCGGCTTGACGCCGATGTGGAACGAGTAGTTGATCGGCGACTGCACTTCGCTCGACGGCATGTCGCTGCAGCTCAGGTTCAGGTCCTGGCCATTCTTCTCCAGGATGCCCTTGAGCTCGACGTCGCCGGCGTGGAAGGCCTTGAAGTACTTCTTGGCCACCGGGTCATAGCCGTACACGTCGAACTTGAACAGCGTCTCGACGTTGGTCAGGTCGAGGTAGGTCATGAGCTGCATGTCCTGGCGGTTGGGCGCCGAGACCTGGCCGCTGAAGTAGAACGCATCGGTCGCACCGACGGCCCACGAGGTGTCGCTGAGCACCGCCACAACCTTCATGGCGGTCGTGGGGTTCATCGGGTCCTTGACCTCGAAGTCGGCGGCCATGGCCTTGCCGTTGACCGACAGGGTCTTGATGAAACCAACCGGCGTGCTCACGTCTTTGCGAAAGTTAAATCCCTGATCAACGCTCAGGGATGCACTAAATTGGGGCATTTGCTTCTCCTGCTACGCCTTGTTAGGCGATGTTGTCTTTGGTTATGCGGCGCTGCCTAAACGGGCGCAGCGCCGCCGGGCCAGCACTGTGTGATTAGGCAGCCGAGCCGAGCCGCGATTCGAGACGAAGCTCGACGTTCATGCCTTCGAACTGCAGGTGCGGCAGCACGCAAACGGTGCAGTCGTACCAGCCGATCTCACCCGGCTTCGACTTGACGTCGACCGTCGAGGCCTTGAAGGGATAAACGCGCAGCGTCAGGTCGTCGGGGTTCGACACCTGCGTCACATAGCCACCCAGCCACGAGTCGAGCACGCGCTGGATGTACACGGCATCGGCCGAGCTGCCGATGTTGTCGCGCATGATGCTCTTCACATAGTGCGCGATGCGGGTGATCGAGAACGTATAGGCCAGGTTGCAGACCAGCTGCGAGTTCTCGGAGTCCTTCGGATCCTTGAACTTCTTGGGGGCCTTGGCCGACTGCGCGCTAAAGAAGCAGGCGTCCGCCGAGTCCTTGCGATAGACCAGCGGGATGAAGCCACCCTTGGCGAACTCGAACTCGCGGTAGTCGGGGATGGTCACTTCGACCGGCGGGCGGATCTCGTCCTGGCCACGCAGGTTGAAGGTATCGACCGGCAGGCCCTCGACCATACCGCCACCCTTGGGACCGCGGATGTACTGGCACCAGCCCGAGCCCTCGAAGGACTTGACCAGGTTGCGCGCCAGGAGGATCGCCGAGTTGCCCCACAGGTACTTCTTGCTGTCGCCCTTGGCCTCTTCGGTGAAGTGCAGGCGGACGCAGGGGTTGGTGTCGGGGTGCCAGGGCAGACGCAGCACGTAGCGCGGGAAGGCGAGGCCAATGTAGGCCGCCTCTTCCGAGTTGCGGAACTCACGCCACTTGCCGAAGCGCGGGTTGTTCAGCAGGCCGTCGAGATCCTTGATCGCCGCGATCTCGCTCACGTCCTGCAGGCCGGGGACAAAGAAGCTCGGCGACACGGCGCCAATGAACGGCGCATGAGCAGCGTTGGCCACCTTGGCCATGTTGCGCAGCCAGAACAGATCGCGCGGCGTGTTCTCAAACTCGTACTGACCCACCATGGCGCCGAACGGACGGCCACCGTACTGGTCGTACTCCTTGATGTAGATCTTCTCGAACAGCGCACCGCCGAAGATGTTGCTCGAGTTGTTCTCGAAGTCCTGGTACAGCTCGTCCTTCTCGACGTCGAGCATGTCGATCGAGATGTTGGCGCGGAAGTTGGTGTGCTGCACGAGGTCATCGAGACCGCGCCACACGGCCTCGACCTTCTGGAACTTCTCGTTGTGCAGGATCTCGTTCATCTGGACGTTGATCAGCTCATCAACCTGACCCAGCAGATCGAGGACCTTGCCCTTCTCAAACTTCTTACCCGCCTGCTCCGCATCGAGGTTGTAGAGCAGGGCGGCGACGCTGGAAACGAAGCGGTCTTCCTGCGAGACCTGATCCTTCACTTCCTTGAAGTTGTCCCTGATCATCGGGACGAAGGTCTTGGAATCAGACTTCAGGCGAACACTGGAAAGCAGGTTCTCTAAGGCCTTATCAGTCGTCAACTCGGGCATTGCTCACTCCATAGAATCGGTTGCCGAAAAGGGGTGTTTCTGGTTCCGCTAGGCCTTAGGCCGGGCTGGTGGCCGTCGTCGACCGCGCCGGCAGCTTGAAGCCATCGTGCTCCTTGAGCTGACCGCGCAGCGCCGTGAACACTTCCGGCTTGGTGTAGAGCTCCTGGATGAGCTTGCGCAGATCCTTCTGGTTGTCGATGTTGGCCTGCAGTTCCTGCAGCAGGTTCTTGAGCAGAAGCAGCGCCTTCAGCTTCGGAACGTGGTTCACGATCTCGTCCGGCGAGAACGACTTCATGCTGGTGATCGGCAGCGTCACCGGCATCGTCGAACCGTCGGAGCCGCTGATCTTGTCCGTCACATCGAAGCTGATGGACATATCCATGTCCTTCATCACGCTGTCGAGGTTGCGCCCGTTGAGCGAGCGCAGCTCACGTGCCTCAAGATCCTTCTTACGGTCCTTCGAGGACCCCAGAGAGTAGTCGGCCATCACCAACAGGCGGAACGGCAGATCCACCGTCTCTGGCTCACCATTGATCGTCGTGCGATAGGTCAGAGTTAGCCGCGAGCGTGGGAGTTCATCTTGAATTGGCACGATACGTTCCTTTCTCAAAATGCGGCGGTAGCATCAGCGCTGTACCTATGGCCCTAAAGCAAAGATCGCTCACTGCATCCAGTCTCGCGTGCATCGCTAAGGCCAGCGCAACGGCCCCCTACCGACGTGGTTGCTGCACACTTACGCACCGCACAGCGTCGCATAGGATCTGTTTTGCGGTCAACGCTTTGGAGCGTTGCTGTGCAAGCCACGGGATTGCTTCGCGATTTCCCGCGCACTACGTCCCCGTCATGCCGGAAAGTAGCTCCGTGGTGGAGCCGGTCTTGCCAGCCTTGATTGGGCCAGAGAAGAGCTGCATTTGATGGATGCGATACGCCGATCGGCTCCGCGCCATGATCTCTGTCTGTCGACTGCGGCCGCCCTTGCCTTTGATACCCACCTCGACGGCGGGGGGACCCGGCGGCTTCAGATCGCCACGTAGATCTTCCCAGAGCGGCTCGAAGCCGAGATACCGCTCATCCTCCATCGTCAGCCAGCTCGTCTGTTCCATGATCACGAGATAGACCGTCAGATACACGTCGGTCTCACCGAGCGCTGAGAACACCTGACGATTGAGGCGCAGCGAGGCTTCCACGGCCCAGGAGTCCCCGGTGGGCGTCAGCTCTTCTTCGCTGTAGAGCGTGACCTCTAGCCCTCCGACCGGCACCGTCGTCCCGCCACCGAATGCGCAGGCCTCGCCCAGCTTGGCGTTGCCCAGCACGACGCCCTCGGCGTTTAGCGGCTTGCGCTCGGTCGAGCGGCGGACCTCAACGCCTAGCTCGGGATACACGCGCTGAAAGAGCCAGTGCAGCGTGCTCGGCGCGGTGAGGCCGATGAGCTGCAGAAGCTGCGCCTGCGTCTCGGACCAGTCGGCAAACAGCGTGCGATCGCGCTCGGGATACAGCGATGAGGCTCGACGCTTGAGCAGGTGATGATCGAAGAAACCCAAAAAGTCGAAGAGCGCATCGATCTCTAGCTGCTCGGCATACTTCAGAAAGTAGGAGGGCAGCGGACTCTGTGCAGAGAGCAGCCCCATGTGCAGCGAGACGCGAGCGATGCGCCGTGGCCCGGCGATGAAGTCGACCGAATGAATCAGACTGCCGGGGAAGCCATACGACATCACCCCCAGGTACTCGATCTCGTCTGGGCGATAGTCGAGAAGCTGCAGAACATCCAAGAGCGCCGGCAGCGAAAACTCGCGAGCCCGCTTCTGTACCCGCTGCTCAATCCCACGCCGGATCTCGTCACGTGGTGGGCCGCCCGGTGCTGACGCCCCAGGGCCCGCTGCGTCGCCTCCCCCCCCACCGCTGCCACCGCCGATCGTTTCATCGACATCCCGCGCCGGCAGTGAGCGCGTCCGCGCCACTGTGCGGGCTACAACCGGCGTCGGCTGCACCTCTTTGCTAGATGGCAGCACAAACGTCGCACCGCTGAGCCCGTGCCCCGCTGGGCGTGAATCAGCGACGGAGCGATCGGCGATAGGCTTGCTACTCGCAGGTTCCTTTTTGAGCAGCGCGGCGGGCACCGCGACCGAGATCGGCCCCATCGACTTGATCGCGCTCGGCGCCACGGCCGCGCTCTGGGGCAGCTTGACCGAGAGCGGGATCGGCGCCGCGACAATTAGTGTTGGCGTAGCCGGCCCGACCGCTGTCGATACGATGGGCTGCGTGTCCACCGCACTCTTCTTAGTAGCCGCCTGCGGCCCGGTTGGGGCCGGCGCCGGAGCCATCTCAACCAACGTGACATCCGTCGTCCCCAGCCGAGCTGCGATGGGCTTGATCTTCTCATCGAGCGACCGCTTGACGGCCTCGCTCGACAGGATCGTGGGACCCTCACCAGCGGCCCCTTTGCTGGCCGGGGCCTTGGCGGCGACGTCCTTGCTAGCAGCTGTCGGTTTGTCCGCTGTCGCTTTGGCAGCTGTCGACTTGTCGGCTGTCGACTTGTCGGCTGTCGGCTTGTCTACTGTCGGCTTGTCGGCTGTCGGCTTGTCGGCTGTCGCTTTGGCAGCCGATATCACCGGATGAGACGCTGCAGGAGACGCCACAGCAGACGCGGCGGCCGCCGTGCTTGGGGCCTTGGCGAGGTCTGCCGCCGTCGGTTTGCTGCTCGCTTTCGCAGCGGCCAGGTCGGCTCGCACCGGGAACGCTGCGGCCTTGGCTGGCTCGTCGGTTCGCACACCGCGCGCTGCAGCCTTTGCGCGATCATCTGCACGCGCACCCGGTGCTGCAACCTTTGCGGGCTCGTCGACTCGCCCACTTGGTGCGACGACTGCTCCGCCTTCGTCAGCAGGCCGCTTGGCGGCAGCAGGGGCTTGCGCAGATGCTCTCGGGGCCACCTTCCCCGCCGCGCTCGCCGCGACCTCGGACGTCGGTGTCTGGCTGGCCGGCACGGTGGCAAGCGGCTGGGGCTGCGGTACCGCCGCGGGCTGAGCCGGGCTGCCGGACGCAAAGCGCGAGAGCGTGGCCGGCTTGCCAGCGTCGGTGATCAGCCCAGCAGCCAGCTTCTTTGCGACCTGATCGCCGCGCAGCGTGGCGATCGCACCCTCGGTCGCGGCAGGCAATCCACGCTGGAGCAGGGCCGCTCGCAGCTCTTCTGAGGCCTGCTGCGTCGGTACGTTGTCGAACAGCGGATCGCTCCGCGGCTGCAACCCCGCCGATGAAGCAGCCAGATGCTTGGGAAAGCTCAGCTCTTCGATGACGTCATCGCTGACATCCAGTCGGCTGCTGAGCTCTGGTGCCACGACCCGGGCGTCGCCGGTCGGCTGATCATCGATGTCAGAGAGGCCCGCGCCCGCATCCTCCGGCGGGAGAGCGTCATCGGGCTCGTCCGACAGCACTTCGCTGACATCGTGAACCGCCGACGCTTCGTCCAGCGACACATCGTCATCCGATAGTGCCTCGACCTCGCCATCGCTGTCTTCTGAGGCGAGATCTTCCCAGACATCGTCTACATCAAGAACGCTGTCCTGCGCCGGCGCCGGTTCGCGCGCTTGGATCCGCGCGGCATCCAGCTGCTGCGTCGGCTCAGAGAGGATCGCGGCCCCTTGGCCGAGGGGAGTGCCGGCCTTGGCCTGGGGTTCCTTGGCCCCTGCCCCCCCTTTGCCGCTCCCCGAACCTTTTTGCACAGCTGTATGTTACGCAAACTTCTCCGCTCTTCGCAGCTAAACGTGGCCGGCAGAAACTAGCTCGACTAGCACGCCGCCCATCGCTTTGGGATGCAGGAAAGCGACCTGATGGCCACGTGCACCGGGGCGCGGCTGATGATCGATGAGCGGTACACCGCGGCCGGCTAGCTCGACCAGCGCGGAAGCCAGATCATCGACGGCGAAGGCGATGTGATGCAGCCCCCCCCGCTTCTCTAGAAACTTTTCGAGCCCGGCATTTTCGCCACGTGGCTTGGGAGCAATGAGCTCGATGCAGGCCTCGCCCTGCGCAGGTGTGAGCACAAACGCCGCTTCCGTGAGCTGAGTCGGCACATATTCACGCGGCCCCGCCGAAAGACCCAGCACGTCCAGCCACAGCGGCAAGGCAGAGTCAATGTCAGGCGTCGCAAGGGCGATGTGGTCTATCCGCAGGATTCGCAAGCGATATCTCCAGGTGCGAGAAGGTTGGGTTTCACGCTATCATGCCCCTATGCCCGCGCGTCTCTCGATCTCGACTGAGGAGGGGCTGATCCTCGACTTGCGGCTAGGCAGTCAGCAGCTACGAATCGGTCGAGCCAAAGACAACTCCGTGCGCAGCGAAGACCGTCGTACGTCTCGCCATCACGCTGCGCTACGACGCCTGCCCGATGGCATGTATGAGATCGAGGATCTCGGCTCCAGCTACGGCACCCTGCTAAACGGCCGGGCGGTCAAGAAGGAGCCGCTGCGTCACCAAGACATCGTGCGCTGTGGTGGACTGCTCTTGCAGCTGTTCATCGACAACACGCCCGATGAGGTCGAAGCCGACGCCTCGATTGTCACCACCACGCTCGATAACCTCTTCGAAGCGCGGGCCCAGATTCGGCGACTCATCGAAGAGCAAGCCGCGCTGCGCTCGGAAGTTGGGACGGCGCAGAACGCCGAAGATCGCGCCAAGGCCGAGCGCGATGACTTCCGTCACGAAGCCGAGCGCCTCGGCAAGCTGTACGAGGAGCTCAAGGCCGAAAAAGCGACGCTGCTCGGCCGCATTGATGAGCTGGGACGTGAGCTGCGCGAGCGCCTGGCCACCAAGAGCGATGCGCCGCCCGATGTCGATGCGCTGCGGCAGCAGCTCGCCGACTCGCAGAAGCAGTCCGAGCGCAACAAGAGCCGGGCGCTGGAGCTCGAAGAGCGCGAGACCGCTCGCCTGCAGGCCGAACAGGCGCTGCGCAAAGATGTCGAGCGCATGGCCGATCAGCTCAAGCAGCGCGAAGCGCGCGAAGCGCAGCTAGCGGCCGCACTGAAGCCGGCCCTGATGCGCATCGCCGAGCTGCAGCAAGAGCTCGAGCACACGCGCGTCAAGCTCGCCAAAGCTGAAGCCGATCTCGCGGACGCCAAGAAGCGCTAGCCGACCGCGCGCACCAGCGAAACGCCCCCGCTACTCTTCTTCGTCCAGCGGCTCGTCGCGATGGCCTTCGATGTCGTACTTGCGCATCAGCTTGCGGAAGTACTTGCGATCGATCTCGGCCTCGCGCGAGGCGTGCGAGATGTTGCCGCGGTTCTTGCGCAAGAGCGCCAGGATGTACTCGCGCTCAAAGGCCGCCACCCACAGCTCTTTGGCGTCCTTAAATGGCAGATCGGTCTGTGGCGGCGTGGCCGCTCCGCTGTTCAGCACGGGGATCGCTGGCGACGAAGGTCGCGGCCCGGCTTCGCTGCTGCGCGGCGGCTCTGCTACCGAGGGATGGCTGCCACTGCGCGGACGGATGCGCTCGCCGCCCGTGGCCGTGCTATGGGGTCCGCTGCGATCGCGCGCCGCATCGCCGCCGCGCATGCTATCGGGCAGGTTCTCCGGCAGGATGGTCTCGTGCGTGGCGAAGCTCACGGCTCGCTCGACCGCGTTGATCAGCTCGCGGACATTGCCCGGCCAGCTGTACGACAGCAAAAAATCCATCGCCTCGCCCGATACCCGCGTCACCTTGCGGCTGCCATCAGGCAGGCGGTTGTACGCGTGATCTTGCAAGAACGACTCGACCAAAAGCGGGATGTCATCGATGCGCTCGCGCAGCGGTGGCAGGTACAGCCGAACGACCGACAAGCGATAGAACAAGTCCTGACGAAAGCGACCGCTGCGCACCTCTTCTTCGAGCTGCCGATTGGTGGCGGCGATGATGCGCACATCGACCTTAAGAGATCGCGTCGCACCGACCCGGCGAATCTCCCGCTGCTCCAGCGAGCGCAAGAGCTTCGGCTGCAGCTCCGACGGCAGCTCGCCGAGCTCGTCGAGAAACAGCGTGCTGCCGTGCGCCATCTCGAACAGGCCCTGACGCGTCATGATAGCGCCGGTGAAGCTGCCTTTTTCGTGCCCGAAGAGCTCCGACTCGATCAGGTTCTTGGGCACAGCACCGCAGTCGAACACCATCATCGTGTGCTGGGCCCGCGGCGACAGGCGGTGGATGGTCTGGGCCACGACTTCTTTGCCCGTGCCGGTCTCGCCTTCGATGATCACGGTGGCGCTGCTGGGAGCGATCTTTTCGATCACCGCGTACAGCTCGCGCATCTTGACGTTCTTGCCGATGATGTCGCCGAGGCGCGTCTTTGGCGACGGGACGATCTCGACTTTTTCCTGGGCGGTGAAGAAGCCGATCTCGCTCTGCCCCAGGCCAATGGTGCAGCCGTTGTGCAGATAGGCCTCGCGTACCCGTACGCCGTTTAGCGATGTGCCGTTCGTCGATGAACGATCGACAAGCAGATAGCCGCTCTCCTCCTGCACGATGCGACAGTGCTCGCGCGAGACGGTCTCGTCCGGCAAGACCAGGTCGTTGTCGGGTGCGCTGCCGATGCGGATGATGCCCTGCGTAAAGACGTGATCACGACGCGCGGCACCGCTACCCGTGACCAGGCGACAGGTGCGAACTTGGATCGTCCGGGGACGAGCACCGTCATAGAGCACCTTCGTAGCGGGGACGACATCGGGAAACTTCCGACGCGGCTCTGACGGCGAAGCCATTGAAACAAATATTCTTAGTAATCCAAACCACAGTCAAGGCGATGAAATTTTGAAATTCAGGCCCTCTGAGCGGGTTCCGCCCCGGCTTACACTGCCTAGACGCTCGGATCCCCACCCACACGCTGACTCTTGGAGGCCCCATGCTGGCTGGTCTGATGCAGGAACGTCCGCTGCTGATCTCATCGCTCATCGAGTACGCCGCGAAAAGCCATGGGTCCACGCCCATCGTCAGCCGCACACCGGATGGAGTGCTGCATCGCCACACCTATCGCTCGCTGCACGAGCGATCCAAGCAGCTTGCCAAGGCGCTGATCGCGCTCGGCGTAAAGCCCGGCGATCGCGTCGCCACGCTGGCCTGGAACACCCACCGGCATATGGAGCTGTACTATGCCGTCTCGGGCATCGGCGCCGTGCTGCACACCGTCAACCCACGCCTGTTCCCCGATCAGCTGGAGTACATCTGCAACCACGCTGAAGATCACTTCCTGTTCTTCGATGCGACCCTTGCGCCACTAGTGACCAAGCTGCGTCCGCGCTGGCCAACGATTCGCGGATACATCGCGCTGACCGATGCAGCGGGGCTTACGGCGATGGGTGACTGTGGCGGGCCGGTGCTCGACTACGAGTCGCTGCTCGCGGCGCAAACGCCGGACTTTGCCTGGCCTCTCTTCGATGAAAACACTGCCTCATCGCTCTGCTACACATCGGGCACGACCGGCAATCCCAAGGGCGTTCTTTACAGCCATCGCTCGACGCTCTTGCACTCGTTTGCGGTGTGTGCCGTCGATGGGCTGGGCCTGTCGAGTCGCGACTGTGCGCTGGTCATCGTGCCGCTGTTTCACGCCAACGCCTGGGGCGTGCCTTATGCCGCGGCGATGTGTGGCGCCAAGCTGGTGCTGCCCGGTCCGATGCTCGATGGCGCCAGCGTCTGTCAGCTTCTGCACAGCGAGCGCGTGAACTTTTCGATGGGTGTGCCGACGGTGTGGATGGGCTTCTTCGCCCACCTCGACAAGCACCCCGGCGATCTGCCGCCACTCCTTAAGCGAGTGGTCATCGGCGGTTCGGCGGTGCCAGCCGCGATGATCGAGCGCTTCGAAAAACAGTACGGCATCGCTGTGCTGCACCTGTGGGGCATGACCGAGACCAGCCCGCTCGGCACGAGCAGCGTGCCGACACATCCCCTGGCCGAAAAGCCCGCCGACGAGCTGCGTGCGCTGAAGATCAAGCAGGGACGATCGCTGTACGGCATCGACATGAAGATCGTCGATGACGACAACCGCGAGCTGCCGCAGGACGGCAAAGCCTTTGGGCTGCTGAAAGTGCGCGGCCCCTGGGTCACGCGGCAGTACTTCAAGGGTGAAGGTGGCCAGATTCTCGACGGGGATGACTACTTCTCAACCGGGGATGTCGCGACCATCGATCCCTCTGGCTACATGCAGATCACCGACCGCGCCAAGGATGTCATCAAGTCGGGTGGCGAGTGGATCTCGTCGATCGAGCTAGAGAATGCGGCTATCGCTTTCCCCGGCGTGCACGAGGCCGCCGTCATCGGCCTGCCCCACCCGACCTGGCAAGAGCGACCGCTGCTCGTCATCGTGCCAAAGGCCGGAGCCACGATTGAAAAGGCCGCGCTGCGCGCCCATCTGGCACAGCACGTCGCGCGCTGGTGGCTGCCCGATGACATCACCTTCGTTAGCGAGCTGCCGCACACCGCGACCGGCAAGCTCAGCAAGCTAACCCTGCGTCAGCAGTTCAAAGACTACGTCCTGCCCGACAGCCCCAGCCGCGACTGAGCACATCCCGCCGCCCTTCCCGCTGCGCGGTGATTTGATGGTGGGCGCAAACTTGCGGGCTGCTTACGCGGCGGACTTCCTCGGCGCGTGCGCTCGCAGCAGATCCAAGATCGATGCGGCATGCCAGACCTCGCCGCGCGGTGGGAAAAAGCCTTCTTTGATCAGGCGACTCGCGATCCAGCGCAGGCTGCGACCATCCTCGCGTAGCTCTGCCGCGCGCACCGCGGCTTGCCCTTTGTCGCGCACGATCTGTTTTTTGCGTCGGGCGTCGCGCTGTTTCTGCGAGGGCTCGGACTTCTTCGGCTTGTTCTCGGGGTCTTCATAGCCAGCGCGGCGCAGCACGCGATACACCGTGGCGCGATGCCAGTGCGGTCCTCGGGCGGGGACTTTTTCGGCGTCGAGCTGTTCGCAGATCTGCCAGACGTACATGTCGGTCTCGTACAGCTCGCAGATGCGCTTGATGCCGGCTTGTTCGACCGGATCTTCGATCAGCTTGCGACGACCGGCGTGATCTAGTGCCTCGGTGTACTTCCAGCCGTAGGGCGCAGCGCCCAGCAGCACGCCCTTGGCTTTGAGGTGCTGCATGGCTTCTTTGGTGCGGTCACTGATCGCCTCGCGTTCCCACTGCGCAACCGAGGTCAGCACATTCAAGATCAGCTTGCCGCTGGCCGAGCGCGTGTCGATCGAGTCGCTGACCGATAGCAGCGACCAGGGCTTGGCATCGCTAAAATACGACTCGCACAAGTGGCCGAGATCTTTCACGCTGCGCGTCAAGCGATCGAGCTTGAGCACGATCAGCGCATCGGCCTTGCCAATCGTGAGGAGCTTCAGCGCGGCTTGCAGACCCGGGCGATCCAGGGACTTCGCAGACTCTCCCGCATCGACGACCAGATCGACGAGCTTGATATCGAGCGCGGTGCAGTGCGCTTGTATGCGGACCTTCTGCGCTTCCAAGCTGACGCCTTCACTCGCCTGCACATCGGTGCTGACGCGGACATAGCCGACCGCGCGGATCTGTCTTTGTTTGGTCACGTCTTGCCCCCCCTATCCCGCGCATACCCCAGCGTAAAGAGCCGCGAGTCTGTCGATCTCGGCCATCCAGTTGGGCTCGAAAACCTGCGCAAGTTTCTGGGAACAAATCGTCGCATATCGCGCGATCGCTTGTCGCTGTGGGCAGATGCTTCCCTCTTGCCCCCTCGCGCTACCCGTCGCTACTCATCGCTACTCGTGGGTACACGAGCGCAGCTGTCCCCTTCCCTGCTGCCGTGATCTCCCCGGACGCAGGACTAGCGACTGCTCTCAGTCCCTTCGTAGCGCTCGAAGACCAGCATCTCGCCGAGGATCTCGTGCTCTTCGGTGCCGATGATCTTCATGCCGACTTTTTCGAGCACGCGCACCGATGCGCGATGCCACATAAACGTCGTGGCCCGCACAGCACGAATGCCCGGCTGGCGCAGCGCCCACTCAACGCAGGCCAGGGTGCCCTCGGTGGCGTAGCCCTGCCCCTGCGAGTCGATCTCGACGCCGTAGCCGACATCGGCGATGCCGTTTTGCGGGAAGCCGTGAAAGATCACGCTGCCGATGACGCGCCGCTCGCTGCCGCGGGTGATCATCAGACGATCGCCCCACAGCCGCGTCTTGGGGTCGGCGCGCACCTGGTCGGGGTAGGCCTTAAACGCGCGCTCGATCACCGCCGGGCCCGGCCACTCGCGGGGGAAGCGGGCCTGGGCAAGCGACTCGGAACGCGCCCGGTCGCCGGCCAGCACGGCCTCCACCAGCTCTAAGGTGATGGGCTCCAGGATCAAGCGCTCCGTCTCAAGGTTCATCGCCGTCTCCTGTTCTGCCCGCGGTGGTGAGCGCAAATCGCTGCGCGTGCTCCTTGCTCAGACGATGTCATTTTCGCAGATCTGATACAACAATCTTTGTGAGCCAAGCCGGACCGCCCCCTTCACAAGACGCCAGCGATCCCAGCGTCGGGACAACCGGGACTGGCGGTGCTGTCCAGGGCGAACGCGCCGCCGATCCGGATGCCGAGATCCTTGTGGGTCTACGCCGTCGTGACGCGGCCTGCTTCGAGCGCCTGGTGCGCAAATACGGCGGTCTGTTCCTCAGTGTGGCGCGTCGCTATTTGACGAGTGCGGCCGATGCAGCAGACGTCGTCCAAGAGTCGTTCTTGGCGGTGTTTGAGGGCATCCATCGCTTCGCCGGCGAGTCGCGCCTTTACACCTGGATGCATCGCATCGTCATCAACAAGTGCCTGATGCGCCTGCGCACCCAAAGGCGACATGGCGAGGTCGCGATCGACGAGTTCTTGCCCAGCTTTCTGCCCGATGGCCATCAGGTGCGCGAGACCCCGGCCTGGCGCGACAGCGTCGAGGTTGAGCTGCAGAAACGACACACGCAGGCGCAGGTGCGACAAGCCATCGACCAGCTTCCGGGCAGCTATCGCACGGTGCTGCTCTTGCGCGATATCGACGAGATCGACAGCGCCGAAGCCGCTCAGCTCTTGGGCATCAACGAAGGGGCGCTGCGAGTTCGCCTGCATCGGGCGCGACAAGCCCTGCGTGGGCTCTTGGAGCCGCTGTTTGTTGACTCCCCGACGACCAACGTGCCCCTTGGCGACAAAGGAAGATCTCCGTCATGTCCGTAGTCGCTCGTCCCTACATCACGTGCCGCCAGCTCCTCGACTTTATCTACGACTATCTTGAGGGGTCGTTACCGACGGAGCAGCGGTCCGAGTTCGAGCGGCATCTGGCCGTCTGTCCTTCCTGCATCAATTACCTGGAGACGTACAAGCAGACGCCGCGCCTGGGCAAGCTGGCCTTGCGGCCCGGGGCAGACGATGGAAGTACGACCGAGGCTGACGCAGAGCTGCCGGACGCGCTGGTGCACAGCATCATGTCGGCCCTGTCGCGCTAGACAGGCAGCCCAGACTTATGGCGGCACGGCGCCGCTGTTTGCGTCAAAGCCGGCACGAGCGGTGATTGCCGCGATGTCCACCGCCTCAAAGTTGCTGCTCGACACCGACTGCACCTGCGAGATGGTCTGATCCTGCCAGTCGGCGCTCGGCTCGCCCTGCACATACCAGTCGCTGCCGCCATCGGCGATATACATGCCGTAGGTCTTCATAGCCTGGACGATGGCGCGCGCCTGGGTGTTGAACGTCGTCGGGATGACGTAGCTCGACTTGATGCGAAACAGCTGTCCCATCTGCGGCAGCGAGGTCGAGTTGTTGCTGCCCGTGAGATGACGAGCCGGCCAGACATACGACGCGCGAATCTTGCTCGACTGGATGGTGAAGCGCAGCGCGTGCTTGATCTCGCCACTGTTCGCCTCGGCGACGCGCAGGAGCAGCGGCAGGATCGGGAACCCTGCCGCATCAGCCGAGGTCCAGCCCGCCGGGCGCAGCGCGTTCGAGCGCAGATCCCAGGTCGCCGAGCCAAAGATGTTCCAGCCCCCCGTGCCGTCGGGATACGAGTGATAGGTCTCCCACAGCCGACAGGTGTCGGAGTCGAGCACCAGGATGTGATGATCGCCATACGGCATCTGGTTGGCGGCGGTGTTGACCCCGCCCTCGACGAGAACGCCGCTGGGAATGGGCAGGAGCGGGCTTGGTGCGGTGGTCGCCAGGCAGGGGGCAACCAAGCTGTGGTTGGCCCCGACCGCGCAGTCGGCCTCGGGCCGCGGGTTCCAGTTGAGGCCGGGATCGGGCGAGTAAAACGCGATCTTCGACCAGGTCAGCGAGCCGCCGGTTACGACGTTGTAGGGAATGCCGTAGTACGTCGCCGACTGCTGATCGACCGTGCGTCCCAGGTCCAGATGCAGGTTGCGCGTCCCGATGGTCGTCATGTACGTCGCCGAGCTGGGATGGGTCGGCAGCGCGTCGATCGGTGTGTTGAAGACGTGATTGGCCGGCAACAGCGGACAGCCAGCCAGCGTCGGTCCATTGCCGGGATTAGTGCCGCCATCGGTCCCCGAATTCATGCCGCCATCGGGGCCGTTCCCCGACGAGCCCGTCATTGAACTGTCGCAGGCCACCGACAGCGCCAGCAGCGAGAAAAACATCCTCGTCTTCATGCGTCCCCCCTAGGTCGTTAAGCCAATGCGCGGCTCCGGACTGGGCGTGCCGGGCGCGCAAGGATCATGTTGCCTGAAGTCGGCTCCGGTGCGGAGCCGTGCGATAGACGCCGCTACTCGCGCAGGAAGGTAACGCTATAGCGCTCGATGACAAAGGCAGCGGGCTTGCCGTCCTGGCCAATCGCCGGACGGAAGCGACAGCGGGGATCGAACTTGAAGAAGCCGATGGCGATGCTGTCGACCTCAGCGTTCATGCCTTTGACTTTCTTGATGCGGCGCGGGATGCCGCGCTCGTCTAGCTCGATGCGCAGGACGACCTCGCCGGTGGCACCGCTGGCGTGCGTCTCGGAAGCTTCCCACTTCTGCTTGAGGGCGGCGGCGCAGGCCTCTTCATCCTCGCGCTCGGGCAAGCGCTTGAGCGACTCCTCGGGCACCGGGCGATACTCGGCGCCGCCAGGTGCCTCGGCAGCGGGCAGCGGCGGGATTTCTTTGACGTTCGGACGCTTCGCCGGATCGGCCATGGTGGTGTTGCCCACCGGCACAGAAATGCCCTGCCCAACGGCATCGCTGGCCTTGATACCAAAGACCGGCTTAGGCGGCTCAGCCGTCGGCGGAGGCTGCGGCTGATTGGGCTTGGGGGCCTCAGCCTTCTTGGGCGTCTTCTGCACCAGCTTCTTCTTTGGCGGCTCGGGCGGCGGCGGCGGCTCGGGCTCCGGTTCCGGCTGGCGCGGGGGTTCCGGGGGAGGTGGCGGCTTGCGCTTACGGATCTCCATCTCGACGGTGGTGATCCCTTTGCTCTTCGGTGGTGGAGCCCACGCAATATACGCGAGCGCCGCCGCATGCAGCAGCAGCGCCAGGGCGAACCCGGCTCCGTCAAACTTCGAGCTGAGCGTGTTCACGTGCCGTCTGTGGCCATGGCGAACTTGGTGACCCCCAAGGTCTTCACCAAATCCACGATGTGCATCACGTCGCCATACGCGATGCCCTTGTCACCGGCGATGACCGCCTGAATATCGCGGTTCTTGGTCACCAGATCCGCGGTCATACGCGTGGCCTTGGCTTCGTCGACCTTCTCGCCGTTGAGGAACAGGTCGTAGCCCGCGCTGCCGTCCGCCTTTTTGCTCAGCGTAAACGCCAGCGTCGTCTTCTGCGTCTCGTCGCCAGAAGCGGCCTTGGGTAGCTCGACCTTGATGGACGGGTTGTTCGCGATGATCGGCGCCGCGACCATCATGATGATCAGCAGCACCAGTGTGATGTCGACGAGCGGCGTGACGTTGATGTCCGAGATCATGCCGCCGCCGGCATCGTCGTCCCCAAACCCACCTTGTGCCCCCCCGGCCATTACTTCTGCTCCTCGCTCTTATCGGCCTTACCAGCCTTCTCAGCCACCGCTGGTTTCCCCGGCTCGCTCACGTGGCTGACAAGCTCCGCGCGCAGCGCGGCAAGGATGACCTGCGCGACGACATCGATCTGCGAGGTCAGCGCGCGAACGCGACGATTATAGACGTTAAAGCCCACGACGGCCGGGATTGCGACGAGCAGACCGACCGCCGTCGCCACCAAGGCTTCCGAGATGCCAGCCATGACAACTTGGATGCCACCGGCCTGGTTGCCTGCCAGATCGTGGAAGGCCTTGATGATACCGAGCACGGTGCCAAACAGACCGATAAACGGTGCGTTCGAGCCCAGCGTGCCAAGGAAGGCCAGGTTGCGCTCGAGGCCCAGCTTGACCCGCGCCTTGGCGCCCAGCATGGCGGACTCGACGGCATCAGCACCCCGCTCGGCTTCTTCAAGTCCCATCTGGGCCACGAAGGCGACCGGCCCGCGGCCCCCTTTGACCTGCTTGCGGGCATCGCCAAACTTGCCGTCGAGCAGCAGGCGCCGCAGGTCCTCGGCCAGCGCCGCGAAGTCGGAGCGGAGGCTGAAGTAGTACATGCCGCGCTCGATCATCACCGCGATGCTCAGCAGCGACAGGAGCAGGAGCAGCCAAAGCACCCACTCGGCGCCAACCAGGGTCAGGGAGAGCAGTTTCTGTGTCAGGTTCATGTGCGCGATACTCGTCAGGGGAAGCGGTTAGATGCCCCACAGGGGGAGGCCATTGCACAACCAAATGGGCAACGCGACCGCTGCGCAGTGTATTTCCAGAATCCGCCCGGCGCAAACTCGCTGACTTTCGGCCCCCACGCCGGGCAGCCGCCCTCGTATAATGATCGAGGTTTTTTGTCCCGATCCCCGATCCACGATGATCAGGGGGCGGGGAGCAGGCATCGAGACCGATGCCATGCAAGGCGTGGGGCCAAGGAGCTTTGAATGCGGGGAGTCTCTGTCGCAGTAATCGGGGGCGGGCGCTGGGCACGGGCGCTGTCAGTGCGGCTCAGTCAAAACCTGCGCCGACAGCGAGGCAAAGAGCAGCAGCTCAGGCGGGTGATGCAGTATCAGCCGCCCCCCGATCTGCCGCGCATCCAGACCTACTACGACCAGCCGGAGCGAACCAAGGCGCCGGCCAAGGCGCCGCCGTCGGCGCGATCGGGCGGGGGGGACTCGACGCTGCAGATGTCGGCCGATGCGCTGCTCTTCGCGGCCGGCGAGGTCTACGCCGACACCATCGAGCTCAACGAGCTGGTCGAGGCCGACCTGGTGATCATGGCCATCCCCGCGGCCAAGGTGAAGCCGCTCCTGGAGACGCTGCGCGACGTCCTCAAGCCGCGGCAGTGCCTGCTGCACGCGATTGGCAGCTTCGCCCCGGTCATCGGTGCTAGTGGTCACACGATGATGCCGATCTCTGAGCTTGTGCGCTTGGAGACCGCCCTCGTCCACATCGGTGCCCTCTCGGGACCCGCGATGGCCGAGGATCTGGAGGAAGAACTTCCCGTCGCCATGCTCTGCGGCAGTCCCTCGGCGGAAGCGACGGCCCTGGTGCAAAAAGCGCTGATGGGACCGCAGCTGCGCATCTACACCAGCCCCGACCTGATCGGCGTCGAGCTAGCTCGCGCGCTGGTCGGTGTCATGGCGCTGGCCTGCGGTGTCGCTGATGCCCTGGGCTTTGGGGCGGCGGCGCGCTCACTTTTCATCAGTCACTCGGCGAGTGAGATGCAGCGCCTGGGCATGGCCTTCGGCGGCAGCGAGTGGACGTTCTACGGACCGGCCGGCCTCGGTGAGCTGATCGTCGCCACTGATCGTCGCGGCTCGCCCGATTTTCAGCTCGGCCGCTTGCTCGGGCGCGGCGTGTCGCTCGGCGATGCGTACCGCCAGATCGACCGGGCCTGCGACGGACTCAACATGGTGCGCGAGGCTCAGCTGCTGGGTCAGCGGGCGCGCATCAACCTGCCGATCATCAATGCCCTGCACCGCTGGGTCAGCGGCAAGCAGGACCTGCGCACCTCGATGACCGAGCTCCTCGAAAACGAGCTGTTTACCTAGCCCAAGCGCGGCAGCGACAGCACCCCGTCGAAGACATGCACGACGGGCCCTCGCATCCACACCTGGCCAAAGTCCTCCGCCACGCAAATCTCAAGCGAGCCGCCGGGCAAGTGAACCTGCACAAACTGCCCTGGCTGGGCATCGCCGCGTAGACAGGCCGCGACCGCCACTGCGCAAGCCCCGGTGCCACAGGCCTGGGTGATGCCGCAGCCGCGCTCCCAGACCACCGTAGTGAACGAGCTCGGGCTGTCCTGGCGCACGAACTCGACGTTGGTGCGCCCCGGAAAGTGCGGGTGCCGTTCGACAAGTGGCCCCAGGTGCTCCGCAAGCCGCCGCAGAGCCGCATCGTCGAGAGGCTCCCCCTGGGCATCCGCTGCGACGAAGCTCACCGCGTGCGGATTGCCCATCGAAACCAAAGTCAGCGCAAGCGCAGTATCCGCCACACGGAGCTGGGCTGGGACGCGCTCGCCCACCCCCCAGGGACCCGGGGCGTGATGGGGCGCAAACAGCGGCCGCGGGGGCCCCATCTCGACC
>CALFYE010000323.1 GCA_937952145.1 uncultured Myxococcales bacterium
ACGAGGCTGGATGGGCAAAGGGATGGGGTCACGAATTTCGGGGACGCTGACCTAGCAGGGCATCCGACTCAGCGACGGGAGCGTGGGCTGACCGGCAGCTCGGCCATGCACAGGCGCAGCCCTTCGCCAAGGGTGCGCAGGGCGGGAATGTCGTCGATGCTCAGCCCGCGCTCGACCAGCTCGCGCGCGGTCGCGGGGGTGAGGCCGGTCAGCAGCGCCCGAGTGCCGAGCAAGCGCACCGCCTTGATCATCCGCACCAGAAACTCCAGACCACCACCCGCGATCTCACGTGCGCTGGTGAGATCGAGAATGACGGCGCGGGCTCGACGCTCGACTACCGCGACCAGCAACCGCTCGGTCACGCGGGCAGCGCGATCGGCACTCAGTCCGCCGATGATCGGCAGCACCAAGATGCCGTCCCACAGATCCAAGAGCGGCGCAGACAGCTCCAGGATCTGTCGGTGCTGTTCTTCGATCAGCACCAGCTTCTGATCGAGCTCGGAGAGCAGCTGGCTCTTGTGCGCCGCTTCGGCCCGAGCCTGCTGGGCGCGCTCTTCGAGCTCACGCGACTTCTCTTTGCGCTCGGTGATATCCAGGACGGAGCACACCAGGAAGCGCCGACCATCACTGCGGATCAGCAGGCGGGCCGAGAGAAACAGATCGATCTGAGTGCCGTCCTTGCGTCGCCCGCGCAGCTCACCCGAGAACTGTCCGACCCGGCTGGCCTTGCTCGACTTGTCGGCGCGCGACCCGCCCTCGGCGAGTGGCTCGTAGGCGGGCTCCAGGCTGACCTCAGCTCCCGGGTGCTGGCCGGCGAGAAAGCGGTCGAACAGGCGCCGCGCATGTTCGTGTTCTTCGGACATCAGGACGCGGGTGTGCAGACGCCCCATCAGCTCTTCGACTTGATAGCCAAACAGGGCGCAGTACGCGCGATTCACCGTACTGAAGCGACCTCGCTGATCAATTAGGCATAGCCCGACATCGGCGGTGTCGAGGATAGCCATCAGCACAGAGTCAGCTTCGCGCTGGCCGCGCTCGGCGCGCACATGGCGGCTGATGTCGAAGCCTTGCAGCAGCACCCAGCACGTCGTGCCGGCCTCGCCCGCAGGGCTCGTGGCGGCTGGCGGCTGCACCAAGCTGGCCCGCACTTCATAGGTTGCGGTGCCACGCTCGGAGACAGGTCGGTCGAGGATCTCGATGCTGTCACCAGCCCCAGTGGCCACGCGCAGCACCAGGGCTTGCAGGCTGCCCAGGCCACTATCGGCCGACGAGTGGAACAGCGTGGTAGGCAGACCGAACTGCAGCCACAGGGGGTTGTGGAACAGCAGCTGACCCTGCTCGCTGAACAGCGCAACCGCGCCACCTAGGGCAGCCAACACCGCCTGCACCTCGGCAGGTGGGCCGCTTCCGATCGCAGCGGCGGGAGCGGGCTCTGTCGCTTGGCTATTCATGCGGATGGACATCTTACGCCCAGCGACTGAGCCCCCCGTAGGCAACCCACCCAGTGCGCAGAGAGTGCTGAATTTAGAGAATCAAAGCCGCGAGTCGGTGTCAATGACTGCTCCTCTGCGGCGGACGGCCGGGCGTGTTCACAGGCCGCGACCCGATGTAGGCAAGGGGCCGACAGCGCTCAGCTGCGACAGACGCTCGCTCATGCCGTTGAGCGACAGCACCTCGCAGCAAGCGCCGGCCTCGTAGGCTGCGCGCGGCATGCCGTACACCAAGGAAGATCGATCGTCCTGGGCAATCGTCCAGGCGCCAGCTTGCCGCAGGGCCATCAGGCCGCGAGCGCCATCCTGTCCCATGCCAGTGAGCACCAGCCCCACGGCGGTGGCGCCATGGCTGCGCGCGGTCGAAAGAAACAGCTCGTCCGCGCTCGCCGCGAGCTGATTCGATGGAGCGGCCACACAAGCCACCGAGTCGCGCCCCACTTGCAAGTGCCCGTGTTGCGCGGCGACATAGACATGCCCACTCCGCAGCTCTTGCAGACTCGCGACGGCCACCACCGGCACGGGTACATGTGATTGCAGCTGAGCCACGAAGCGCGGCGTCGATTCGGCCACCAGGTGTTGTGCGATGACCACAGCGGGCGCGGTGGGCAGAAGACGCTCTAGCACTTGCCGCAGCGCATCCAGCCCCCCCGTCGAAGCGCCAAGCACGATCACCGAAGCCTGTAGCGGCGGCATGCGTAAAAGCGGGGACGACTTTCGCTGTCGCGCCAGACGCTGGCTGTGCAGGCTGCGGATGCGGCGGATGAGCGCGCTGATGCTGGCTTCTGCGACCGCGCCGACCAGCGTCGGTTTTTCATAGAGCTCAAACACACCGACCGGCAAGGCGGCCACCGCTTCACGATGCTCAGGACTGCCCGGCTGGCGGGCCAGCGCCGACAAGAGAAGAACCGACGTGCTGGTGCTGTAGTCGCGCAGAATGGCGCGTGCGGTCTCGCTGCCGTTGAGACGCGGCATCATCAGATCCATCACCACGACATCCGGCACAAGCTGCGCCACCATGCGCAGTGCGGCCTCGCCATCGCCGGCCTCGCCAACCACCTGCAGGCCGCTGTCGCGCGTAAGCACGCGGCCGAGCGCCGTGCGGAAGAGCTGGCTGTCGTCGACCAGCAGTACGCGGCAGAGTGATGAGCTTGGGGGATGAGAGTCGCTCATGACCACACCGCAGGCCTCAGGCTGCACCGCGCAGCAGATCCTTTACGACATCGATCAGCTGGCCGCGCTCGAACGCGCCCTTGCTTAGATAGACGTTCGCGCCCGAGGCCAGGCCGATGCGGCGATCTTCTTCGCTATCCGAAGAAGAGAACAAGACGACTGGAATGGCAGCGGTGCGCGGATCGGCACGCAGACGGGTGACCAGCGATAGGCCATCCAGCCGCGGCATTCGCACATCAGAGACGATCAGACTGACCGCCTCGTTAGCCAGCACGCGCAGGGCCTCATCTCCGTCGGAGGCGGTTCGCACATCATAGCCACCGACCTCGAGCACGCTGCGCAGTAACGACCGCGTGGTGATCGAGTCGTCGGCAACTAGCACCGTGCCCACCCGCGTTCGCGGAGCGGGAGCTTGCTCGGGTAGACCGTCGGCTTGCTGCATCAGCGCCTGTGCGGACAGCACAAAGACAGCGCTGCCATTGGCCAGAAGCGCCACCGCGCTCAGCGGCGGCCGGCCCTGCAGCTCAGCCGGGAGCGCGCGCAGCACCAGATCGCTCTCGCCAAGGGTCCGCTCGCACAAGATGCCCAGCCGCATCCCGCCTGGCTTCGGACCATCGCCGGCCCTACGCGGCTCTGCCAGTTCAGGCCCGCGCAGGATCAGAAGGGGCATGCTCGCCACCTGCAGACTCTGACCAGATCCGGCCTGCTCGGGCTCGCCGATCAGCTGGCGCAGACGCGCGACTCGGATGGCTTCGCTGCCCAGCCGAACGATGTGATGGCTGCCAATCGGCACGAGCTGATCGCGACGCACCAGCATGACGCGCGAGATGCTGGCCTGCGGCAGGGCAAACACCCAGTCACGCTCGGCAAACAGCATCAGCCGCGACGCCGCCATGGTCATCGGCACCGTCACCCGCACCGAGGTTCCGCGACCCGGCGTGGACTGAATTTCCAGGCTGCCGTGCAGGCGCACCACCGCCATGTTGACGACATCCAGGCCGACGCCACGGCCCGAGAGAGCGGTTACTACCTCGGTAGTCGTAAAGCCCGGCAAGAGCAGCAGATCGTAGGTCTGCTTCTCGCTCAGCGCATCGGCTTGGGCGACACTCAACAGGCCGCGCTCGATGGCTTTTTCGCGCACCGCCGTCTGGTCGATCCCGCGTCCATCATCGGTCAGCGTAAAAACGATCTCGCCACCGTGCTGTTCGATGCTGCAGCGGATCTGTCCGCGGCCCGGTTTGCCGATGGCTTCGCGGACTTCGCGGGCTTCGATGCCATGATCGACGGCGTTGCGCACCAGATGGATAAGCGGGTTCTTCAGCTCTTCCAGTAGCAAGCGGTCGACATGCACCTGATCGCCGATGATCTCGAGCGCAGCATCGCGGCCGCTGAAGCGACAGGCCTCGCGCACCGTCAAGGTCAGCGGCTGCACGAGCAGCGAGGCCGGCACGAGCCGCATGGTGCGCAGGTTGTCGTCAAACTCGGTGGTGGTGGCCTGCAGTGACTCGCTGTCTTCCAGAAGCTCTCGCCGCAGGGTGCGCACCGATCGCAGCTGTCGGCGGAGCTCGTCGCGCTGACTCGCCAGGACCTCGGCGGGCGGCAGCGTGCTCTCGCGGGCCTCGGTCGACAGACGCTCCAGTGTCTGACAGAGCTGGTTGGCTTCGCTGATATGCCGTTCCAGGCGACCGCGCAGCGCCCGTAGCTCGTCGCTGCGACGCTCGAACGCGATCAGCCGCTCGATCGAAATGCGGACCGCCTCGCTGCCATCGCTCCCCCGCAGGACCGAGGGTGCTTCCTGCGCCTTTTGGGCCGGGACGGCGGCCGATGTGACGACCGGCTCGCTGCTGGCTGGAGGCGGCGCAACTTCCTCGCTGTTTCCGCTCGGCGCCGGTGTCGATTCGGAAGACCCGGCAGCCTTCTGTAGGGCAGCGATGACGGCGTTCACCTCGGCGCTGCCCTGCCCGGTATCGGCGAGTAGGCCGGGAATGCGCTCCTGGGCCGCCGCCATGGCCTGCAGGCACAGATCCACAAGACTTGGGGTCAGCGAAGCGCGCTCACGCCGCACCGGCATGAGCACCTGCTCGACCCAGTGGGCCAGCTGCTCCAGGTCAGTAATGCCCAGCGATCCGGACGAGCCCTTGAGGCTGTGCGCCTGACGATAGAGCTCTTCGATCTCGACGGGGATGGTGCTGGGACTTTCCTCCATCCGCAGCAGGGCTTCGGCGATGCGCTGCGCTTGCTCACGCACCTCTTCCACGAAGACGTGAATGACTTGGCGCAGCAGGTCATCCATGGCGGTTCCCTCCTTGCAGGCGGGGATCGGCCAGCACGGTCTGCGGGTCAAGGAGCAGAACGTGCATGCGCTCGACGAATGCGGCGCGGCGAATCGGCATCGTGCCTGCTCCGAGGGAAATCTCGCTGATTTGATCCGCTGGAATCTCTTCGATGCCCAGGGCCTGCTCGGCCGCGAGCCCAATCTTGCGCGGTCCACTTTCGATAATCAGGCAGGAAGTAACATCCCCCACGCCGGGCCGACGCAGCGAGAGCATCGCCGCGATATCAAGGACCGAGATCAAGTGCCCCGAGATCAGCGTGATGCCGAGCAGATAGGGCGGAGAGCTGGGAATCGCCGTCAGGTGCCGCAGCCGTCCAGCGTAGACGACAGCGGATAGCGGCACGCCAAAGCACTGCTTGCCGATTACAAACGAGACGAAGGACTCGGTGACGGTGCGCTTGTTGCTGGCGGCGTTGCGGGCCAGACGCGCGGCGCGCTCGCGGAGCTCATTTTCGATATCGTGTGCGCTCATCGGCTCCCTCCGCTGCGCAGGGTGGGTCCGGCGAGATCGTGGCTGGCCGCCCCCTCCTCCGTTGCCTTGCGCACCAGGTCGGCGAGGGCCACCGAGGCCAGTCGCCGCGCATGGCTAACGGTCAGCGATTCGCTCCCGCCCAGACTCTCGCTGTCGCCACGATTCTGCAGAAGGTGCAGCACGACTCCCAGGTGTCGTCCTGACAGCCAGCGTCGTCCGGGCGGGCGCTCGAACAGGCCCAGGCTCAGGTGTCCCAGAATGAACGCCGGGTCCAGGGCGACGGCTTCCTGCAGGGCACTCTCGGCGCCAACGCGGTCCCCCTGCTCGCTGAGGATCAGGGCCAGGAGATGCAGCGCTTCCGGGCTGCGACGCAGCGCAAGCGCAGAGTGGATCTCTTCCAGCGCCCGCGGCAAGTGCCCCGAGTCGGCCGCCGATCGAGCCGCCGCAAGCAGAGCCACCGCCGCATCGCGATAAGGGGCCGAAGACTGCCGCTCGCTAACCTGCGGGACGGCTTCGTTGTGCGGCGGCAAAGCAACCAACGGCGACAGCGCCTGACTGCTGGGGCGGTGGGCTCGTCGCCGGAGCACTGGGACCCCGGCGAGCATCACCTGTTCCAAGCCGGCGATCGGCTCCGGCAGGTCCAGGGCGGAGAGAACCAGATAGCCGTCGGGTGCCAAGCGATCGCGCAGCTTTTCGACCACGCGCAGCACAGTCTGCGGGGCCAGGTACAAGAGCACGTTGCGGCAGAAGATGACGTCAAACGTCTCTTCGGGCAGAAGCCGCGCCAGCCCGCCCTCCTCGCCCAGGTTCACGTAGCGAAACTCGGCGTGGGCGCGCACCACCGGCGACACCAGTGACTCTAATGAATCGGGAGTCGGCGATAGATAGCGATCGAGAAGCGGCGACTCACCGCGGATCGAGCGACGGCCATAGCGACCCGCTTCGGCCTGTTCCAGCGCTGCGCGGTTGACGTCGCAGCCGATGACTTGCAGGTCGCTAAGGCCGCTCTGCAAGAGCACCATCACCAGCGAGTAGACCTCTTCTCCCGTCGCACAGCCGACGCTCAGCCCACGGATGCGTGATCGCCCGGCGCGCAGGATGCCCGGCACCAGGTGCTCGCTGACGACGGCAAAGTGCTCGGGGTGGCGAAAGAAATAGGTCTCCCCGATCGTCACGCCCTGCACCGCGCACTGCAGGAGCTCCTCGCTCGGCTGCGGCAGGAGCAGCTGGCGAACCAGCTCTAGCGTTCGCACGTGACGCGCTGCCGCGGCACGCCGCAGTCCTGCCACCATCAGGTCATAGTTCCCGTCGTGGAAGCGCAGGCCAAAGCGATCTTCTAAGAGCGCGCTCAGCAGACGTAAAAGATCGTCTGGAGCAGCCGGTCCCGAGACCGGGTTGGCCGGGGACGAGGTCACCGCAGACTCTCCTGCACACCGTCAGCGGCAACGATGTCGCGGCCCTGCTGCGCCACGGCCTGCAGCGCCTGTCGCAGGGCGCGAGAGGCCCGCATCGTGACGATCTGCTGTACCGGGACATCGAAGACCAGGGCGCTCTTGTGTTCCTGCCACTGCACGCTGCCGCGCCATAACCCGGCGTTGCCCTGTTCATCGACAGCGGACATCGGGATGATCTCGCGCTCGCACAGCTCACTGATGTCATCGACGACCAAAGCCAGCATCGACAAAGGCATCGCCAGCGGATCGACATCTGGCTCGGCATCGGCATCGGCGACACTCGCCAGGTCCTCAGCGCCAGGCGATTCTCCGTCGAGAAATAGATCCAGCTGCTGGCTCAGAAGGACGATACGAGCATCGATTAGCTCGCTGGGACGTCGCGGTGGACAGCGACCGAGTCGCGCGGCGAGATCGATCATCGGCACAAGCTGGCCGTGATAGTCGATGGCCCCGATGCAGTAGCGAGGTACGCGCGGCAGCGGCGATGCCGGAGCGACCATCCGAACCACCTCCAGCACATCGCCGATCGGCAGCGCCAGCCATAGGTCGGCGCAGCGCACGATGAGCAGGGGCAGGCTGTTCAATGCAAGTGTCTCCGGACGGCCTCTTTGAGCAGCATGCCGTCGATCGGTTTGGCCAAGAAGTCCGAACAGCCGAGAGCTCGGCAGCGGTCTTTTTTCGCCAAATCTCCCTCGGAGGTCACGATGATGACGGGGATGTGGCGCGTCATCTGATCCTGCTTCAGCTGCCGCAGAGCATCGACACCGTCGAGCACCGGCATGTTGAGGTCCAAGAGGACGAGATCGGGCTTTTGGCTAGTGGCTAGCTCGACGCCTTCGGCGCCGTTTTTGCCCTCCAGGTACTCGTAGTCTGCGCCCAAGATGGCGCGCTCTAGGATGCGCACCGTCGCCGTGTCATCAACGAGAAGGATTCTTTTTCGCGCTGGCATGTGCTGCACCCCCTCGATGAACCTAGCTCGAAGAGCCGGTCTGGCTGAGCCGCGCACAGAGCGCGATGACGTCGGCGGGCACGCTGCCACCCGCCTGTTGATGAGCAATGAGCAGACCCAAGCTGGCCCGCGCTGACTGCACGATCAGCTCGCCGGTGCTTGCCCCGACGGTCACCGTGGTTCCTGCGCTGCTGGCCGGTCGTGCTCCTTCCGTTGCCGGAACCACTGCCGCGACCGCACTTGGGGCCGCAAGAGCAGCCGGTGCCGCAGTCGCTGCGACGGCCGTTGCGCTGCCAAACAGCGCCAGCACATCACCGGCATGCTTGAACACGTCCACCCGCGCGAAGTGGTGGGTGATGATTCCCTTGCCGCTGACGATGTAGGTCGTGCGGGCCGTGGTGTCGCCGCGCACCGCTCCCCATTCTTCGCAGGTGCGGCGCGTGGGATCCGACAGCACGTCGAAGTTCAGCTTGTTCTCGCGCGCAAACTGCGCCACGTCGGGCTGCCGGCTGGGCGTGATGCAGACGATGGCGACGTCGCGGGCGGCAAATTCTGCTTGCAGATCGCGAAACGCGGTCGCCTCACGCGTACAGCCCGGGGCGCCGGCCTGCGGCAGGAACGCCACCACGACCGACGAGTGCCGCGAGGTCAGACGATCCAGGATGATCATCTGATCCTCTTGGTTGGACAGGGCAAAGCTCGGACCCAAGTCTCCGACGTTTGGCATGTTGGATATCTTACAAAGATATCTTCGCCTAAATCTACGGTTCTCTGAGGCTGGACAATGTAGGAGCCCTGGCCAGGGCGCGGGCGGATCAGACACCGGACCTTGAAGGCAGTCGCTGCCGGCCGGATGTGGCCGTCTGCGCGGTGTCGAAGCTAAGGCGCGGGGAGAAGCGGGAGGAGGCGGGAGGAGGCGGGAGGAGGCGGGAGAAACGAACCCCAGCGCTGCCCGGAAAGGCAAGGGAGCGCCGGTGCAGGCGGGCTACTGCTTGATGTTGAGCGCCAAGTCGTCGACGAAGAAGCTGGTCGCGGTGTTCAGGTCTTCGGTCGCGCTGAAGTGGATGCGCACCGTCTTACCTTTGAAGGCCGAGAGGTCGAACGTCTTCTGGGCGAAGGGCCCCTCGTTGACGTTGCTGTACTTGCCCAGCGTGCGCAGCACCTTGCCGCTATTGTCTTGCACCGTCACCGTCAGGATGTCGTAGTCGACCGCATCGACTTCGTTGGTGGCAATGCCCAGCCAGAACGACAGGCTGGCGCTGCAGGCAGCCGCCGGGATCGTCACCTGCTGGTACAGCGTATCGGTGTGCGGCTTGCCATAGCCCAGCAGCCAAGCCGTCCAGCTTCCGCTGTGTGCGTTGTCGGCGTTGCTGTCGTCGATGACGTTGCCGCTCTCGGTCCAGCCGGTGGCGCCGCTCTCGAAGCCGGGGTTGTTGATGAGCTGACGGCTGACGCTGCAGCTCCCACCCATGTTGGCGACCGTCACGTTGACCGCCGCCGAGGTGCCGACGTTGCCGGCTGCGTCATAGGCCTTGGTGGTGAGGGCGTACGGGCCGTTGCCAACCGTGCCACTGTCCCAGGTGTAGCTGTAGGGCGCGCTGGCGTCCGTGCCCAGCAGCGTCGAGCCGGCGTAGAATTCGACCTTGGTCACGCCGACGTCATCACTCGCACTGGCCGTCAGGGTGACGCTGCCGTTGAGGGTAGCGCCGGCTGCCGGGCTGGAAAGCGCCGTCGTGGGAGCCTTGGTATCGCCCCCCCCGCCGCCGGCCGGGGTGCCGACGTTGATCGCCGCGAAGGCGTTCTGCACCGCTGCGTATTCGGCGCTGGTGCCGCCGTACAGGTCGGTGGCCGCCGCCAGGAACGCCGTGCGCGCACCGGCGTAGTTGGTGCTGGCCGTCATCTTGGTGGCTAACGCGTGGTAGGCGATACGAGCCGCCTTGTCGTTGCCGATGCCGGTCATGCCGGCGGTCAGATACGTGCTGTACGACTCGTCGCTGCTGTTCTTGCTGGCGCCCTGGCTCAAGAAGTAGAAGGCGCGGTTCAGTGGTCCCGACGAGAAGTGGACGTCGATGCTGCCGAGCGAGCTAGACCAGGCATCCTTGCTAGCGCCGTCCTTGCTGGGCTTGACCATGTAGCGCAGTGGCGTGGCGTTTAGCTGCTCGCCAATCAGCCAGTTGCCTCCGGTGTTGCCGATGGTCGCGCCGCTGCCGCCGCGGGCATAGAACTCGACCATGGTGCCGTGGATATCGGACATCGCCTCGTTCAAGCCGCCCGACTCACCGCTGTAGGTAAGGTTCGCCGTGCGCGAGGTGACGCCGTGGGTCATCTCATGGCCGGCGACATCGATGCTGGTCAGCACGGTGAAGCTGTTGCCATCGCCGTAGGTCATGCAGAAGCAGCTGTCGCTCCAGAAGGCGTTATCGTATTTGCTGCTGTAGTGGACGCGTTTGTAGGCGGCCTTGCCGGCGCCGTCGATTCCGTTGCGGCCGTGGACATTGGAGTAGTAGTCGAACGTCCGCTCGGTTCCGTAGTGGGCGTCCACGCCGGCGGTCTGTCCGTTGGCGACCGTCGTGGAGCCGCCGGCGATGTAGTTCTTGCCGTCGCCCCATTTGTTGTCGGTGACAGTGAAGACGGTGCCCGTGCCGCTCGTGCCGTGGTTGAGGTTGTAGGTGGTGATGTTCATCGAGCGCGCGACGTCGTGCAGCTCGTAGCCGCCCGTGACGCTGCTCGTACCAAGCTGCACGGCGCCGCTGTACTCGGACTGGCCGCTCCCGGTCTCGGCGGCGGTGTAGAGGGTGCTCCACTTCTTCAGGATGGCCCCGCTGTGCGCATCGATGATGTAGTCGGTGTGGCGGGTCTCCTGCGCACCGTTTTCAAGCTCGGCGTGGACGTGGTAGGCCAGCGTGTAGCGATCCACGACGCTCTCGATGTCCACGGCGTTGAGCTCACTGTTTTCGCCGCGCAGGAGGGCAGGGCGGGGCTTGTCGCTCAGCTCGGGATAGATCAAAAGCTCGACGCTCGGGTCGCTGGCATAGGGCCCCCGGGGCCGCAGGTCGGCGTGGACGAGCTTGCGGATCTGGGCCGCGCTCAGCGACGGAACGGTCGAGACGTCGGCGGCCGCCCGCAGCGTATGGATGACCGACCGCGGCGCGTCCGGGGCAGACAGCTCGACGATGCCCTCGCCCTCCCAGACTCGCACCCCTTTGAAGGTCTGGTCGAAGCGCAGGTGGGTCAGTCCGAGCTCATCGACGACCGCGCTGCGCGCTACGAAGCCATGGTCGGCGCCAAGACCCAGGCTGGAGCGCAGCGCCATCAGGTACTGGCTGCCGTGCTGGATGGCGACCGCCATGCGCGGGTCGCTGCGCAGCGACTCGGCGGCGCCGACTACCTGACGGTCCTGGACATCCG
>CALFYE010000324.1 GCA_937952145.1 uncultured Myxococcales bacterium
TCTACGCCACCATCGGTGCCATCAGCCAGGGCCGGATAAATCATACGTTGTTCGGTGAGCCTGTTCTAAACGCCATGAATCTTGCGGCCTTCGCTCAGCCAGGACAGATTGTGGTTTTGCAGGCTCTGCACCAGGCGATGCAGGCTTCCCATTCGTTCCAACGGCTCGGGAACTGGCCGATGACAAACGACAAAACGGATGCGGAGGTATTTCAACTTCTCAAGCCGGACGCGTTGCGGAAAGACGAGTTGGCTACCGCCAGCAGTGACGGCGTGGGACTGGATTCCCGCACCGGGAGCGAGATCAGCGGTCTCGACCCCACGCTGCTAGGCTCAGCGTAGCACTCCTCGTTTTTCAGCGTGGTCGACGCATGACGCACGACGTTGAACCCTCAGCCGTGAACGGAGACCCAGTTTGTGACTCACCGACACCGAAATCACCACGGGATGCATTGATTCGGATCAGGGAGACCGAAAATCGGCATACGTTCGGGCGTCTAAAGGCGGTGATCTGTCTCGCGAACTGTTCGAACAAACGAGACATCGTTATTCAACGGAAGCTGGCGGGCACAGTGCCTGTGTGACGACGAATCGGAATGCTCCGAGTTGATCTATTTGATCGGGTTCCGGAGCCACTCTCGTGCGTGTTCGAGGTCATCAAAGTAACTATTGAGCATGTCGACCTCATTGACCCTGCTCATGATCCGCCTGACCGTCATACTGGCAATGACAGACGTTGGTGTTACCGTCGCCATGTAGCGGAGGCCAGCAGCGATTGCTCGCGGGAACCAGTCCTGATTGACCCAGTCTTGATCGATTTGACGAACCGGCCCAAGACATCGAACATCAGCCAGCCAGCGACTACAACGGTTCTTTTGCAACAAGCCAAGACCAGCCTCAAGACCGAGACGCGCCTGGTCACCCTCAACATAGGACTTCCACTCCATGCGCACAGCGTTACAGTAATCGTCCCAATAGATGGTCAGCCAGGGCTCGTCAAAGTGAATCATGGATGCCTCAACAATAGGTGAGCAAATGATACCATACCCCAATTCTGAACAGAGGCATCAGCTATCATACTCCGAGTGACTGGTGGAGGAAACTGCTTTGTGGCGGGCTTGTCTGGGTTCTCTGGCGCCGTGGGTGCCTAAGTACTGATGCAGGGTCGTTGTGCCAAGAGCTTCACGAGCGCAAGCGAACGGACTCACACCTGATCCTTGACGGCTTCTGGCGCGCCTGGATCGTGCCGGGCTCGCCGACGGCACGAGACATTCTACATTAGACTGTCGCCGCTCAGTGGAACTGACCGGTACCTGCGAGTGTGACGACCTCGACTTCAGGAAAGCGACGGAACATTGCACGGTCCTCCACGAATCCCATTGAGGACGGAACGCGGATTTTGTACTCGCGATGGAAGCCGGGCAGTGGGTAGCTTAGAACGAAGGTATTCGTTTGCTGCACGATTTCATTGACCCTCGCCGCTGGGGTCGGGCTCGCGAACAGAACCAGATAGTCTACCGGACCTACACTCGCAACAGACTGGTCGCCGCAGCCAGTGGCAGAAATTCCTACGCCACCAAGCAGTAGCAGCATTGCGATGAAAAAATGCGTCGCGGTCTGCACCTTCGCCATCCTCCATGGGCATCTATCTGTATGGCTCAGCATATCATCGACGACTCGTCTCCGGTGCACGGCAAAGCAACATGACGGACGCGGGCTGAGGCGCCTTCACCACAATTTCTCGTACCTTGTGAGATGGTGGTTCACCTGAACGGGGTGTATTTCTCCTTCGGTACCCCTCGCGCTCCGTTGTACCAATCGATCCCCTTGCATATTCTTTGGGATGTGCTAGCGCCGCATCTGTGATGCCGGGCAACCATCCGCTCGGGTTCATGCTGGCCGCTGCTCGTTCCTGGCTGGACATCCCGCGCAACTGGAACCGCTAGGACTGCCCTTAGCGAGGTCGCAGTTGTCAAGCTTTTTAGCGATCGATCGTGGTCTGCTGGTCAGCTTGCCAGCGATCTGCATGGATCGATGCGCCGGGAATCATGCGCAGCGATCTGTCCGCCGCGCTGCCGATGGCGATCACCCGCTCCACCGCCCACTTGCGGAGCCAGCGCGCCGGTCAGCACCCTTGCTCCTGTCGGCCATCTACTTGACAGGCCGGATTACGGTCGGGAGGTCTTCAATAGCATCGACCTTGACGGCAACCGGGTGAACCCAATGCAGTCGTAGAGTGCGCCGTTCAGGTTCGTCGCGACGGCCATGCCAGAAGCAATGCCAATGAGCCCGCCGGATATGCGGTCGTGGTCCAGCGCGCATGGCAGCGACGGATTGATCCGTCGGCGTGGTGCCCTCTTCGATGTGTGCTGCCTTGGCGCGACGTAGGGCAGAGCCCAGACGAACACCCACATTCCAGATCGCGGGCGTCTCTGCTGGGAACATCCGCCAGCCGTCTTTGGTTTTGGTCGGGCGAGGCGATGCCGGTCGCCTTGATCCGTCTCCAATCTCGGCATTGGTGGCGCAGACATAAAGGAGCAGCGAAATGGCCGGCTGTAGCAGGGCATGGATGCTCATGCGGGTGGAGGCAGGAACTGTCCGGTAGACCTCGTCGAGTAGCTCGGTCAGGGGAGCTTTCCTTAATGGCACATAGGAGTGCACAAGATAGTCGACCGTATCGAAAATAAGATGCAGGGATAGTTGTTTTTCTTGCGTCGGAGATGCGTGAATATCAAGATAAGCAAAGAATCCGTACGCTCCATTCTTCTCTTGCTGCGGGGTTTCCACATATACGCACCACTCGGGCAAATGGAAGAACACATCGCACGGAAGATCTCCAGTTATTGGGGTACTCATCAATTCTTCAGACAGTTCAGGGTCGAAACAGTAGATCCCCTTCGTCGGCCGCCAAGCAGCCAGTGCAGTCAGGATGGCAATCTCCATTTCCAAGAGACCGGCTTCGTTATCGTCGAGCTCCTCGTCTTTGTCCTTCCGAAGCGGAACGAGCACCCCGATGAGCCAGTCCATGACGACGCTGCTCGGGACAAAGACGGAACTCGGCCAATGACGGGGATCCCTTTGCCTGGCGTCGGCTCGACAGACATCAATGTGTCGCCAGAGTTTTGGCGAATATCTATTTGCAATTGTTGCCAATCGACTAGGACGGGGTAATAAGTTGGGATTGGGCTCTTGGTCAAGCTGTAGGGATGCAAGTGTAGAGAATGGCAGGATACCGGGGTCACGCTCTGGGAGAGGATCCATTGGCTCTCTATTATATTCGATCTACCGGCCTGCTGTCTGTTTTAACGGCAGGCACCAGTGCGTTGCCGCTCGGACCTGCCCTGTCCGCGTGCGAGCGTTCCGGCGTCACAACGAGCGAACATCCGGCGATGATGCGGGACTTGGCGGCGCTTCGTCGGGGTCGAGGCGGTGGCGTTTCGTCAACTTGGGAATCGAGCCCCCCGGCTGCACTCCAGATGGCTGATGTTGGCAGTCGAGGTCGAGGACCATCGAGCGCACCGGCTGGCCAGCACGTCCTGCTACCCGGCGATGATGAGGGACTTGGCGGCGCTTCGTCGGGGTCGGGTGGCGCTTCGTCGGGACGGCGAAGCCAACCATCTGTCCTTCAGTGATCGCGGCATGCTCATCGATGACCGGCTGCTGACGAAGCTCCTGTGGCCACCGATCCTCCCGGTGACTGGCAATCCGCGCTGCCGATCAGGGCTCTTCGGTCGGCTCAGCTTGCGCCTCGCATCACGATGGCAGCGACCATCGAACCAATGCGAGAGATGGCGGTCAGATCGCGATTGAGGATCGCCTCGCCGAACTCGCCCAGCTCGTCATTGGTGGCTCGGTCGAGCAGAAGCCTCAGCTTGTGGCGGAGCACGGCACCCAGCGATGCACGGTCCATGGATTGCACGACGGCTGTTTGCAGGAGCTTGGCGGTCTGCTCTCTCTGCATCAGGCGGTGTAGTGCTCGGCACTCTTGGCACAAGCTCGTCGCGTCCGGCTCCGGTTCGTTGCCGTGATACTCGACGACCAGCGCGGCGAAGTCCGAGTCGTCCTTGGGCTGCTGACACAGCGCGCAGCGGTTCATGTTCCCCCCTTAGCGTTTCCTCCGCATCAGATACAGGCCAGCGCCGAGCAAGCTGGCTCCGGTGACACCACTCACGGCGGCGGAGATGGTGAGCGCACGGGATGTGGTGTTGAGGCTGACCCATCGGTCGTAATACGTCTCGGGACGGTCTGCTTCGACCCACGTCGCGATGGCCCCTGCACCGAGCCCTATCGCCAGCGCCAGCGTTGCCCCGCCACCCGCGACGAGGCCAATCGCGAGCGGTCTACCGCTTGGCGTCGGGCCGTTCGATGGCGTCACATCGCCGCTTTGAACGATTTGGGCGGTGAGCGGTGAGACTGACGGTGTTGGGGCTGGCTTGGCATCCGATGGCGGAGCTTGAGCGGGCTTGGCGTCGCCGGGCTTGCCGTCAGGATAGCGCTCGGTCAGGAACTTCATCCGCCGCTCGGAGCGCTCGGCGTCGTCGGTGCCACGGCTGAGGTCGCGGTATTTGGCGGCGTATTCCTTTGCCTCTAGGATGCGACCGGCGCGCTCGCAAGCCCAGCTTAGGTTGCTAAGCAAGTCGCGTTCACCGCTCAACTCCCACGAAGCACGAAACTCGACGATGGCGGGTCCATACTGCTCGCTGCGATAGAACGCCAGACCGTTGTGAAAATGTGCCTTGGCGGCATCGCGCAGAGTCGGCGGAGCGCGCAGCTCTTCTTCGGCAAAAGCGGTCGTCGTGACAAGCAGCAGTACGAGGCTCAGCAGCAGCTTCATGGCGCGCATCCTACGCCAAGCTCGGAATGGACGCAGCAGGGTCTACGATGGGTGCCCGGTGCCGATAGAAGTACCAGCGCCCCATTCGACCCACGAGGCCGCCAAAGTCGGCTTGTAGCGCGGCGATCCGAGCCATTGTCGTTTCCGGCTGAAGCGGGCGACCATCCTCACCGAGTCGTTTGCTCGCCTTGCTTCGCTCCACAAAGCTCGTTGGGGCTGCCATCTGAAAGCGCTTTGGGGGCTCGACGGTTCCCGCGAGCAGCGCGGCTGCAAGCAACATCGTCGTGTCAGAAGCAGGCTTGTCAGTGGCCGCGAAGCGAATGAGGGCGCGGCCCGACACAAACACCTTCTGCGGACCGTAGCCGTGTCCAGCCGTCAGCAGGTCAAAGACCGACACTCGCCGTCGTCGCGCTGTCTGAAGCACAATCCAACCGATCGCGATCTGGATGGCCGGATCGTCGTCCTCGGAACGCAGACACCGCGCAAGTGCCTCCACGTCATCGGGTGGCGTCACGGGTGGCTTGGCCAGCGGAGGTTCCGTGTTGTCCTTCCGAGCAGGCGGCTTTCCGACGACAGCCAGCACCACAAAGCCGGCCACCAGCGACAGCCCAGCCGCACCCGCGACAATCCCTGCCCACTGTGAATCGCGACGGCTCATAGCGGCAGCCTCATCCAGATCGATTTGCCCGCCAGGAAGTACAGTGCTTTGACGTTCGGGCTCTTCAGCAGATCGATGAGCGCAAGTCGCCAAGTAGCAAGCTGCCCATCATACGTCTCCCACACAATCTTCCCATCCCGTTCCATGAAGTAACCTACAGTCATATCCAAATCAGGAACCGATTTGTCTGCCATTTGTTCACTCGACTAGAATAGGGTTATTGACAGATTATACATAGCCAGCACTTCCTGAACTGAGTGCATGCGCTCTGCAAGTTGATTACGTGCTCGCTGCATCTCACTGGCATGAGCTTTGAGAAAGTCGCTAAACTCATTGGTGATAACCGCTAGCTGATTCACTTCGCTTCCAAGCCATTGACGTGCCCGTTCTGCGTCTTGTCTTGGGCCGACTATATGATGATAAAAAAGTCTGGCAGAGTATTGGTAGCAGTTTGCGAGTACACCAATATGCTTTGATTCGAGCTGCTGAATTTTTTCGAGCTTGGCATGGCTTGTCATAAATTGAACTTCTCCTTGATTTCGAGATAGCGAAGAGCAAGCAGGATGCGCGCATGCACACTGCCTATGTCGCCGATACCGACGCTTATCCCAGGACGGATCTCCACGGAGTTTGCATCGTTGCTGAGCCTTCCGACTTCCTGCAAGTAAGCACCAAGTGCCGGTAGGAGGTCATGTCGCTGTTTGGCGATCTCGCGGAGAAAATAGATCGAGCTGGCCACTCCAACCTCATAGCTCGCTGCGAGCGATTCAAGACCTTGGATCAATCCAAGCGCATCGAAGCGCCGCAAGTGCCCCAGTTGGTCATTCAGAATAGCCAATGCGTCATTGTCTGAAAGTAACTTACGATCTTGATCAGCGATGGATTCAAGGATCTGGGTGGACAAACGAGGTGAGTGGCTCTGCGCTGTTGGTCGTGATGCCTGTAGACCAGAGTTCGGTGAAATCTGCATGCACTGAAGGAGCGCAGCTACCAGCGGCACAAGATAGGACTGCAAGACCCTATTGATGGCCACGGACTCAGTATGATCCTGCTGGGTGCGGAGCTGAGTGATGTAAGTCTGGAGCAAACGGGTTGCGTCTACCAGCGTCGTATTACAGTCCTCTAGTGATATTGCCGCAGCAGCCCCATTGCCACGCGACTTCTGTTCAATCACGCGAATGGCAGCCGCAAACGCGCTATCAATGGCCGTCCAAACTTCTGCTGATTTCATACTGCCCCCATTGGAGTATTGATCGCAGTCCCGCTGGTGAGCGCTGCTGCGGTTACTCCAGTATCCGCACGAAATCCATTGCCAAAGCTGATGACTGGAATGGAACCGCCTGGATTGCCGAAGATCATGTACGTTCCCGCTGTCCAAACCGAGGCACGAAAAAGGCAGTGCGCAAATGCCAGGGTTGTGACACCTGCGGTGGCATTCGGCGAGGCGACCACATAGCGGACGGGGGCCGCTGTCGAGTTGGCGAGATAAAACGAGCTACGAACCGCTCCAAACCCGATTGTGCCTGCCGTGGTCGATGTGGACAGGCTGCCATCGGCCACAGTGGTGCCTTCGATGGAACAGTTGGCCAGTGCCAGCATGCAAGGTTGCGATTGGCCGACGATTGGCCCGAGCCGGATGACCACGGGGCTGACCGAAGGAGGCGCTACACGGTTCCAGACATCGCACGATTCCAACTCGATGCTGCCGGAGCGATGGAGGACGGCGGGTGATGCGATGCTGGTACTGCGGAGACGGCAATCTTTCCAAAGGATTTGGCTGGTTCCACTCCCCGACGTAAACGTGTTGTCAGAGAGCAGACACGGGACGCTGCTCTCAATCGCCACATCGGTGACAATGAGCTTCTGCGAGTTCAAGCCGGTAAACAGCAGACCGCAGGTTTTGCCGATCGGTGGAAACAGCGACAAACCGCTCAGGCTGGTGACTGTCTTTTCACGAACGCCGCCCTCAAGTGTCAAATTGCATGTCACCTGTCCCCGGATGATCGTCTTGAAGTCGCCCAGACGATCGAAGCCTCGGACGAGGACGTGCTTGTACAGCGTCACATCTTCGGCGTAGTCGCCAGGAAGCACGAGCACGAGTGCGGGGTCTGCCTCCGTGCGCTCACCCGCAGCGATGGCTGCATTGATTGCCTGCTGGACGGATGGATAGAACGGCGGGACGCCACCCGGTGTAGCAATGAAGACATCGGGCCAGCTCGGGCCGGGCGGTCCTGCTGGACCCGTTGCTCCCGCTGTCCCCGCCGATCCTGGCATCCCAGGTGGACCGGGTAGCCCTTCGTTACCAGGCGCACCCTGTGGCCCCATGGGTCCGGTATCGCCGCGATCTCCTTTCGGGCCGGGCTCACCCGGTGGTCCAGTCAAGCCGGACGGGCCTTGTGGTCCCGGTGGACCTTGTACTCCTTGCGCTTGGCCTTCGGTCGATCGGCCTCGCCGATGCAGCGCTGGGCGTGGACCCTGAAGCCCCACCTGCGCAGCGAGAAATAAGACCAGTTCCTCTAGCTCTTCATGAGTCATTGGCCCCCTCCAATGACCACTCAGCTCGCTACCATGAGCGGCTCAGCAATCGGCTACGGACAACACAAAACCCCGGTGTTTGCATCGGTGTTGGTCTGTGCGTCCAGTCGATAATCACTCGTGTTGCAGACGATTCCGGTCGTATTGCAAAAATGAACCTGCGTGTGACCCCGGCAAGGATTG